>NZ_JAMMIN010000003.1:0-548412 GCF_051702785.1 Salmonella sp. NW722
ATAAATTGTTAAAGAGCAGGTGCGACGCGGCTTTCAGCTCACCGTCGCGAGGTGGCGTATATTACGCTTTCCTCTTTCAGAGTCAACCCTGAATTTCAGGATTTTTCTCTTCAACCGACCGGCTGTTTGTGTGAAGTGATTCACATCCGCCGTGTCGATGGAGGCGCATTATAGGGAGTCGGTTCAGGAAGACAAGCGGAAAAATGCATTTTTGTTTTAACCGCTCATCTTTTATCCATAACGCTTATTTTTGCTGCTTTTTTATCGCCGATGGCAGGTCGGCAAGGCTGTTTAACACCCAGTCCGCCGCGTTTTCTGCTTCTGCCGTGACCGGTTTGCCCGTACGCACCAGCACTTTTGTCCCGACATTTGCCGCCGCAGCCGCCTGCATATCTTCCAGCTTGTCTCCCACCATAT
Organism: Salmonella sp. NW722; assembly: GCF_051702785.1. Taxonomy (NCBI): domain Bacteria; kingdom Pseudomonadati; phylum Pseudomonadota; class Gammaproteobacteria; order Enterobacterales; family Enterobacteriaceae; genus Salmonella; species Salmonella sp. NW722. The sequence goes on from NZ_JAMMIN010000003.1 coordinate 418, forward strand.
AAGAAGCCGCCATATCGATATGCAGGAAATCACGCGCCGAGATAAGCATTCCTGGATGCGGCTTGCGGCAATCACATACCTGACGGAACTCTTCTATGCTGCCCTGCGGATGGTGAGGACAATAATAGATGCCGTCCAAATCAACATCGCGATCCGCCAACGACCAGTCCATCCATTCGGTTAACGTTTCAAACTGCGCCTCAGTGAATTTGCCGCGCGCGATTCCGGACTGGTTCGTTACCACCACCAGCGCATAGCCCATTTTTTTTAGCTCGCGCATCGCGTCAATAACGCCGTCTATAAACTCAAATGCATCGATTTCATGTACGTAGCCGTGATCCACATTAATGGTGCCGTCACGGTCGAGAAAAATTGCGGGTACAGACTTTGCCACCTTTTATAGCTCCTGAGTAAAGCAAGTGGCGCTAGTATCGCATGTTTCAGCAGGCAAGAAAGTGCTCATCGTATAAAGCCTGATTGATTTAGACGTCTGGATGCCTTAACATCCATTCTGTTGACGGCGTTGACCGTATTAGACAGACGAAAATGCCACGGCTAACTTAATTACGATAATAAATAACCAATGATTAAACTTTCGAATATTACCAAAGTGTTCCAGCAGGGGACGCGCACCATTCAGGCGCTAAATAATGTCAGCCTGCACGTGCCTGCCGGGCAGATTTATGGCGTCATTGGCGCCTCCGGCGCCGGTAAAAGTACGCTTATCCGCTGCGTTAACTTACTTGAACGCCCAACCGAAGGTAGCGTTCAGGTCGGCGGTCAGGAGCTGACAACGCTTTCAGAGTCTGAGTTGACCAAAGCTCGCCGTCAAATCGGCATGATTTTCCAACATTTTAACCTGCTCTCTTCCCGTACCGTGTTTGGCAACGTCGCGTTGCCGCTGGAACTGGATAACACACCAAAGGAAGAGATCAAACGCCGTGTCACAGAGCTGCTGGATTTAGTCGGTCTTGGCGACAAGCACGACAGCTATCCGGCAAATCTTTCCGGCGGTCAGAAACAGCGTGTCGCGATTGCCCGCGCGTTAGCCAGTAATCCAAAAGTGTTGCTGTGCGATGAAGCCACCAGCGCGCTTGATCCCGCGACGACCCGTTCGATTCTGGAATTGCTGAAAGATATCAACCGTCGTCTGGGGTTGACGATTCTGCTTATCACTCATGAAATGGATGTCGTAAAACGTATCTGCGACTGCGTTGCCGTCATCAGTAATGGTGAGCTTATTGAGCAAGATACGGTCAGCGAAGTCTTCTCGCACCCTAAAACGCCGCTGGCGCAGAAGTTTATTCAGTCCACTCTGCATCTGGACATTCCGGAAGATTACCAGGCGCGTTTGAAAGCGTCGCCGGAAACTGACAGCGTGCCGATGCTGCGCATGGAGTTCACCGGACAGTCTGTGGATGCCCCGCTGCTTTCTGAAACCGCGCGTCGTTTCAACGTGAACAATAATATTATTAGCGCGCAGATGGATTACGCGGGCGGTGTGAAGTTCGGCATTATGCTAACGGAAATGCACGGCACACAAGAAGAGACGCAAGCCGCAATTGCCTGGCTGCAGGATCACCATGTGAAAGTAGAGGTACTGGGTTATGTCTGAGGCAATGATGTGGTTACTGGTTCGTGGCGTCTGGGAAACGCTGGCGATGACCTTTGTCTCCGGTTTCTTCGGTTTCGTGATTGGCCTGCCGGTTGGCGTATTGCTGTATGTTACGCGCCCGGGGCAGATTATGGAGAACGCCAGGCTGTATCGCTCCCTCTCTGCAGTGGTCAATATTTTCCGCTCGATTCCCTTTATCATCCTGCTGGTGTGGATGATTCCTTTTACCCGAATAATTGTCGGCACCTCCATTGGTTTGCAGGCCGCGATTGTACCGCTGACCGTCGGCGCCGCGCCTTTTATCGCCCGTATGGTGGAAAATGCGTTGTTAGAGATCCCTGCCGGGCTGATTGAAGCCTCGCGAGCGATGGGCGCCACGCCGCTGCAAATTGTACGTAAAATCCTTTTACCGGAAGCGCTGCCTGGTCTGGTGAATGCGGCAACCATTACACTGATCACCCTGGTCGGTTACTCCGCAATGGGCGGCGCCGTCGGCGCAGGCGGCCTCGGTCAAATCGGCTATCAGTACGGTTATATTGGATACAATGCTACCGTGATGAATACGGTGCTGGTATTACTTGTCGTTCTGGTTTATTTAATTCAGTTATCCGGCGATCGCATCGTCAGGGCTGTCACGCATAAGTAACGTTAAACACAACACAAATACTCATTAAGGAAATAAGCATGGCGTTCAAATTCAAAACCTTTGCGGCAGTGGGTGCTCTGATTGGTTCTCTGGCACTTGCGGGTTGCGGTCAGGATGAAAAAGATCCGAATCATATTAAAGTCGGCGTAATCGTTGGCGCAGAGCAGCAAGTTGCCGAAGTCGCGCAGAAAGTCGCGAAAGAAAAATACGGCCTGGACGTGGAATTGGTGACCTTTAATGATTATGTTCTGCCTAATGAAGCGCTGAGCAAAGGCGATATCGATGCCAATGCCTTCCAGCACAAACCGTATCTGGATCAGCAAATCAAAGATCGCGGCTACAAACTGGTTTCTGTTGGTAAGACTTTTGTCTATCCCATTGCAGGATATTCCAAAAAAATCAAATCTCTGGATGAGCTCAAGGACGGTTCCCAGGTCGCTGTGCCTAACGACCCGACCAACCTTGGTCGTTCCCTGCTGCTGCTGCAAAAAGTAGGGCTGATTAAACTGAAAGACGGCGTTGGTCTGCTTCCTACCTCGCTGGATATCGTCGAAAACCCGAAAAATCTGAAAATTGTTGAGCTGGAAGCGCCGCAGTTGCCGCGTTCGCTGGATGACGCGCAGATCGCGTTAGCGGTCATCAATACGACTTACGCCAGCCAGATTGGCCTGACGCCAGCGAAAGACGGTATCTTCGTTGAAGATAAAGATTCTCCGTACGTTAACCTGATCGTGACGCGTGAAGATAACAAAGACGCCGAGAATGTGAAAAAATTCGTTCAGGCTTACCAGTCTGATGAAGTGTACGAAGCCGCAAATAAAGTTTTTAATGGCGGTGCGGTGAAAGGCTGGTAAGTTTTAGGCTGATTCCACAATCTGTAATATTATTCAGGACGGGCTATTGCCCGTCTTGTCATTTATGCAAGCTCCTGATTCAATATCTGGCAATTAGAACATTCATTGAGGAAATATTATGCGTGCTTTACCGATCTGTTTATTGGCACTCATGCTGGGCGGTTGTTCCATGCTAAGCAGATCCCCTGTTGAACCCGTTCAAAGCACCGCAACCCCGCCAAAAGCGGAGCCGGAGAAACCTAAAGCGCCGCGTGCCGCTCCCGTCAGGATTTACACCAATGCTGAAGACTTAGTCGGCAAACCTTTCCGCGATCTTGGCGAGGTTAGCGGCGAATCCTGCCAGGCGACAAATCAAGACTCTCCGCCTAACATTCCAACTGCGCGCAAGCGTATGCAGATTAATGCATCTAAAATGAAAGCCAACGCCGTCCTGCTGCACAGCTGTGAAATTACCAGCGGCACGCCAGGCTGCTATCGTCAGGCGGTTTGTATCGGGTCCGCCCTGAATATTTCGGCGAAATGAGCAGCTTTCAGTTTGAACAAATCGGCGTTATTCGCTCCCCCTATAAAGAAAAATTCGCCGTTCCGCGCCAGCCTGGTCTGGTCAAAAGCGCCTGCGGCGAACTGCATCTGATAGCGCCTTACAACCAGGCCGATGCCGTTCGCGGCCTGGAAGCGTTCAGCCATTTGTGGGTGCTTTTCGTTTTTCATCAGACGATGGACGGCGGCTGGCGGCCAACAGTTCGTCCGCCCCGTCTTGGCGGTAACGCCAGAATGGGCGTTTTTGCCACGCGCTCCACGTTCCGCCCCAATCCGATTGGCATGTCGCTCGTTGCGCTAAAAGGTATCGAGTGCCGGAAAGAGAGCGTAATTCTGAAATTAGGCAGTCTGGATCTGGTGGATGGCACGCCGGTGGTGGATATTAAACCGTATTTACCGTTTGCCGAGGCCTTACCGGACGCCGCCGCCAGCTATGCGCAACAGGCGCCGATAGCTGAAATGCCCGTGAGTTTTACCGCTGAGGTGGCTCAACAGCTTACGACGCTGGAAAGGCGTTATCCGCAGCTACGGACATTTATTTGCGATGTGCTGGCGCAAGATCCTCGCCCGGCTTATCGTAAGGGTGAAGAGACGGGCAAAACCTATGCCGTCTGGCTGCATGATTTTAACGTGCGCTGGCGTGTGGTTAACACCGGATTTGAAGTGTTTGCGCTGGAACCACGGTAATTTCACGCCCTTCTCTTTTGACATCTCTTGCACGCTGGTAAACTAAATCACTTTTTTTGTATCAGGCTCACATTGAGCCTGTTCGATCGTTCAACTGGAACCGTAACAACATGCGTACTAGCCAATACCTGCTCTCCACTCTGAAGGAGACACCTGCCGACGCCGAGGTTATCAGCCACCAGCTGATGCTGCGCGCCGGGATGATCCGCAAGCTCGCCTCCGGGTTATATACCTGGCTGCCGACCGGCCTGCGCGTCCTGAAAAAAGTCGAAAACATCGTGCGTGAAGAGATGAACAACGCCGGTGCTATCGAGGTGTCGATGCCAGTCGTTCAGCCAGCCGACCTGTGGCAAGAGAGTGGTCGTTGGGAACAGTACGGTCCGGAACTGCTGCGTTTTGTCGACCGTGGCGAGCGTCCGTTCGTACTCGGCCCGACCCACGAAGAAGTTATCACCGATCTGGTGCGTAATGAACTCAGCTCTTATAAGCAGTTGCCGCTGAACTTCTTCCAAATCCAGACCAAATTCCGTGATGAAGTGCGTCCGCGCTTTGGCGTGATGCGTTCGCGCGAATTCCTGATGAAAGATGCTTACTCTTTCCACACCTCTCAGGAGTCGTTGCAGGAAACCTATGACGCCATGTACGCCGCGTATAGCCGTATCTTCAGCCGTATGGGGCTGGATTTCCGCGCGGTACAGGCCGATACCGGTTCTATCGGCGGCAACGCCTCGCATGAATTCCAGGTGCTGGCGCAAAGCGGCGAAGACGATATCGTTTTCTCTGATGTTTCTGATTACGCGGCTAACATTGAACTGGCGGAAGCTATCGCGCCGCAAACGCCGCGCGCAGCGGCGACGCAGGAAATGACTCTGGTCGATACGCCAAATGCCAAAACCATCGCGGAGCTGGTGGAACAATTCAACCTGCCAATTGAAAAAACGGTAAAAACGCTGCTGGTGAAAGCGGCGAAAGACAGCAAGTCTCCGCTGGTGGCTCTGCTGGTTCGCGGCGATCATGAACTGAATGAAGTTAAAGCGGAAAAACTGCCGCACGTTGCCAGCCCGCTGACCTTCGCTACCGAAGAAGAGATTCGCGCCGTGATTAATGCCGGCCCTGGCTCCCTCGGCCCGGTCAATATGCCGATTCCGGTCATCATCGATCGCACCGTTGCCGCCATGAGCGATTTTGCCGCTGGCGCCAACATCGACGGTAAACACTACTTTGGTATTAACTGGGATCGCGATGTGGCGACGCCTGTTGTTGCCGACATCCGTAACGTAGTCGCCGGCGATCCGAGTCCGGATGGTCAGGGAACGTTGCTTATCAAACGCGGTATCGAAGTGGGTCACATCTTCCAGTTAGGTACCAAGTACTCAGAAGCGCTGAAAGCCTCCGTTCAGGGTGAAGATGGCCGTAACCAGATCCTGACAATGGGCTGTTACGGTATCGGCGTAACACGTGTCGTTGCCGCAGCTATCGAGCAGAACTTTGACGAGCGCGGCATTGTATGGCCTGACGCCATTGCGCCTTTCCAGGTCGCTATTCTGCCGATGAATATGCACAAATCCTTCCGTGTGCAGGAGCTGGCGGAAAAGCTGTACAGCGAATTGCGCGCGCAGGGCATTGAAGTGCTGATGGACGACCGTAAAGAGCGCCCGGGCGTGATGTTTGCCGATATGGAGCTGATTGGTATTCCACATACTATCGTGATTGGCGATCGCAACCTGGATAACGACGATATTGAGTATAAATACCGTCGTAGCGGTGAAAAATCGCTGATTAAAACCGGCGATATCGTTGATTATCTGGTCAAGGCGATTAAAGGCTAAACGACATTTTGTTGGGATTGCCCGGCGCCATCCGGCAGATATGTAAAGGCCTCGCACCCTGCGAGGCCTTTTATTAGTGAGTGCAATCTTTACCCGGCGCAAACTTCACATTTTTATCAGCTATTAGCGTTTTTACCGGCTCGCCCGTGTCCGGATTCGCGGCTAACACAAAATGCCCTTCTACCGTCAGCAGCACCGGTTTTTCCGCTTCACCTTTCGCCGCCAGATAGCCGCGCTCAAGCTGGGCGTTACTGGCGACCGGCAGCCGTTTTCCGGTCGCGCAATCGGTAAAGGTCGCCGCATCGGCCCTGTATACATACATACCACGCAACGGCATTGGCGTTACCGGCAGGCTGGCGGTAACAGGCACCAGCGTATAATTAAGCTGCGAAGCCACCGGATTGCCTTCTCTGTCGAGCATCTCCAGCGCATTGCCTTTCGCGCGATAATACGATTTCTCGCCATTGCTGTCGGTTAACACCAGTTTATCCGCCGTCCGCGCCCAGGTACCGTATGACGCAAAAGAGGAAGGTTCTTCGCGCACGCCCTGATAGCGCTCGTTCATCACCCATGTGCCGTCTTTTTCCAGAAACAGTGACGTTTCAATACCTTCACAATCCGCACAGGGCAGCACGCCGCGCCAGCTTTGCTGCATGGGTTTTAATTCCGCCGCCTGCGCAGGTTGCAGGGCGTCAACTTCCGCACGGTTATTACACCCTATCAATGCAAATAGCGTACAGGCTGCCGCTACTGACAATATTGCTGTTCTCACCATAAAATCCTTATGAAATTGCTATTCCTGCCCGTCAATCCAATGGACGACGAACTTTGCCGCGAAGCGCCTTTACAGAAGATTTTTGCGCCTTTGAGGACAAACGGCGCTCTTTCGAGGCACGCGTCGGACGGGTTGCGCGACGGCTTTTCTGCTCCGCAGTTAATTCTTTTATGACGGCAACCAGCCTGGCGATAGCCGCTTCCCGGTTGAGCTCCTGGCTCCGGAACTCCTGCGCCTTAATGATAATGACGCCATCATCGCTTATCAGATGGTGGCTGGCCGTCAGCAAACGCTGTTTATAATACTCTGGCAGGCCAGAGGCCCGAATGTCAAAGCGCAAATGAATCGCGCTAGAGGTCTTATTTACGTGCTGACCACCCGCGCCCTGCGCGCGAATGGCCGTAATTTCCAGCTCATTATCGGCTATGGAGACCGTCCGGGAGATGGCAATCATGAGGGCTGTTGCCAGGCGGTTAGCTGTATTTCCAGATTATTCCGAGCATCAGAAAGCCAGATTGCGCCGTCCTGAATCGTCGCCTGTAGCGTCATGGTACGATCGGCAAATTCACTGAGCTGCGCCAGTTGCCCGTCATCCAGATACCAGACGGACAGGTTAGCGAACTGCGCGCACTTGCTTTGATGCTGCTGCCACCAGATTTGCGCCGCCCGGGAGTTATAAGCAAAGAGCGCGACGTCGCTCGCCTGAGTACAGGCTTTCTTAATACGGCGCTCATCCGGCAGCCCCAGCTCTATCCAGAGATCGATGCCCAGATGATCGTTGCGCAGCCAGGCCTCCGGCTCATCTTCCGCGCTGAGCCCACGTGTAAACTGCAACCGTTCATCAGCATATTTTATCCATGCCAACAGGCGCAGCATCATGCGCTCCTGCGTTTCAGAAGGGTGACGCGCCAGCGTCAATGCCGCATCCAGAAACCGGTTGCGATCAAGGTCAGCCACATTGACGACGGCTTTATAAATTGTCGCTTTAAGCGCCATGAGAAAACTCCTTTCGAATCAGGCGCCCATTGTAGCGAAAACTGCGCTAAAAGGCTGTTAACGAATCTTTTACCCACTCGCGTCAGGCGCTGATATTGCGCAAATGAGTATGGTATAGTCACCTTGCTAAACAAGATTTAACTTCGTAGGCTTAGACTTGCATCCACGGTTAAGTCAGAATGCTGACAGGAGGGCATGTGGAAAAATATTGTGAGTTAGTACGCAAGCGGTATGCGGAAATCGCCAGCGGAGACTTAGGGTATGTCCCGGATGCGCTGGGTTGTGTATTGAAAGTGCTTAATGAAGTGGCGGCAGATAGCGCCCTTTCAGAGTCGGTCAGGGAAAAGGCAGCTTATGCTGCCGCGAACTTACTGGTGAGCGATTATGTCAATGAATGAAACGTATCAACCCATTAATTGCGATGACTACGATAGTCTTGAGCTTGCCTGCATGCATCATTTAATACTGACGCTAACGTTAAAAGATGGCGAGGTTTTGCAGGCAAAAGCGAACGATTTGATCTTACGTAAAAACGTAGAATATCTGCTTGCCGAGGTTTCCGGCGAGTCTTGTGAGCTTCGTCTCGATAAAATCGCCAGTTTCAGCCACCCGGAAATTGGTACCGTGGTAGTTAGCGAATCCTGAGTATTTTGTTGCCGGATGGTGGTGCAAGCACCTTATCCGGCCTACGTTCCATGCGATACGTAGGCCTGATAAGCGCAGCGCCATCAGGCATGCCAAACCAGACTCACCCCTTCTTTATCTTCTGCTGCTCCCTCACGCGTCACAAAAACACCCGCAGCCGCAATCAGCGTTTCGCCGTAAAACAACAGCGGCGTGGTGTCTCGTCGCCAGGGCGGGATCCCCTGCTCCTGCCAGATTTTCTTTAATTTACGTCCACCGTTACGCCCGACAATATGTAACACGCCTGGCGCTTTAAAACGAATGCTGACGGATTCTTCCTCTCGCGGTCGGCGCAGTTCGCCGCCAGGAACGAGCTGTACCGTCCCTAAGCCGGCAGGCAGCGCCAGCGGCGTTTGCCAGGCGGGCCAGGCCACCGTCGTTTCGTGTTGTCCGGCCACGGATTTAATCCACCACAGTTGCGACTGATAACGGCGAATCTCGTGATCGCCAAAGCGTAAACAGGGAGAGGCATCGTCGCGCGCCAGCGCCACCTCCTGCCAGATACGTTCCAGCGCGTCGCGAGAGGGCATCGGCGCATTACGCATCGCCAGCCAGCGACGCAAAATCGCCGCCCGCCGTACATCGCTCATCGACATTAATGGAGAGAGCCGCAATGTTCCCTCCGCCGTGATACAGTCAGTAAGATCGCTGGCCAGAAGCTCGTCCAGCAGCCGTTCTTGCTCGGCGCAGAGCGTCGCGCTACGGGCTACCGCCGCAGGAAAATGCGGCCAGCGCTGCTGCAAGAGCGGAAGCGCGCGCAGGCGTAAAAAATTGCGATCGTAGGCGTCATCCTGATTGCTTTCATCTTCAATCCAGCATAAGCCATGACGCACAGCCCACTGTTCCAGCGTCTTCCGCGTTTCTCTCAACAGCGGGCGAAGAAGCAGAGTTCCGGCAAAAGGCGAGCGTTCTCCCATCGCGGAAAGTCCGGCCGGACCGCTGCCGCGCTTTAACGCCAGCAGGAATGTTTCACACTGATCGTCAAGGTGCTGCGCGGTTGCCAGCACTTCGCCAGGCAATAGCGTCTGTGCGAACGCCCGGTAGCGCGCTTCACGCGCATGGGCCTCGATACCCAGGCCATTATCCGCCAGCGTCACCCGCTCCACTACCAGCGGAACCTGCCAGCGTTCGCATACGGTTTCGCAATGCCGCACCCAGCTATCAGCATGAGGGCTTAAACCGTGATGAATATGGATAGCACGCAGCGTGACGTCAGGATGGCGTTCTCGCCACAACACCAGTTGATGCAGAAGCACCGTAGAATCCAGGCCACCGCTAAAGGCAGCCAGAATACGGCGAGAAGAGAGTAACGAGGTATTCAACGTGAGAGTGGTCATGATCCATGCTTATAGTGACTTAGCCCGGCAACGTTACCTGGCGAGCGTCTTAATGACAAGCCTTACTGCTCATACAGCTCAAGCGGTAAACCGTCCGGATCGTTGAAAAAAGTAAAGCGCTTCCCGGTATACGGATCGATGCGTATCGGTTCGCACTTAACCTGATGCTTTTCCAGATGCGCAACGGCGTTTTCCACATTTTCCACGCTGAAAGCCAGATGGCGCAGGCCGCAGGCTTCAGGTCGGCTTGGACGCGCCGGAGGGAAGGGAAAAGAGAAAAGCTCAATCACATACTGCCCGTTTAGTGCCAAATCGCCCTTCCACGAGTCACGCTCTTCCCGCCAGACTTCGCTTAGCAGATCGAACCCCAGAATATCGCAATAAAACGCCTTGCTCACCGCATAGTCTGTCGCAATGATCGCGATGTGATGAACCTGTTTTAATCCCAGCATAGCGTCTCCTTTATTGATTATCAGTACGTTACTCGTCACATTCCCGTCAGGCAAGCTAACAGGCGTGTTTTAAGACTCGTACCTGGTACACCCCGTCTTCATTCCGTTTCGCGCCGTGAATATCCGTTTCAAAACCGGGATAATGCTGGCCAATCGAGCAGAGCATCAGCAGAAAATCGAGCACGGCCCGACTCTGTTGCGTGATCCTCTCGCCGGGCATCAACAGCGGAACGCCTGGCGGATAAGGCAGGATCATATTCGCGGAAACGCGCCCTGGCAGTTGATCGAGCGCCACGGTTTCCACCTCGCCTTTGATCTGACGCTGCCAGGCCTGGTGCGGGGTCATGATCATCTCCGGTAAAACCTCGAACGCCCGCAGCATCAGCCCCGGAAGATCGTGCTGGCGGATCAGTTTATGGATCCCCTGCGCCAGATCCTGAATGCGCATATTGCGATAAAAATCCGGATCTTCCGCATACAGATCCGGCAACATATTTTTGACGCGCAGGTTAAGATCGTAGGCGCGTTTAAATTCCGTCAGTCCGCGCAGCAGCCCCATCGCACGGGTCTTATCAATCCCTATGCTGAACAAAAACAGCAGATTATACGGCCCGGTTTTTTCCACCACCACGCCTCGCTCATCGAGGAACTTCGCCACCAGCGCGGCGGGTATCCCCTCTTCGCTCATGTTGCCCTGTTCATCCATCCCCGGCGTCAGGATTGTCACCTTAACCGGATCGAGAAACATATGATCATCATCGGCATCGGCGAAGCCATGCCAGGTTTCTCCCGGCGTGACCGGCCAGCATTCGGCCTCATCAACCTCTTCCGGCTGCCAGATATCAAAGAACCAGCTATCGGACTCTTCACGTAGCCGCTGTACCTCTTTACGAAAATGGAGCGCCCGTTCCACCGAACGGTTAATCAATCTTTTCCCTGGATTGCCGCGCAGCATCGCCGCCGCGGTCTCGATAGAGGCGACAATGGGATAGCTCGGCGATGTGGAAGTGTGCATCATAAACGCTTCGTTAAACGTCTCTTCGTCATATTCCCCTTTGATATGAATAAGCGACGCCTGCGAAAAAGCCGCCAGCATTTTATGGGTAGATTGCGTTTCGAAAATCACTTTTCCGGGCACCCGATCGCCGCTCATCCCGCTTTTCCCCTGGTAGATCGGATGGAAATGGGTATAGGGTACCCAGGCGGAATCAAAATGGATCGAGGGAACGTCCAGCATCTGCTTGATCCAGTTAGTGTTATACAGCAGACCATCGTAAGTCGAATTGGTGATAACCGCATGAACCGGCCATTGCGCCTGCGCGGTTTCCGCCACCTTACGCGCAATGCTGTCGCGGGTAAATTCACGCTTAGGAATACCGCCGAGAATACCGAGCGCATTGCGCGTCGGCTTCAACCAGAGAGGCACCACATCGCTCATCATCAGCAAATGCGCCAGCGATTTATGGCAATTACGATCAATAAGTAGCGTACTTCCCGCAGGCGCGGCATACATACCGACAATTTTATTCGAGGTCGACGTACCGTTCGTCACCATATAACTCTGCTCGGCGCCAAAAGTACGGGCGATATACTCTTCCGCTTCCAGATGCGGCCCGGTGTGATCCAGCAGCGATCCCAGTTCAGTCACCGAAATCGACACATCGGCCTTTAAGGTATTGCCGCCAAAAAAGTCATAAAACAGACAGCCTGGCGGGCTTTTCTGATACGCCGTTCCCGCCATATGACCCGGCGTACAAAAGGTATATTTTCCTTCTTTGGCGTAGGTAAACAGCGCTTTGGTAAACGGCGGCGTAATATTATCGAGATATTCGTTTGTATATTGATGAATGCGCGTCGCGATATCTTCAGCCAGCCCCAACGCATACTCAAAAAACCACAGCGCCATGCGCATATCGTGAACGCTAACGTCCAGCGTGGAGTTGGTATTGATAAAGGCGTAGAGAGGAAGGTATTCATTTAGCTGGTTGATTTCGCTACAAAGGTCGAGACTGTATTCATCCCAGTCAAAAATAACGCCGCAGATGCGCGGGTTATGTTCAATAAACTTCAACAAGTCAACGCTATTTTGCGGCCAGATAATTTGAAATCCCAGGGATTGTAATGCACGCTCAAGCTCCTTGATGGGTTCATCTTTATAGTAAACCCCGTGCGGCCCCATAATGGCGATGATGTTCATGCTTTCTCCTGAAAAAACCTGAGATAAGCATAGTAACAATCCTGCCGATGCAAAGCACCGACAGGATTTATCTTATTACAATGCGTTCCATGCATCGGCCCAGGCAATCCCTACACCGGGCTCATAGTAGGCAGGCGCAACATTACACCATGAGCCTTCCGGGAACGGTTTGCACTGGTACAATGCGCCATTACTGTTGACGATGTCGCCCGGATTCCATTTCTGGCTGCTGCTCCAGGCAGGGTAGCTGGTGGTCTTATCTTCGTCATCCGCAGCGGCGGCCTTCGCTTTCACATTCAGCGTATAAACCGCTGTACTGGAGAGCGTACCGTCGCTAACGGTCAGATTCACCACATACTGGGTGTTCTGAGTGACATCCGGCGCGTTGAAAATCACAACGGCTTTATCCTGGCCGCTCAGCGTTTTGCCATCCTGCGACATCCAGGTATAGGTGAGCTTGTCGCCATTCGCGTCGGTCGATCCTTCCGCGCTGAGTGAAACCGGGCTACCGGCTTCCACCGCCCCGACCGGCCCGGCAATGCGCGCGACTGGCGCCACGTTTTCATCCGTCACTGGCGCCGGAGTTGGCGTGACATCCGGTTCAGTGGTTCCGTTATCATCGACGATATTAACGTTGAAATAATGCTGTACACATTTCGTGTAGTCACCCTCTTTAAAGGCGGTATACGGTGTTTGATATCCCACTAACTGGCAGGAATAGGTTTTACCATCCGCAGTATCGGCGCTCCAGCCCCAGTCTTGTTCCCAGTAGATCGGTAACGCGCCAGCGCCGCCTTCATCGAACTGCTTCATCTTTTTACAGCCCAACACTTCGTCCGCCGGCACCGGCACTTTCAGGTAGTTGGCAAACTCTTTGTAGTAGGCGATACGGTTAAGCGACTGCGCATTCTCATCTGCGCCGCCGCACTCCACGCCGCCATTGATGATTTGAATGGTGACGCCGAAACCTGATACCAGGCCGTTTGCTTTATCGCGATCGTTTGGCTGCCAGGTACCGTCAATCACATGTAGCATAGACGGCTTCGGCGGCTGCGGATACACAAAGAAGAAGACGGCGCTCGCCAGGTTCATCCAGGTATCCGCCACCAGCTCGGGTTTATCCAGCAGAGGGCGAACGTCGCCATACATCGCGTCAGAGAAAGGCCCATAGTTGTAGTTATAAGAAAGCTGTTTTGCCCCGCGACCAAAATAGCTGAGGAAATCGCCGTCCTTATCTTTACCGCACGGCCAGGTCTGGCCCTGCCATACATCCGGGTTACATTCGCCGTTGTAGCCGCCTTTCTGCCCTTCAGTCCAGCCGACTTCGCGCAGATAGACCAGCGCCTGACGCCATTCTGGAATGTCACGCCAGCTTTCGTGACCGCCCGTCTCCTGGGCAAAATGCGCAAACATAGTAGCCAGGGTTTTACGGCAGATAGCGTCGCTATCGCGTCCATCGGTGTAGGTACCACAAACCGCCGGGAATTTACCTATCGCTTTCAGGAAGTTAGAGTAAGTGTATTCCGGCGCGCGCATCGGGAACAGATAATCCCAGTCGGCCTCTTTCAGAATACTTTCAACGCGTTTTACGTTTGCCGGGTTAGCGGCGCGCCCCGGTTCAATTTGTTCAACCGCGCTGTTATCCAACGTCTGAATAGAGGATTTCACGGCCTCCATTAACGGAAAATCCGTCAGCGCTTTCTCTTTCGCCGCCAGATCGCTGGCGTTAATGGTCATTGGCTCACTACTGCTAAGCAGCGGCGCGGCCTGCGCACCGGATAAGCTCAACATGATCCCTGCCGCTACGGCGCTGAGCGCCAGTGTTTTTTGCAATCCCATAATTTTTTCCTTGAAGGGTAGTTCACTGCCTGCCCTGGCCACACGCCTGGCAGTTGATACAGTGTCAGGGAGAACATGCCGTTGCGTTTAATCACATCAACTCATCGGCGTCTCATTTTTCCTCGTCCAAAAAAAAGAGGCCGGATTATCCGGCCTCCTGGGAAAAATGAGGTAAATGATTAGGCGTAACCGTAGCTCATCAAACGCTGGTAACGACGGTTTTTTAAATCATCGGTGCTTAACACATCGAGATCGGCTAAATCTTCCAGCAGCTGCGCTTTTAGCGATGCCGCCATCGCTTCCGGATTACGGTGCGCGCCGCCCAGCGGCTCCGGAATGATGGAATCGATTAGCTTCAGCTCTTTCAGACGCGGCGCGATGATGCCCATTGCTTCAGCAGCCAATGGCGCTTTGTCGGCGCTCTTCCACAAAATAGAGGCGCAACCTTCCGGGGAGATAACGGAATAGGTGCTGTATTGCAGCATATTCACTTTATCACCCACGCCAATCGCCAATGCGCCGCCGGAGCCGCCTTCGCCAATCACGGTGCAGATGACCGGTACGTTCAGACGAGACATCTCACGCAGGTTGCGGGCGATGGCTTCAGACTGACCACGCTCTTCCGCGCCCACGCCAGGGTAAGCGCCCGGGGTGTCGATGAAGGTGATAATCGGCATGTTGAAGCGTTCAGCCATTTCCATCAGGCGCAGCGCTTTGCGGTAGCCTTCCGGCGCTGGCATGCCAAAGTTACGACGAATTTTTTCTTTGGTTTCACGACCTTTCTGATGACCAATGATCATCACCGGTCGCCCTTCCAGACGCGCGATACCGCCGACGATGGCTTTGTCATCAGCATAGGCGCGATCGCCCGCCAGCTCATCAAACTCATCAAACGCCAGACGGACATAATCCAGGGTGTACGGACGCTGCGGATGGCGAGCCAGTTGGGCTACCTGCCATGCGCCGAGATCGGCGAAGATTTTGCGCGTCAGTTCTACGCTTTTTTCGCGCAGGCGATGGACTTCTTCATCGATATTAATATCCAGTTTCTCATCCTGGCGGCTTACCGCAGTCAGAGAATCGATTTTCGCTTCCAGCTCTGCTATCGGCTGTTCAAAATCAAGGAAATTCAGACTCATAGTATTCCTGTATTAGTCAAACTCCAGTTCCACCTGCTCCGAACCAATGAGGCCACGCAGATCGTTAAGTAAACGATCGCTCGGAGAGACACGCCACGTTGCGCCAAAACGCAGCCGCGCACGCGCATCCGCCCTCTGATAGTAGAGATGTACTGGAATGGTCCCCGAGCGGTGGGGTTCCAGAGACTGACGGAGTCGGTTTAAAAGCTGGTCATCAATTTGCCTGTCCGTCAGCGAGATAGCAAGCCCGCGAGCGTATTTTTCGCGAGCTTCGTCAATATCCATCACTTCGCGGGCGGTCATTTTAAGCCCCCCGCTGAAGTCATCAAAGCTGACCTGTCCGCTGACGATAAGTATGCGGTCTTTTTCCAGCAACTGCTGGTATTTATCCAGCGCGTCGGTAAATAACATCACTTCCAGACGCCCGGAACGGTCATCCAGCGTACAGATGCCGATACGATTGCCGCGCTTGGTGACCATAACCCTTGCGGCAATCACGAGCCCCGCAGCCGTGGTGACTTTACCACGTTCTGTCGGATGCATGTCTTTGAGCCTTACCCCGCCGACATAGCGCTCAATTTCTTTTAAATACTGATTGATGGGGTGGCCCGTCAGGTACAGCCCCAACGTTTCACGTTCCCCATCTAACACCACCTGCTCCGGCCACGGCTGGCAGCTGGCATAGGATTGCTCGATTTGCTCCGGCTCTTCCGCCAGTACGCCGAACATATCCGCCTGACCGATAGCTTCCGCTTTGGCGTGCTGGTCGGCGGCTTTCAGCGCATCGCCCAATGAGTTCATCAGCGCGGCGCGGTGCGGCCCCAGGCGGTCGAACGCCCCGGACATGATCAGCTTTTCCAGCACCCGGCGGTTGAGCTTTTTGGTGTCGGTCCGCGCGCACAGATCAAACAGCTCGCGGAAATAGCCGCCCTGATTACGCGCGTCGATGATCGCTTCGATCGGCCCTTCGCCGACGCCTTTGATCGCGCCGATACCGTAGACGATCTCGCCCTCATCGTTAACGTGGAAATGGTACAATCCGGAGTTAATATCCGGCGGCAGAATTTTCAGTCCCATCCGCCAGCACTCGTCCACCAGGCCGACGACCTTCTCGGTGTTGTCCATATCGGCAGTCATCACCGCCGCCATAAACTCTGCCGGATAGTGCGCCTTTAGCCATAGCGTCTGGTAAGAAACCAGCGCATAAGCGGCGGAGTGCGATTTGTTAAACCCGTAACCGGCGAATTTCTCCACCAGGTCAAAGATTTTCATCGCCAGTTCGCCGTCGATACCGTTCTTTTTCGCGCCCTCTTCAAAAACGGAACGCTGTTTGGCCATTTCTTCCGGCTTTTTCTTACCCATCGCACGACGCAGCATATCCGCGCCGCCGAGAGTATACCCGGAAAGTACCTGGGCAATCTGCATCACCTGTTCCTGATACAGAATGATGCCGTAGGTCGGCTCCAGTACCGGCTTCAGGCTTTCATGCTGCCACTGAACGTCCGGGTAAGAGAGTTCTTCACGACCGTGCTTACGGTCGATAAAGTTATCTACCATCCCTGACTGCAACGGACCGGGACGGAACAGGGCCACAAGCGCGATCATATCTTCAAAGCAGTCCGGCTGCAGACGTTTGATCAGATCTTTCATGCCGCGCGATTCAAGCTGGAAGACCGCCGTGGTTTCCGAGCGCTGCAGCATGTCGAAGCTTTTTTTATCGTCCAGCGGAATGGCGGCGATATCCAGCGGCGGCTCACCGTTTTTCTCGCGCCGCTTGTTGATCATCTCCAGCGCCCAGTTGATGATGGTCAGCGTACGCAAACCGAGGAAGTCGAACTTCACCAGCCCGGCATATTCCACGTCGCTTTTATCAAACTGGGTAACCGGATGCTTGCCCTCTTCATCGCAGTACAGCGGCGCAAAGTCGGTAATTTTGGTCGGCGCGATGACCACGCCGCCAGCGTGCTTACCGGCGTTACGCGTGACGCCTTCGAGCTTACGCGCCATATCGATCAGCGCTTTGACCTCTTCGTCCGCCTCGTAAATTTCCGGTAGTTGCGGTTCCGCTTCAAAGGCTTTTGCCAGCGTCATGCCCGGATCGGGCGGCACCAGCTTCGAGATACGATCCACAAAACCGTACGGATGCCCCAGCACGCGGCCCACATCGCGGATAACGGCTTTCGCCGCCATCGTACCGAAGGTGATAATCTGCGATACCGCATCACGCCCGTACATGTCTGCGACGTGCTCAATCACCTGGTCGCGTTTCTCCATACAGAAGTCAACGTCGAAGTCAGGCATCGAGACACGTTCCGGGTTCAGGAAACGTTCGAACAGCAGGTCAAATTCCAGCGGATCAAGGTCAGTAATTTTCAGCGCGTAGGCCACCAGCGAACCGGCCCCGGAACCACGTCCCGGCCCTACCGGCACGCCGTTATCTTTTGACCACTGGATAAACTCCATCACGATGAGGAAGTAGCCAGGGAACCCCATCTGGTTGATAACCTGTAGTTCAATATCCAGACGCTCGTCATATTCCGGGCGACGCTTTTTGCGCTCTTCTTCGTCCGGAAACAGGAAAGCCAGACGCTCTTCCAGCCCCTCTTTCGCTTTTTTGACCAGATAATCTTCGGTGGTCATATCGCCGGTCGGGAACTGCGGCAGGAAATATTCACCCAGACGCACCGTTACGTTGCAGCGTTTGGCAATCTCCACCGTATTTTCCAGCGCCTCCGGAATATCGGAGAACAGCTCGCACATTTCTTCTTCACTGCGCATATACTGCTGCGGTGAATAATTGCGTGGACGTTTAGGATCGTCGAGCGTGAAACCGTCGTGGATCGCGACACGAATTTCATGGGCGTCAAAATCATCGCTTTCAAGAAAACGGACATCGTTTGTCGCGACAACCGGCAAACCACGTGCCTCAGCCAGCTCAACCGCAGCATGGAGATAGGTCTCTTCATCCTGTCTGCCGGTACGGATCAGTTCCAGGAAGTAGCGTTCGGGAAAATGCGCTTCATAGAAAGCAACGCACTCCTCCACCAGCGCCTGGTTGCCGCGTAGCAGACAGCGGCCTACGTCGCCCATGCGCCCGCCGGAAAGCAGGATCAAACCTTCTTTAAGCTCTACCAGCCAGTCGCGCTCAATAATCGGGCCTGCCGCGCCGTAGCCGCGCTGATACGCTTTCGAGATCAGCAACGTCAGGTTCTGGTATCCCGTATTATTCGCCGCCAGTACCGTCAGATGAGTCAGCTCATCTCCCAGCAGTTCGTTGTGAACATTAAAGTCCGCCCCGACGATGGGTTTAATGCCCGCGCCATGACCCGCTCCGTAGAACTTCACCAGACCGCAGAGGTTGGTAAAATCGGTGATCGCCAGCGCAGGCATACCTAATGAGGCCGCCTTTTTCACCAGCGGCCCGGTCTTCGCCAGCCCATCGATCATAGAGTAGTCGCTGTGCACCCGCAGGTGAACGAAACGTGGTTCAGACATCTTCAGATTTCTCGATACAAGAATCAGGACACAAGTCCCAGAGCGCGTTTAACAGGCGCAAAACTGCGTCGGTGGTGCGCCGTCGCGCCATACTGGGCCAACTTTTCCAGATGAAAAGCGGTTGGATAGCCTTTGTGCTGCGCAAAGCCATACTGAGGAAAAACGATATCCAGCGCCGCCATTTCTGCGTCGCGGGTGACTTTCGCCAGAATAGACGCCGCGCTAATCTCCGCCACGCGACTGTCGCCTTTCACCACGGCCATTGACGGCACAGGCAGTTCCGGACAGCGATTGCCGTCGATCAGCACATATTCTGGCGCAATATGCAGACCAGCGACAGCGCGCTGCATGGCGAGCATGGTGGCGTGCAAAATATTCAGCTCATCAATTTCATGCGCTTCCGCGCGTCCCAGACTCCAGCTTAACGCCTTTTCTTTAATCTCGTCATACAATGACAGACGACGCTTTTCAGACAATTTTTTGGAATCATTCAGACCGACGATCGGGCGAGCCGGATCGAGGATCACGGCGGCGGTCACTACGGCGCCCACCAGCGGGCCACGGCCCACTTCATCCACACCCGCCACTAAATGGGTGTGTGGATAAACAAATTCGATCATTGTGCTAACTCCAGGACGGCATCTGCCGCCTGCTCATCGGCATTACAGCGGATCTGCTGATGCAGTTCACGGAAGGTGTCGTGCATCGCATGGCTGGTTTTACCGTTCGCCAGTAGCGGCAACAGCGCTTCGGCGAGTTTTTGCGGTTCGCACTCTTCCTGCAACAGCTCTTTGACTAATTCTCTTCCCGCCAGCAGGTTAGGCAAAGACACATACTCCGTTTTCACCAGACGTTTCGCCAGCCAGAAAGTGAAGGGCTTCATACGATATCCCACTACCATCGGGCATTTTGCCAGCATACACTCCAGCGCCGCCGTACCCGAGGCCAGCAGAGCCGCGTCGCTGGCGATCATCGCCTCGCGCGCCATGCCGTCCAGCAAATGAACGGCGAGATCCGGCGCAACCTCCGCTTTAATTTTTTCAAACTGCTCGCGGCGTTTCGCGTTCACCAGCGGCACTACCACTTCCAGATCGGGATAGCGCTGTCGCAGTAATTGTGCGGTTTTCAGGAAATCGGCGCTGAGCATTTCCACTTCCGCGCCACGGCTGCCAGGCAGTAGCGCCAGACAATGGGCGTCATGCGGGATACCCAGCACATCGCGCGCCGCATTTTTATCCGGGTCCAGCGGCATGGCATCCGCCATGGTGTGACCGATAAAGCGGCACGGGACGTTAAATTTATCGTAAAACGCTTTTTCGAAAGGCAGAAAAGCCAACACCATATGGGTGGATCTGCCTATTTTGAAAACGCGTTTCTGTCGCCAGGCCCAAACGGACGGGCTGACATAATGAATGGTCTTAATCCCTTGTTTTTTCAGATTACCTTCGAGGGTAATATTGAAATCAGGGGCATCAATCCCGACAAAGACATCGGGCTTGAGTTCGGTAAAACGGCGGGTCAGATCGGCGCGGATATGCAACAAACGGCGTAAACGTCCGAGCACTTCAACAATGCCCATGACCGCCAGCTCTTCCATTTCGTACCAGGCTTCACACCCTTCGGCCTGCATACGCGGCCCCGCAACGCCCACAAAGCGGGCGTTGGGTACGCGCGCTTTCAGCGCACGAATTAAGCCTGCGCCAAGAATATCGCCGGACGTTTCACCGGCGACCAGGGCAATCGTTAAAGGACGCTGTGCCGCCATTAACGAATCGGACCACGCGTTGAACGCTCAAAGAACTCGGTAAACGCCTTCACTTCCGGATGCTTTTCAGCAAGTTCAGCGATTTCCAGCTTCGCTTCGTCGAGCGTTTTACCACTGCGGTACAACAGTTTGTAGGCATTACGAATCGCCACCAGCCCTTCACGGCTAAAGCCGCGACGCTTCAGCCCTTCAATATTTACCCCGAACGGCGTCGCATGGTTACCCTGCGCAATCACATACGGTGGGACATCCTGCGCCACGCCGGAGCAGCCGCCGACCATCACATGCGCACCGATAATGCAGAATTGATGAACTGCCGTCATACCGCCGATGATCGCAAAATCATCGACTGATACGTGCCCCGCCAGCGTGGCGTTGTTGGCGAGGATACAGCGATTACCTACCGTACAATCATGTGCGACATGCGCATTGATCATCAGCAGGTTATCGCTACCCACCTTCGTCAACCCACCGCCCTGCACTGTACCACGATGAATGGTGACGCTTTCGCGGATGCGGTTACGATCGCCAATTTCCACACGGGTCGGCTCACCCGCATATTTTAGATCCTGGTTCACTTCACCGATGGAGGCAAACTGATAAATCTCGTTGTCGCGGCCGATTTTGGTTTGACCATTCACGACCACATGAGACTTCAGTACGGTTCCCTCACCAATTTCGACCTGCGGCCCAACAATACAAAAGGGACCAATGTGGGCATTAGCGCCAATTACAGCGCCGTCTTCCACAATGGCGGTAGGATGAATAAAGGCGGATTTATCAATCACGAATCAGGCCTCCCGGCTACGAGCACACATCATGGTTGCTTCGCACACAACTTTACCGTCGACCAGCGCAACCCCTTTAAAGCGGGTCAGGCCACGGCGCGTTTTCTCGAAAGTGACTTCCATGATCATCTGATCGCCTGGCACCACCGGACGCTTAAAGCGCGCTTCATCAATACCCGCGAAATAATACAGTTCGCCAGGTTCCAGTTTCCCAACGCTTTTAAACGCCAGAATACCGGTTGCCTGCGCCATCGCTTCCAGAATCAGCACGCCTGGCAAAATCGGTTTGCCCGGGAAGTGTCCCTGGAAAAACGGCTCGTTGACGGAGACATTTTTCACCGCACGCAGAAAACGACCTTCTTCAAAGTCCAGCACGCGATCGACCAGTAAAAACGGAAAACGGTGCGGCAGAAGCTCTAAAATCTCTTCAATCTGCAGAGTATGAGTGTTAGTAGTCAAAATACTCTTCCTGTCCAAATATACAAAAAGGCAATAATAACACGGCCTGCCGCAATCGTATGAATGTGACAGGCCGGAAAAGAATGGCAACTACAAGGCGGAACGTTAGTCTTGTTGATTAACCTTGCGCTCAATCGCTTTGAGACGCTTGCTCATATCATCAATGTTCATCACCAGTGCAGCAGTTTTACGCCATACTTTGTTGGGTTGCAGCGGAATGCCTGAGGAGTAGACGCCCGGTTCCGTGATGGGACGCATCACCATACCCATGCCAGTTACCGTGACTTTGTCGCATATTTCCATATGCCCATTGATCACGCTGGCGCCGCCAATCATGCAGTAACGGCCAATCTTCAGGCTACCCGCCATAATGACGCCACCGGCAACTGCCGTATTGTCGCCAATCACGACGTTATGTGCAATCTGGCACTGATTATCAATAATCACGCCATTGCCAATAACAGTATCATCCAACGCGCCACGGTCAATGGTGGTACAAGCGCCGATCTCGACACGATCGCCAATAATGACCCGGCCCAGTTGTGGGATCTTCACCCAGTTGCCACGATCGTTAGCGTAGCCAAAACCGTCCGCGCCGATCACCGTACTGGACTGGATCAGGCAATTCTCACCGATCTGAATGTCGTGGTAAATCGTTACGTTCGCCCACAAGCGTGAACCCGCCCCGATTTTGCTATTTTTTCCGACGAAACAGCCTGCGCCGATAACCACGTTATCGCCCAGTTGTACGCCAGATTCAATCACCGCATTCGCGCCGACTGAAACATTGCTACCCAGCGTTGCCGTCGCATCAATCACGGCGCTTGGCGCGATATTCTGCGCGGGCTGCGGCGTAGTATCTAAAATTTGCGCCATGCGCGCGTAGGTCAGGTAGGGATTTTTAACTACCAGCGCCGCGCTCTTGGCAAAAGGAAGATCGTCCTGCGTCATGACAACCGCAGAAGCCTGGCATAAACCTAAGTGTTCACGGTACTTAGGATTTACCATAAACGTAATGTGGCCTGTTGTTGCAGATTGCATGGACGCAACGCCGGTGATGACGATATCGCCATCACCGTGTAATTCTGCATCCAACTGTTCTGCTAAGTCAGCCAGTCGAATTGAAGGCATTACTTATTTAACCTGTTTCAGTACGTCAGCGGTGATGTCTTTCACATCGCTGCTGTTGTAAGCAACGGTGTTTGCGTCTACCACCAGATCGATACTCTGGTCGTTAGCCACTTTTTTCACCGCAGTCTGGATACGAGTCACCAGTTTGTTGCGTTCTTCGTTGGAACGACGAGCGCGATCTTTCTCAAAAGCCTGCGCTTTTTGCGCGAAAGTCTGGCGCTGAGACATCACGTCTTTTTCCAGCTTAGTACGATCGCTACCTGCTTTCATGGATTGCAGACGCTGCATTTTAGATTGCAGATCGGTTTCCATTTTTTGCAGTTCAGCCGCACGGCCTTTAAATTCGTTTTCCAGTGTATTGGATACACCCGTCTTCTGCGCAACCTGTTGGAACAGATTACCCATGTTGACGATTGCAATTTTGTCAGCAGCCTGTGCGGACGTTACCATCGCCAAACCAAGACCTGCAGCTAATAACCACTTTTTCACAATAAACTCCTTACCATCCCATTTGCACCCGAAGGTACAGCTCTTTGCGTGGCCTGGCGATCCCTGGGGGCATCGCCAAAAGTCATCGCTACACTACCAATGCATTCCTTTGCAGTGAACAATTACCAGGTTTTACCAATGTTAAACTGGAACTGCTCGGCTTTGTCTCCATCGTACTTTTTAAACGGCTGGGCGTAGGAGAAGACCAACGGCCCCAATGGGGACATCCATTGTAATGCGATACCCGCGGACATACGGATGTTGCTCGGATCGCTGTAGTCCGGATAACCAGAATACTGGCTGGAATCCCAGTTAGTATCCCAGACGGTCCCCATATCCCAGAAGAAAGAAGTACGGACCGAATTAGCATATTTCTCGCTGATAAACGGCGTCGGCGTGATAAATTCCAGGCTGGCGACCGCCATCGCGTTCCCCCCTACCGCATCATCCGACTTACACATATCTTTTGCGCCGTCCTGCGTCGCGCAATCGTAGTCTTCATCAGCATCGTAATTTTTAGGGTTATAGGGATAATAGACCGCCTTAGGACCAATGGTATTCGACTGGAAACCACGCACGGTACTGGAACCACCGGCATAGAAGTTCTCATAGAATGGCATCTCTTTACCGCCTAAACCATCGCCATAACCAAAGCGGGTACGGCCCAGAATGACCCACTTATGATCGTTATCGATCGGTACATAGGTCGCGGTATCCAACGTCGCTTTATAGTATTCGTTATCCGATCCCGGAATCGTCACCTTACCCGTCAGGTTGATACGCGTACCTTCCGTCGGGAAGTAACCACGGTCTAGTTTGTTGTAGGTCCAGCCGTAGTTAAAGGTGAAGTCATCAGTGCTAAAACTATTATCCTGATCATTAGTACTCGGATACTGGCCCATTGATGCCAGATAACGCCACATTGCAACCTGCGGTTCCATATTGGACAGGGAGTTATGCACATACCCTAAACCAGCACGCAACGTGTTGTACTCGTTGATGGGGAAGCCAAGCGTCACGTCCGTACCGTAACTCTTGTTGGTATAGTCGGACAGGTCTGCATCGTCCGCCTGGAAGTCGTTATAGAAGATACGACCACCGAGGCTCACGCCGTCAACGGTAAAGTATGGGTTAGTAACGGACAGTTCGCTGTAGGTCTGGTAGTCGTTTTTGGTACCGTTAATCCCCACGGAATAACCGGTACCTAACCAGTTGTCCTGCTGAACGCCGGCCTGGAAGCTAACGCCGCTTTCTGTACCGTAACCGATACCGAAGTTAAAGCTACCGGTGTTGCGCTCTTTCACCTTGTACACCACATCAACCTGATCCGGGCTACCCGGAACGCGCTGCGTGTCGGTGTCGACGGTTTCAAAGAAGCCGAGACGGTTCAGACGCTCTTTCCCCTGGTCAACCAGGTCGCTGCCCAGCCACGCCCCTTCCATCTGGCGCATTTCACGGCGCAGAACGGAATCTTTTGAGGTATCGTTGCCTTCAAAGCGGATCTTACGCACGTAGAAACGGTTGCCCGCATCGACGTTTACGCGCAGTTTTACGGTTTTGTCAGCATCGTTAATTTCAGGCTGTGACTGCACGCGCGGATAGGCGTAACCATAGCGACCCAGAAGCTTTTTGATGTCATCTTCCATTTTGGTCACTTTGGTGCCGTTATAGAGCTCGCCCGGTTCAATTTTCGTCAGTTTCTCAATTTCAGCGGAATGTCCGGCCAGGTTACCGCTCACCTGAACCCCGGAAAGCTTGTACTGATCGCCTTCGGTGATATTGACGGTGATGTAGATCCCTTTCTTATCCGGCGTCAGACTCACTTGCGTGGAGTCAATATTGAAACGCGCGTAGCCGCGATCCAGATAGTAGCTGCGCAAGGTTTCAAGGTCGCCCGCCAGCTTCTGTTTCTGGTATTTACGATCGCCGACGACGTTCCACCACGGCACTTCGTCACGCAACTGGAAATGAGAAATGAGTTCTTCGGTGCTAAAGGCATGGTTACCGACGATGTTGATCTGTTGGATCTTCGCCGATACGCCCTCCTGGAACACCAGTTTAAGATCAACACGGTTGCGCGGCAGCGGCGTGACGACCGCCTTAACGCTGGCGCTGTATTTACCTACGCTATAGTAAAAGTCTTCCAGACCTTTTTCGATATCAGACAACGTGGTGCGATCCAGAGACTCGCCAACACGTACGCCAGACGCTTCGAGGTTTTGCTTGAGCATGTCATCTTTCACCGACTTGTTCCCGGAGAAAGTGATGCTGGCAATGGTCGGACGTTCTTTTACCTGAACCAGAAGGGTATTACCATCGCGCAGGACGCGGACGTCCTCAAAGTTGCCGGTGGCGAACAGAGCGCGAATGGTGTTACTGATATCTTCATCATTAACCGTGTCGCCTGTGCGCACCGGCATACTGAGGAGAGCCGCACCAACGGCGACTCGCTGCAGGCCTTCGAAATGAATGTCCTTCACTACGAACCCTTCAGCACCGTATACGGTGGCGCTGCTGAACAGCAGCGACGCTATGAGCAACTTTTTCATCGCCATCGTTATTATGCGTTCTTCCTAACTAACTCTCTTACAACCGAGAGAAATCATTGAAAAGTGCAAGCCCCATTAACAACACCAGCAAAATCGAGCCAATGCGATAACTAAAGTCTTGAACCCGCTCGGATACCGGCCCGCCCTTAAGCTTTTCAATCGCCAGGAACAGCAGATGACCCCCGTCAAGAACGGGCAGCGGAAACAGGTTGATTATCCCTAAGTTCACGCTGATTAGCGCAAGGAACATCAGGTAATAAATCACCCCGAACTCCGCTGACATCCCAGCCCCCTGAGCGATAGAAATCGGCCCACTGAGGTTGTTCAGTTTCACATCACCGGTTATCAATTTACCCAGCATACTGACCGTCAGCTTCATCAACTGCCACGTCTTATCCGTGGCTTCGAGGATGGCGCTAAAAGGCCCATACTGGCGTATAGTCTTGTACTCTTCCGGCAGAGGAATAATTTTAGGCACCACGCCTGCAAACCCTTCCGCCTTTCCGTTAACCGATTTCGTATCCGGCGTTAACGTCAACGACAAGGCGCTCCCCTGCCTTTCAATCTCTAACGCTAACGGCTTACCGGGATTATCGCGTACAAACGTCACGAATTTCATCCACTGCGTTAACGGCTGACCATCGACTTTAACGATCCTGTCGCCCGCTTGCAAACCCGCTTTACTGGCTGCGGAATTCGCCTGCACTTCTGACAGTACCGGTTCAATCTGTGGCCCGCGGGGCCGAATCCCTAAAGAAGATACAGGATCTTGCTTATCAGGCTCAAATGCCCAGTGACGTAAATCAAGCGTTTTGTCCTGCCGCTGGTCGCTACCAAACGGCGCGACGCTCACCGTCGTCTGCTGATCGCCAATTTTGGACACCAGTTGTAAACGCACGGCATCCCAATCAGGGGTTTCGATACCATCAACGGCTTTAAGTTCCGTACCAGGCGCAATTTGCGCCTGCGCAGCAATCGAGTTGGGCGTTATTTCGCCAATGACCGGACGAACGCCAGGGACGCCGATGATAAAGACCAGCCAGTAAGCAAAGATAGCAAAAATGAAGTTCGCAACCGGACCTGCGGCAATAATTGCGGCGCGCTGGCCCACCGTTTTGTTATTGAAGGCGTGACGACGCAATTCCGGCGCTACCGGTTCGGCGCGTTCATCCAGCATTTTGACGTAGCCGCCCAGCGGGATCAGGGCGATGACATACTCGGTGCCGTACCGATCGGTACGACGCCAGAGCGCTTTGCCAAAACCGATGGAAAAGCGCTCAACTCGCACACCGCAGCGCCGGGCAACCCAGAAATGACCAAATTCATGCACAGTGATCAGCACGCCCAGTGCGATGATGAATGCAGCCAGATTCCAGAGAATACTCAGCATAAAACCTTCCGTTAGAGCGTCCTGAACACCAGTAACAACAGGCAAGCAAAGACCGGTACGGCAGCCGTCAGGCTGTCAATTCGGTCCAGAATGCCGCCATGGCCTGGAATCAAGTGGCCGCTATCCTTAATTCCTGCTTCGCGCTTAAACATACTCTCGGTGAGGTCGCCCAGTACAGAAGCCAGAGCCGCCACCACAGAGCAAATCAGCAAGATAACAGGCGCAACATTCAGATTCGCCCACATACCGTAACCCCATGAGATCACGGCAGCCGTAGCAAGCCCGCCGATAAACCCTTGCCAGGTTTTACCCGGGGAAACCTTCGGCGCCAGCTTATGTTTGCCAAATAATTTACCAAACATGTACGCGCCAGAGTCCGCTCCCCAGACCAGGATCATGACATAGAGTAGCCATATTGCGCCACTGTAATGATTCTCGTCATAGTGCCAGGCACGCAGCGCCAGCATGCCCCAGAAAAATGGCACAATAGTTAACAAACCGAAAATGAGACGCAATGTTTTTGAGTTGCGCCAGATTGCCGCCGAACCGGGATAAAATAGCACCAGCAGTAGCGCGACAACCCACCATCCTAACGATGCCCAAAGCGACATCTCAACCAGCGGTTGACGAATGTTGTGATGATACTCAGGCAACAAAAATAGCATCAGCGCCAATAACAGACCACACAGCACCGCCAGCCAAACCCGCTGTGAACGCGCGGCGAAACCGCTTAACTGTCCCCATTCCCACGCGGCCAGCATACAGACAACCAGCGTAATAATAGCGAACCCCACCGGCGGCAATAAAAAAAGCGCAGCGATGACCGCGGGTATTAACACAAAAGCAGAAATCAGGCGATACTTCAGCAAAAGCAACCCCCATCAGGCTTTGTCATCACCAGGCTCGGTACCGCCGAAACGACGCTCTCGATTAGCAAAGGCATGCAGCGCACCTTCAAAGTCTTGTTCATCGAAATCGGGCCAAAGAACATCCGTAAAGTAAAGTTCGGCATAGGCAATTTGCCAAAGCAAAAAGTTACTAATGCGATGCTCTCCCCCAGTCCTAATTACTAAATCCACAGGCGCCAGCTCATGCATACAGATTTGCTGGCCTAGTCTCTCTTCATCAATCTGATCGGGGCGCAGCACTCCAGCCTGCACCTGTTCCGCCAGTTGTCGGACTCCCTGGACAATATCCCAACGTCCGCCGTAATTCGCAGCAATATTCAGCGTTAGACCCGTATTATGGGCGGTAAGCGCTTCTGATTTGCGAATACGTTCTTGTAAACGTGAGTTGAATCGACTGATATCGCCGATAATACGCAGGCGAACGTTATGGCGGTGCAGGCTTTTGACTTCGCTATCCAGCGCCCACACAAACAGCTCCATTAACGCGCTCACTTCCTGCGCCGGTCGGTTCCAGTTTTCACTACTAAAGGCATACAGCGTTAACGCATCAATACCGTTATTGGCAGCAAAAGAGACCGCTCGCCGGACGGACTTCGCTCCGGCTTTATGCCCAAAGGCCCGGATCTTCCCTTGCTTTTTCGCCCAGCGACCATTGCCATCCATAATTATTGCAACATGACGGCAGCCATGCGCTGGCAAATTTTCGCTTACTGGTTGAGTTGCAGACAACATAACGCGTTTTTTGTCCCTGAAAGGATTTAGCGGTACTCAGGAATACTGAAGCCTTTATACACATTCTCTTCGGTTCGCTTCGCGGATGACTGCGCGTCATCGCCCCTGTCGTGCGCTGTCTGCGCACGCCGGGAACGTATTCGCCTGCCGTCCCGATGCGTCCTGAATGATTTTGTGTATCCACAAAAAAGCCGTGTAAAACCACGGCTAACCTGACCGAAAAAAGCCAAAAACCTGCGATCAGGTGGCGCAGACTATATCACCGAAGCCCAACGCTAACAAATAGCACGATCTTCTGTCGCGGGATAATCGTCAGCGTGAGAGCCGTATCACTTGTTTTCTGGCTACTTCACGCGCGATGGCGTCAACCTGCAATACGTCCTCAACGCTTGCCGGTTCCTGTAAATCCATCCTCTCCAGCACCGCTAAATTGAGCCCGGCGATATCGGTAAAACGAATCTGTTGCGCCAGAAACGCGGCAACGGTGATTTCGTTTGCCGCATTGAGCGCCGTCGTTGCCGCCTGACCTTGCTCAAACGCCTCCATCGCCAGCTTCAGGCACGGATAACGCTGATAATCTGGCGCGCTAAACGTCAGCGCGCTGAGTTTGCAAAAATCAAGCGGCTGCGCGCCGGACGTGACGCGATTCGGCCATGCCATCGTATGCGCAATAGGCGTACGCATGTCAGGTTCTCCAAGCTGCGCCAGGACGCTGCCGTCCTGATAACGCACCATCGAATGAATGACCGATTGCGGATGGATCAACACTTCCATCTGACGTGCGCTGGCATTAAATAACCAACGCGCTTCAATGTATTCCAGACCTTTATTCATCATGGTGGCGGAGTCGACGGAGATTTTTCGCCCCATCGACCAGTTCGGATGACGACATGCCTGATCCGGCGTCATCGCTGCCAGATCGCACATTGGCGTTTCACGAAACGGGCCACCAGACCCGGTAAGCAAAATCGACGTTACGCCATTTTGCTCAAGGTCAGCGTATCCCAGATTATGCTGAATAGATTGCGGCAAACTCTGAAAAATCGCGTTATGTTCGCTATCGACGGGTAAAAGCCGGGCGTTGCTGCGTTTTACTTCGTCCATAAACAGCCGCCCGCAGGTCACCAGCGATTCTTTATTCGCCAGCAGAATCGTCTTCCCTGCGCGAATCGCCGCCAGGGTCGGCAGTAAACCAGCCGCGCCCACAATGGCCGCCATCACATGCCCGACCTCATCAAGCGCCGCCATCTCACAGGCAGCCTGCTGACCGCTCAGAACCTCGGTGCGGCTGCCATGCTGCTGAAGCATTATTTTGAGCTGTTCTGCGCTCGACGTATCGTCCATCACGGCATAACGCGGCGAGAACTCCAGGCACTGCTCCGCCATGCGGGCGACATTTTTACCCGCCACCAGCGCGATAACGCGGAAGCTATCAGGATTATGGCGCACCACGTCCAGTGTGCTGCAACCAATAGAGCCGGTCGAGCCCAGAATGGTTAATTGCTTCATGAAACGTCCAGAAGTGTTGAAACGGAATAAAAAGCAAAACGCCGCACAGGAGACCTGATAATGTCTTCTGCGCGGCGCTTTGTACACCACTCATCCGCCAGGTTTAGCCGTGGAATGAGTTTATATCTGCGTACAGATCAATCAGAACTGCATCAGTTCTGCTTCTTTATCTGCCAACGCCGCATCAACTTTCTTAATTGCCGCGTCGGTCATTTTCTGTACTTCTTCCTGAGAGCGACGATCGTCATCTTCACTGATCGCTTTATCTTTCAGCAGAGCTTTTACTTTATCGTTCGCATCACGGCGGACGTTACGAACGGCGACACGCGCCTGCTCCGCTTCGCCACGGACAATTTTCGTCAGATCTTTACGACGTTCTTCGGTCAGCGGCGGCAGCGGAACGCGAATGTCGGTGCCCGCAGAGCTTGGATTCAAACCGAGGTCTGACGCCATGATCGCTTTTTCAACGGCTGGCCCCATAGAACGGTCAAACACGTTAATTTTTAAGGTACGGGAGTCTTCTACCGTTACGCTTGCCAACTGACGCAGCGGGGTCGGAGTGCCATAGTATTCTACGACAATACCATCCAGCAGGCTGGGAGAAGCACGACCCGTGCGCACTTTGCTGATTTGGGTTTTGAACGCTTCAACGCATTTTTCCATGCGTACTTCAGCATCTTTTCTGATATCGCTAATCACGTTACGAATCCTTGAAAACTAGTCTCA
This sequence comes from Salmonella sp. NW722, assembly GCF_051702785.1. Taxonomy (NCBI): domain Bacteria; kingdom Pseudomonadati; phylum Pseudomonadota; class Gammaproteobacteria; order Enterobacterales; family Enterobacteriaceae; genus Salmonella; species Salmonella sp. NW722. The sequence continues at coordinate 31,949 of NZ_JAMMIN010000003.1, forward strand.
GTCAGACCAGACGGTCACACAATACAAAGATGTGCTAAGTATAGTCTCGTTTAATTTCTGCCAGGTAATAAGACCCGTCAATAGAACAGAATCTTACCCGTATTTGGCGCTCACGGGAATTATTCCGTGATTAACGTCCCTTCTTTTTCGCCCATCACCACACGACGCAGCGCGCCTGGTTTGTTCATGTTGAAAACACGAATCGGCAGTTTGTGGTCACGAGCCAGCGTGAACGCCGCCAGATCCATCACTTTCAGCTCTTTATCCAGCACTTCGCTGTAGGTCAGCTGATCGTACATGGTCGCGGAAGGATCTTTTGCCGGATCGGCAGTGAATACGCCATCCACTTTGGTCGCTTTCAGTACGACATCCGCTTCAATTTCGATCCCGCGCAGACAGGCCGCAGAGTCGGTAGTGAAGAACGGGTTACCCGTACCTGCAGACAGAATCACAACACGGTTATTACGCAGCAGGCTAATCGCCTCGGCCCAACTGTAGTTGTCGCACACGCCGTTTAAAGGAATTGCCGACATCAGGCGGGCGTTCACATAGGCGCGGTGAAGCGCATCACGCATTGCCAGGCCGTTCATGACGGTGGCCAACATGCCCATGTGGTCGCCCACAACGCGGTTCATCCCCGCTTTTGCCAGACCCGCGCCACGGAACAGGTTACCACCGCCAATCACCACACCAACCTGAATACCCAGTTCAACCAGTTCTTTGATCTCCTGAGCCATACGATCCAGTATGCTTGCATCAATACCGAAGCCTTCCGTACCCTGCAGAGCTTCGCCGCTTAATTTAAGCAGAATGCGTTTATAGACGGGTTTTGCATTGGTAGCCATGTTTCTTTCCTGAGACTGTCAACGATTGATATGAGTTAATTCCGGCGACATTGTACGTCGCATTTCAGCGCAGACGCCAGGCGTCGGCTGATTTTACAAGAGAGGCGCAAAAAGAAGCCGCCCTCAGGCGGCTCCTCAGGAAAATCAGGACTGCTTAGACATCGCAGCAACTTCTGCTGCAAAGTCAGTCTCGACTTTCTCAATGCCTTCGCCCACTTCAAAGCGGATGAAGCCAGTCACGTCAGCGTTGTGCTCTTTCAGCAGTTGGCCAACAGATTTGCTCGGTTCCATGACGAAAGGCTGACCAGTCAGAGAAACTTCGCCGGTGAATTTCTTCATGCGGCCTTCAACCATTTTCTCTGCGATTTCTTTCGGCTTACCGGATTGCATCGCGATGTCCAGCTGTACCTGGTACTCTTTCTCTACCACGTCAGCAGACACGTCTTCCGGCTTAACGAATTCCGGCTTGCTTGCCGCAACGTGCATCGCCAGCTGTTTAACCAGCTCTTCGTCAGCGCCTTTAGCGGCAACCAGAACGCCGATGCGCGCACCGTGCTGGTAAGAACCCAGAACGTCGCCTTCCAGGGAAGCGACGCGACGAATGTTGATGTTCTCGCCAATTTTCGCTACCAGAGCAACGCGCTCTTCTTCGAACTGTGCTTTCAGAACTTCTACGTCAGTGATTTTGCCAGCAACAGCGGCGTCCAGCACTTTGTCAGCAAATGCCTGGAAGCCAGCATCTTTAGCCACGAAGTCAGTCTGGCAGTTAACTTCCAGAATGAAAGCGACGTTGCCGTCGATTTTGGTTTTGATTACGCCGTCAGCAGCCACGTTGCCTGCTTTTTTCGCCGCTTTGATAGCGCCGGACTTACGCATGTTTTCGATTGCCAGCTCAATGTCGCCATTCGCTTCAGTCAGCGCTTTTTTGCAATCCATCATGCCTGCGCCGGTACGCTCACGCAGCTCTTTTACCAGGGATGCGGTAATTTCAGCCATTCTAAAATCCTCGAAAGATTTGATCTGCCCGGCATCAAACCGCACAGATATAAAAGTGAAAAAGGGGGCCATATACAGGCCCCCTAACCAAACGTGATACTACCTGGTCTATAAGGGCTCTCCCCTTCATATTTCGAGCCGCAGGCGCGTTGCCTTCACTCGCTCATCCCGGTCACTTACTGATGTAAGCTCCCGGGAATTCTCGAGCTTGCCGCCTTCCTGCAACTCGAACTATTTTAGGGAGTTATCAAGCCTTATTACTCGGCTTCTACGAAGCTTTCTTCCGCCTGGGAAGCCAGATCCTGAGAACGGCCTTCACGAACGGTTGCAGCGACAGCGCCCAGGTACAGGCTAACAGCACGGATTGCGTCATCGTTACCCGGGATAACGAAGTCAACGCCGTCCGGATCAGAGTTGGTATCAACGATAGCAAATACCGGGATACCCAGGTTGTTCGCTTCTTTGATAGCAATGTGCTCGTGGTCAGCATCGATAACGAACAGAGCGTCCGGCAGACCGCCCATGTCTTTGATACCGCCCAGGCTGTTTTCCAGTTTCTCAAGCTCACGAGTACGCATCAGCGCTTCTTTCTTGGTCAGCTTTTCGAAAGTACCGTCCTGAGACTGAGTTTCCAGGTCTTTCAGACGTTTGATGGACTGACGAACTGTTTTCCAGTTAGTCAGCATACCGCCCAGCCAGCGATGGTTCACGAAGAACTGGTCGCAGCTGTTAGCAGCTTCTTTCACCGCTTCGCTTGCAGCGCGTTTAGTACCAACGAAAAGGATTTTACCTTTACGAGCAGAGATCTTGTTCAGTTCAGCCAGAGCTTCGTTGAACATCGGTACAGTTTTCTCAAGGTTGATGATGTGAACTTTGTTACGCGCGCCGAAGATGAAAGGCTTCATTTTCGGGTTCCAGTAACGGGTCTGGTGACCAAAGTGAACACCAGCCTTGAGCATGTCGCGCATGGAAACAGTTGCCATGATTTAAAACCTCTATAGATTAAGTTGGGGTTATGCCTCCACGTATCCCATATTACCGACCCCAAAGGGCACCCCGGAATATGTGCCGATACGTGTGTGTTGTTACACAAAGTGAGATTTGTCGCTCCCGTCCATCGTGTGTAGTCTTCGAATGGATCGGAAGTCCGGCGCGCTTTATACCACAAATACGCCACCGACACCAATAATTGTTGGCACTCAGTGCTGAATTGAACGATGAATTTCGTGTTACAGGCAGGCGGCAAATTTTTGCATCCCCGGGAGCTTACGGCCAATAAGTGACTGGGGTGAAAAAATGTCCCCAACGCACCTGTGGCACGAAAGGCGAAGTTCAGAATGATTCTCAATTTGGCAGGGTACACCCCTGACTGATACCATTGTCAGCACTTACACAATTATTGCCGAAATCATCGGCACTGATGGACAGAATTCATGGCTATCTCTATCAAGACATCTGAAGACATCGAAAAAATGCGCGTCGCGGGCCGTCTGGCAGCCGAAGTGCTGGAAATGATCGAACCGTATATCAAACCGGGCGTCACCACCGGCGAACTGGACCGTATCTGTAACGATTACATCGTTAACGAACAACACGCGATCTCCGCCTGCCTCGGCTACCACGGCTATCCGAAATCCGTCTGTATCTCTATTAATGAAGTGGTGTGCCACGGCATTCCGGATGACGCTAAACATCTGAAAGATGGTGATATCGTCAACATCGACGTGACCGTGATTAAAGATGAATTCCACGGCGATACCTCGAAGATGTTTATCGTCGGCAAACCGACCATTCTGGGCGAGCGTCTGTGCCGCGTCACGCAAGAGAGCCTGTATCTGGGCATCAAAATGGTGAAACCGGGCATCCGCCTGCGCACCATTGGCGCCGCCATCCAGAAATATGCCGAAGGCGAAGGTTTCTCCGTGGTACGTGAATACTGCGGACACGGTATTGGTCGTGGCTTCCATGAAGAACCGCAGGTGCTGCATTATGATGCAGACGATGGCGGCGTCGTGTTGCAGCCTGGCATGACCTTTACCATTGAACCGATGCTGAACGCCGGGGATTACCGTATCCGCACCATGAAAGACGGCTGGACGGTAAAAACCAAAGACCGCAGCTTGTCTGCTCAGTACGAGCATACTATTGTGGTAACGGAAAACGGCTGTGAAATTCTGACGCTGCGTAAAGATGACACCATCCCGGCGATCATCACACACGACGAATAATGTTTTGCCTGATGGCGATGCCTTCGCATCTTATCAGACCTACAAATTACACCTTTACTCAAAATCATTCGAGTTGCCTCAAGGCGGCAAGAGAGTGAATCTTCAGGAGCGTACATAAGTACGTGACTGGAGTGAACGAGCGCAGCCAACGTAGAAGCAACTTGAAGGATGAAGAGTAAATACGTAGGCCGGATAAGGCGTTCACGCCACCATCCGGCTTTTTAATGGGTGGCGCATATGAATACTCTTCCTGAACAGCACGCGAATACCGCACTCCCCACCCTCCCTGACCAGCCGCAAAACCCTGGCGTCTGGCCGCGCGCTGAACTGACCGTCGCCGGTATCAAAGCCCGCATCGACATCTTTCAACACTGGCTGGGAGAGGCATTTGACAGCGGCATTTGTGCTGAACAGCTTATTGAAGCCCGAACCGAATTTATCGACCAGTTATTGCAACGCCTGTGGATTGAGGCCGGTTTCGGTCAGATTGCCGATCTGGCGCTGGTCGCCGTCGGCGGCTATGGACGCGGCGAACTGCATCCGCTTTCCGATATTGATCTGCTCATTTTAAGCCGCAAAAAGCTGCCCGATGAACAGGCGAAAAAGGTCGGCGAGCTGCTGACTTTACTTTGGGACGTCAAGCTGGATGTCGGGCATAGCGTACGTACGCTGGAAGAGTGTCTGCTGGAAGGTCTGTCTGATTTAACCGTTGCAACAAACCTCATCGAAACGCGCCTGCTGATCGGTGATGTCGCTCTGTTTCTGGCACTACAAAAACATATTTTCAGCGAAGGTTTTTGGCCGTCCGACAAATTTTACGCCGCCAAAGTAGAAGAGCAGAACCAGCGCCACCAGCGCTATCACGGTACCAGCTATAATCTGGAGCCGGATATTAAAAGCAGCCCCGGCGGCCTGCGCGATATCCATACATTGCAGTGGGTCGCCCGACGTCACTTCGGCGCTACCTCGCTCGATGAGATGGTGGGATTCGGCTTTTTAACCCCCGCTGAGCGCGCGGAGCTCAACGAGTGCCTGCATATCCTGTGGCGCATTCGCTTTGCGCTACATCTGGTGGTCAGCCGCTACGATAACCGCCTGCTGTTCGACCGCCAGTTAAGCGTCGCTCAACGCCTTAACTACAGCGGCGAGGGCAATGATCCGGTTGAGCGGATGATGAAAGACTACTTCCGGGTTACGCGTCGGGTGAGCGAACTTAATCAGATGCTGCTTCAGCTATTTGACGAGGCGATTCTGGCGCTGCCTGCGGATGAAAAACCGCGTCCTGTTGACGATGAGTTTCAACTGCGCGGCACGCTCATTGATCTGCGTGACGACACGCTGTTTATCCGCGAACCGCAAGCGATCCTGCGGATGTTTTATATGATGGTGCGCAATAGCGCGATCACCGGCATTTACTCTACGACATTACGCCATTTGCGCCACGCCCGCCGCCACCTGAGCCAACCGCTGTGTTACATCCCGGAGGCGCGCACTCTGTTTCTGAGTATGCTGCGCCATCCCGGCGCGGTCAGCCGCGGCCTGCTGCCGATGCATCGCCACAGCGTACTGTGGGCTTATATGCCGCAGTGGTCGCACATCGTCGGACAAATGCAGTTTGACCTGTTCCACGCATACACGGTGGATGAACACACCATCCGCGTAATGCTCAAACTGGAGAGCTTTGCGAAAGAAGAGACGCGCCAGCGCCATCCGCTATGCGTCGATCTCTGGCCGCGGCTTCCCCATCCGGAACTGATCCTGATCGCCGCGCTGTTCCACGATATTGCGAAAGGACGCGGCGGCGACCATTCCGTACTGGGCGCGCAGGATGTACTCACCTTCGCCGAACTGCACGGTTTGAACTCACGCGAAACGCAACTGGTCGCGTGGCTGGTGCGCCAACACCTGCTAATGTCAGTCACCGCCCAGCGCCGCGACATCCAGGATCCGGAAGTCATCAAGCAGTTTGCCGAAGAGGTGCAAACCGAAACACGGCTGCGTTTTCTGGTCTGCCTGACCGTCGCGGACATCTGCGCGACCAACGAAACCTTGTGGAATAGCTGGAAACAGAGCCTGCTACGCGAGCTGTACTTCGCCACTGAAAAACAGCTCAGACGTGGAATGCAAAATACGCCGGATATGCGTGAGCGCGTGCGTCACCATCAGCTTCAGGCGCTGGCGCTGCTGCGAATGGACAATATTGATGAAGCCGCGCTGCATAAAATCTGGACTCGCTGTCGCGCTAACTATTTTGTTCGTCATAGTCCAAATCAGCTCGCCTGGCACGCACGCCATTTATTGCAGCACGATCTGCGCCAACCGTTAGTGTTGCTCAGTCCGCAGGCCACGCGCGGCGGAACCGAAATTTTTATCTGGAGTCCGGACAGACCCTATCTGTTTGCCGCCGTCTGCGCCGAGCTGGACAGGCGTAATTTAAGCGTCCATGACGCGCAGATCTTTACCACTCGCGACGGCATGGCAATGGATACGTTTATCGTTCTGGAACCAGACGGCAGCCCGCTGGCGGCGGATCGCCATGACGTTATTCGCACCGGTCTTGAACAAACCATTACGCAGCGTAGCTGGCAGCCGCCGCAGCCGCGTCGGCAACCGGCAAAGTTACGGCACTTTACGGTCGAAACGGAAGTCAATTTTCTGCCCACCCATACCGACAGAAAATCATTCATGGAATTGATCGCGCTCGATCAACCAGGTCTGCTGGCCAGGGTCGGACAAATTTTTGCCGATCTGGGAATTTCGCTTCATGGCGCCCGAATTACAACCATTGGTGAACGAGTAGAAGATTTATTCATAATCGCCACAGCGGATCGGCGCGCACTTAATAATGTGCTGCAACTTGAGGTGCAACAACGGTTGACAGCGGCCCTCAATCCAAACGATAAAGGGTAGTGTGTTTATTTATATGAAAGAGTTTAACAATGCAGCAGTTACAGAACGTTATTGAGACCGCTTTTGAGCGCCGCGCCGATATTACGCCGGCTAATGTAGATACCGTGACCCGAGAGGCAGTAAACCAGGTCATTTCTCTACTTGATTCCGGCGCGCTGCGTGTCGCAGAAAAAATCGACGGTCAGTGGGTCACTCACCAGTGGTTGAAGAAAGCGGTTCTGCTCTCTTTCCGTATTAACGATAACCAGGTTATCGACGGTGCGGAAAGCCGCTACTTCGATAAAGTCCCGATGAAATTCGCTGATTACGACGAAGCGCGTTTTCAGAAAGAAGGCTTCCGCGTCGTTCCGCCTGCGGCCGTTCGTCAGGGCGCATTTATCGCCCGCAACACCGTGCTGATGCCGTCTTACGTTAACATCGGCGCCTACGTTGACGAAGGCACCATGGTTGACACCTGGGCGACGGTGGGTTCCTGCGCGCAGATTGGTAAAAATGTTCACCTTTCCGGCGGCGTGGGTATCGGCGGCGTACTGGAGCCACTGCAGGCTAACCCGACCATCATTGAAGACAACTGCTTTATTGGCGCGCGTTCTGAAGTCGTGGAAGGCGTCATTGTCGAAGAAGGTTCCGTCATTTCCATGGGCGTATACCTCGGCCAGAGCACCAAAATCTACGATCGCGAAACCGGTGAAGTTCACTATGGCCGCGTACCGGCGGGCTCCGTGGTCGTTTCCGGCAACCTGCCGTCAAAAGACGGCAAGTACAGTCTGTACTGCGCGGTGATCGTGAAAAAAGTCGACGCCAAAACGCGTGGTAAAGTGGGCATTAACGAATTATTGCGCACTATTGATTAAGCGAGTGAAAAGCGGGGGCGACAGCCCCCCTTTGCATTACGGCGAATGCGGTAACACGGTTTCCGGCGCAATCTTTGCCGCAAACGCCGAAGCCAGCGCAGTTAAAACGACATAACCGGCAACCAAAGTCCAACTGTTATCATAGACTGCGCTTAACGCTTTAGCGATAAACGGCGTGAATCCCCCTGCCACAACCGCCCCCAACTGAGCGCCAATTGATGAACCGCTGTAGCGTACAGGCGGATGAAACAGTCCGGCGAAAAAAGAAGGTTGCACGGCATTCAGTGAATTATGACCAATGTTAATAAGCAGAACGTAGCCCATTGTCATCAGTATGAGCGAACGGCTTTCCAGCAGCCAGAAAAAGGGAAAAGCCATTGCCGCGACAAAAAGCGCGCCGAAAATATACACCTGACGGCAGCCACGCCGATCCGACATGATGCCAAATAGCACGTGCATGGGATACGCCAGCAGACAGGTGAACATTACAATGTACAGAATAGTCAGGCTGGCAATCCCAAGCTGCGTCGTCGCCCAGGAAACCGCGAAGACGGTAGCAAGAAAAAAGGGAACGCTTTCCGCAAAACGCAGAATTATAATCAGCAAAATGCTGCGCCATTGTTCTCGTACTACTTTGACCACCGGCCTTTCTTCTCTTTGCTGCCTATGATTAATGGCCTGCTGCTTTTTAAACGCACGGAAGACAGGCGTCTCATCCAGACGATGACGCATATATAATCCAGGCAACACCAAAAGCGCACTGAGCAGAAAAGGAATACGCCATCCCCACGATAACAACGCCTCCTGCGGTAATTGGGTCACGACTATAAATACGCCTGTCGCCAATAATTGTCCCGTGAGTCCTCCTGTTTGCGATAGCGCGCTTAACCGCCCCCGGTGCTTTCCAGCAGCATATTCCACGACCATCAACATGGCGCCTCCCCATTCGCCTCCAACCATAAATCCCTGTAGAAAACGCAGAATAACCAGTAAAGCAGGCGCCAGCGCGCCAATACTGGCGTAAGAAGGCAGGCAACCGATGAGAAACGTGACCGCGCCCATCCCCCCTAACGTGATTAATAACGTGTTTTTACGCCCAAGCGTATCTCCCCTGTTGCCAAAAAATAGCGCGCCCAGCGGTCGGGAGATAAATCCCACGCCGAAACTGGCAAAAGAAGATAACGTTGCAGTCAATGGGCTGGCGCCAGGGAAAAAAAGCGGGCCAAATACCAGCGCGCTTGCCAGGCCGTATAATAGAAAATCATAATATTCAATGGAGTTTCCTATCCAGGCGGAAACCACCACCCGGCGAATAGTAGCATTATACGTTCCGGACATAGACTCCGCCTCTCAAGGTTATCGACCACTGCCTCCGGTCAATTTCCCACACTGACTTCAAACGCTTTCTCTATAAACGGAATATCACGTTGAATTACTTAAGCTATCAATAACCGCCGCCCTTTTGCTCATTACGTTGCCGAGACGTCTTCTGCGATCAACCGCGCTTTTTTTGTATACACTGGTGGCGAAAAACCAATTTTTCGTTAATTATTCAAAAGTTATAGTGTGATGAAGGATACCGCTATGTATGACAATCTAAAAAGTCTGGGCATTACCAATCCTGAGGAAATCGATCGTTACAGCCTGCGGCAAGAAGCCAATAACGATATCCTGAAAATCTATTTTCAAAAGGATAGAGGTGAATTCTTTGCTAAAAGCGTGAAGTTTAAGTATCCACGCCAGCGTAAAACGGTGGTGGCCGATGGCATCGGTCAGGGTTATAAAGAAGTACAGGAGATTAGCCCTAACCTACGCTATGTGATTGACGAGCTGGACCAAATCTGCCAGCGCGACCGCTCAGAACTCGATCTCAAACGTAAGATCCTCGACGACTTGCGCCATCTGGAAAGCGTCGTCGCGAATAAGATCAGTGAAATCGAAGCCGATCTGGACAAGCTTACCCGTAAGTAAGCTGTGTGTTGCCGGATGGCGACGTGTTACGCCTTATCCGGCCTACAGATATATCCCCGTAGGCCTGATAAGCGTAGCGCCGCCGGGCTTAACGCTGTTCATCCAATTGTAGCGCCACATACAGCAACAGCCGATCGTCAAAATTTCCCAAATCCAGCCCGGTCAGTTCCGAAATACGATTTAGCCGATATTCCAGCGTGTTACGATGAATAAACAGCGCCTTAGAGGTCGCCAGCGGCTGGACATTATGGCGAAACCACGCCGTCAGCGTCCGACGTAATAACCCGTTGTTATCCATCGCTTTGAGTTTTACCAGCGGGCGCGCCAGCTCATTGGCCTGCCAGCCGCCACGCAGGCTATCTAACAGAACCGGCAGCATCAAATCCTGATAAAAATAGCTGCGGCTTTCTGGCATCCGCTGTTTGCCGACCATCATCGTGGTGCGCGCCGTGCGGTATGAGCGTGCAATACTGCCCGGCCCGGTAAAGTAATTGCCCAGCGCTACGCGAAAACGTAGCTGACCATTCTCTTTCATTCGCGAGATAAGCTGCTCTACGCGCTTACGATGATCTTCAGCATCCCAACGACCAAACGAGTTTAAGGCGGGTTTGAGCACCACCATCTCGGTGAGAGAAACAATGGCTATCAGGTTGTTACGCTCCGGCGTGGTAAGCGCATTCTGCAACTGCTGAAGTTCCGCCATTGCGCTATCGACGCCAAGCTGGCCGCTGTCGACTTCCACCACCGCCGCCACACGCGGCTGGTTCAAATCGATCCCCAAACGTTGCGCCCATTCCACCAGCGCCGGCGTATTTTCTTCGGCCTGAATCAGGTTCATTACCAGCTCTTCACGCAAACGGCTATCCTGCGCCAAAAGGTGCATTAACCGCGACTGCTCCAGCATCATTTCGGCAGTCATACACACCAGTTCACCATATTTACGCAGGTGCTCTGGTTCGCCGGTGAGACCAATCACGCCGACAATTTCGCCCTCAAGGCGTAAGGGAAGATTAATCCCCTGACGCACCCCGTGCAGGTGTCGCGCCACGGCGTCGTCGATATCCACAACCCGGCCCTGCGACAGCACTAACAGCGCGCCTTCGTGCAATTCACCAATACGTTCCCGATCGCCGCTGCCGATAATACGCCCGCGGGCATCCATTACGTTGATATTGGTATCGATGATGCGCATAGTGCGCGCCACGATATCCTGCGCCATTTTGGTATCAAGATGCCAGCCAGCCATAAATCCCTCCTGTGAGCAGAGCACAAGCATAAGGAAGATGACAGGTCTCGACATTGTGCAAATGCACAAAACGGTGCAAATAAGTATGGAGTTGTGGGGGGTTTCACAGAAAAGTGTTGCCCCCTTCCATGGCGGAAGGGGGGCAAAGGTGATTACTGCATCAGCAAATAAATAGAACTATCACCACGCTGAATATTCAGCGCCAGCACCGACGGCTTGCTGTCGAGAATCTTACGCAGCTCGGCGATATTTTTCACCGGCTGCTGGTTAGCGCCGATAATGACATCGCCTTTTTTGAGGCCAATTTGCGCGGCGGGTGAGTTCGCTTTCACGCTGCTCACCACAACGCCTTTATCCTGGCCTTTATTGCTCATTTCAGCGCCTTCAATCCCGCTGAAGATGGTGCTGGAATCAACCTGACTCTGGCTGCTCTGCTGCAGTTCCAGATTAACCGTAATCGCTTTACCTTCACGCAGCAGACCGAGGCTGATTTTGCTGCCGACCGGCATAGTGCCGACCTGAGCGCGCAGCGCCGCAAAGCTGCTGATCGGTTTACCGTTCAGCGAGGTAATGACATCCCCGGCTTTGATACCCGCTTTCGCCGCGGACGAATTCGGCATCACCTGGCTGACGAACGCGCCACGCTGGGCGTCGACTTTCATCGCTTTCGCCAATTCGGAATTCAGCTCAGTCCCCATGATCCCCAGTTCGCCGCGTTTCACCTGGCCGTATTCCACCATCTGCGACGTCAGGTTTTTCACCATGTTACTGGGGATAGCGAAGCCGATACCGATGTTACCGCCGTCCGGCGCCAGAATCGCGGTGTTAATACCGATCAGCTCACCGTTCAGGTTCACCAGCGCGCCGCCGGAGTTACCACGGTTAATCGCGGCGTCGGTCTGAATAAAGTTCTCGTAATTTTCTACGTTCAGGCCGCTACGCCCCAGCGCCGAAACGATACCTGACGTCACCGTTTCGCCCAGACCAAACGGGTTACCAATAGCGACGGTATAATCCCCCACGCGCAGCGCGTCGGAGTCCGCCAGCTTAATCGCCGTCAGGTTCTTCGGATTCTGAATTTGAATCAGCGCGATATCAGAACGCGGATCTTTGCCTACCACTTTAGCATCGAATTTACGCCCATCGCTAAGCTGTACTTTAATCACGCTGGCGTTATCAACCACGTGGTTGTTGGTGACGACGTAGCCCTTCGCGGCGTCAATAATTACGCCGGAACCCAGCGCCATGAATTTCTGTTGTTGACCGCCGTTGCCGCCGTTACCGCCGCCCTGGCAGAAGGGAGAATTCTGGAACGGAGAACCGTCCTGGCAGAACGGGGAGTCATCGCCAAAGAACTGCTGGAAATTACGCGGCATACGCGGCGTATTCACCGTGGTGCTACCTTCTACATTAATACTGACCACCGATGGCATCACTTTTTCGAGCATCGGTGCCAGGCTTGGCATCTGCTGGGCAGTCATTGCTGAAGAGGACGTTTCAGCCGCCGTGGCAGACAGAGGCGACAATGCCAAACCTAAACTCAGAGCCAGTGCACTCATTGCTAATGTGGTTTTTTTCATGTGTTTCAATCTCGATTAACAGGTAACGCAAAATTGCTGTGTACGTCAGATTCATTTTATAACGCGAAGTTCCGGAACAAAGTTTCTGGAAAAAGTAAAAATTTATTGTCCATCTTTACAAAAGTCCATTTACTGTTCGACCGCCATCAAACGCCGATATTCATCCCATGCGTAAAGGTCAGTCATCCCGCTGATATAATCCTGAATCAACCGACAGCGATAATAATATTCCAGTACCGGGTACTCCGCCGAATCCGTAGGTAATTTACTGACGACTTCCACGTAGGCCAAACGATGGCGCGTAGAAAGTTTCTGAAATAAGCGCGATTCTATGGGGAAGCGTTTCAACCGTTCTTTTTCCACCAGCTCGCGAAAGTCGTTAAGCGACAAACTTAATAGCGGCTGATAGATATCTAATAATCCGCGGATCACCCGGTATCCCTGTAGTTCAAGCTGTTCTACATCCGGATGGCTAAACACATGTTCAACCGCCACATTCTTATAGAGTTCAAGCAGGCGGCTAAAACCGCTGGCATCTTCCAGTAACGCCTGATTGAAGGTACCGGCAAAAATCTGCGGCAAATTATCAATAAAACGCTGAGCGGCATAGGGCACCAGTTTATTTAATGTATTTACCCGTAAATACATAAAAAACTGATCTTCGGTACTGCGGCTTAATGTATTGGCGCGTGATTTTTCCCACGCATTTCCTACCACCAGCTCAAACAGCGAATCCTTCTCATGGTGGCCCCACGCGTGATATAAATGGTGATAAAGCTGCTCAACGCTAAAGATTCTTTTCTCTACCGCGTCTTCAAGATCGGCGACACAATAAGAAATATCATCTGCGGCTTCCATAATCCACGTTAATGGAAAGCGACTGTAAGGCGCTAACTGAAGTTCTTTACGTAACCTCGCAATATACTTCTCTTCAGAAAGATAATAGCCCGGTTTCTTCATTAAATAGCGATGGGAATCCGGCACCGGCCCTCGCCACCATGCCGGACGGGTATATTTTAAAATTCCGCCAACCTGCGCCCAGGTAAGATTCATCCGCATGAGCGTATGCACCAGACGAATTCCCTGTGCATTGCCTTCAAAATGGCAGATATCCTGACGTACCTTGCGGCGAATATCGTTCAGATTTTCTTCGCCTTCCTGTAACCGTAGCGAGGAAACCACACAACGATCATGCGTGAGCGGCTGACTTTCCGCATCTTCCGGATGCAGCCGCTGACGAAACCAGTCATTGATCGCCGCCTCGCCAAAATGACCGAACGGCGGATTACCGATGTCGTGCATCAGGCAGGCCATTTCCACAATACTTTCAAAGGGACCGGTCAGCGCATCCAGACCGTACTCCTCCAGCCGGTTTTGCTCTTTCAGGCGGCTTAAAATCTCTTTCGCGATATAACGCCCTACCTGCTGCACCTCCATCGAATGCGTCAGGCGAGTACGCACCGCGGCATTGCGCTCCAGCGGGAAAACCTGCGTTTTTTGCTGCAAACGGCGTATAGCCGGAGAGTTGATAATCCGCCCGCGATCGCTTTCAAAAATCCGCAGGATCTCATGTTCCGTCTTTACGCCCTGCGGTGAACGATAACGACGATGCCAGTTAATTTTATTTCGGAAATCGATCGATGCCATATCCTCTCCCCGCCTGAGAAATGCGCTTCCCCATAAGCGCATGATAAACTATGCCCCCAAAACTGACTTATCGCGAGTAAATCTATGAAAATCGGCATCATTGGCGCAATGGAAGAAGAAGTTACGCTGCTGCGTGACAAAATTGACAACCGTCAGACGATTACGCTGGGCGGCTGCGAAATTTACACTGGCCAGTTGAACGGCACCGAAGTGGCGTTGCTGAAATCCGGTATCGGTAAAGTCGCGGCGGCGCTGGGCGCAACGTTGCTTCTGGAGCACTGCAAGCCGGACGTGATCATCAATACCGGTTCCGCAGGCGGTCTGGCGTCCACGCTGAAGGTCGGCGATATCGTCGTCTCTGACGAAGCGCGTTACCACGACGCTGATGTGACCGCTTTCGGCTATGAATACGGGCAATTACCGGGCTGTCCGGCCGGATTTAAGGCCGATGACAAACTGATCGCCGCCGCGGAATCCTGCATCAGGGAGTTGAATCTGAACGCGGTACGCGGCCTTATTGTTAGCGGCGACGCGTTTATTAACGGCTCCGTCGGGCTGGCGAAAATTCGGCATAACTTCCCCGACGCGGTCGCCGTAGAGATGGAAGCCACCGCTATCGCCCACGTCTGCTATAACTTCAACGTGCCGTTCGTGGTGGTACGCGCTATTTCTGACGTGGCCGATCAGCAATCGCACCTCAGCTTTGACGAATTCCTCGCGGTGGCGGCGAAACAGTCGACTCTGATGGTCGAAACGCTGGTACAGAAACTGGCGCATGGCTAAGCAAATGTTCAGGGCGCTGGTCGCCCTGCTGCTTACGCTCCCGGTGTGGCTTTACGCTGCGCCGCGCGTAATTACCCTCTCTCCCGCCAATACGGAGCTCGCTTTTGCCGCCGGGATTACGCCCGTTGGCGTCAGCAGCTATTCCGACTACCCGCCCGAAGCGCAAAAAATAGAACAGGTCTCTACCTGGCAGGGAATGAATCTGGAACGCATTGTGGCACTGAAGCCGGATCTGGTCGTCGCCTGGCGCGGCGGTAATGCGGAACGCCAGGTAAACCAACTGACGTCATTAGGTATTAAGGTCATGTGGGTGGACGCGGTAACCATCGAACAGATCGCCGACACGCTCCGTCAACTGGCCGCCTGGAGCCCGCAGCCGGAAAAGGCTCAGCAGGCAGCGCAGACATTGCTAAACGAGTACGCCGCGCTCAACGCCGAGTATGCCGGTAAAGCTAAAAAGCGCGTCTTTCTTCAGTTTGGCATGAATCCTCTGTTTACCAGCGGTAAAGGGTCTATTCAACATCAGGTTTTGACGACCTGCGGCGGAGAAAACGTCTTTGCTGACAGCCGCGTGCCGTGGCCGCAAGTAAGCCGTGAACAGGTGCTGGCAAGGCATCCCCAGGCCATTATCGTGGCCGGAAAAGCGGGCGAAATTCTCAAAATTGAACAATACTGGGGAAACCTGTTAAAAATTCCGGTTATTCCGCTTAACAGCGACTGGTTTGAACGCGCAAGCCCGCGTATTATCCTCGCCGCAAAACAACTCTGTAATGCGCTTTCACAGGTGAATTAGAGCCTGTCTTACCAGGCTCCCAGTGGGGATTCGACAATGCTCGTCTATTGGCTGGATATTGTAGGCACGGCTGTATTTGCTATCTCTGGCGTGTTGCTGGCCGGGAAATTACGTATGGACCCGTTCGGCGTCCTGGTGCTCGGCGTCGTTACTGCCGTCGGCGGCGGGACAATCCGCGATATGGCGCTGGATAACGGCCCGGTATTCTGGGTTAAAGATCCTACCGATCTGGTCGTCGCCATGGTCACCAGTATGCTGACCATCCTGCTGGTTCGCCAGCCAAGACGTCTGCCGAAATGGATGTTGCCGGTACTGGATGCGGTCGGGCTGGCGGTATTTGTCGGCATTGGGGTGAATAAAGCCTTCCTCGCTGAAACGGGGCCATTAGTGGCTGTCTGTATGGGCGTGATTACCGGCGTCGGCGGCGGGATTATTCGCGATGTTCTGGCACGCGAGATCCCCATGATCCTACGCACCGAAATCTATGCCACGGCCTGTATTATCGGCGGGATTGTTCACGCTACCGCGTTTTATACGTTTTCAGTACCGCTGGAAAGCGCCAGCATGATGGGTATGGTCGTCACGCTGTTCATTCGCCTGGCGGCCATTCGCTGGCATTTGAAATTGCCGACGTTTGCCCTGGATGAAAACGGACGTTGATATTGTTTTGCCCGATGGCGCTACGCTTATCGGGCCTACAGGAAAGATGTTGTAGGCCGGATAAGACGCTCGCGTCGCCATCCGGCACAACGAACAGCAATCAAATGCTGAAGGAAGAGCCACACCCGCAGGTACTTTTCGCATTCGGGTTGGTTACAATGAAGCGGGAACCTTCCAGACCTTCGGTATAATCTACCGAACCACCCACCAGATACTGCAAACTCATCGGGTCAACCACCAGGCCAACGCCCTGTTTTTCGATGGTCATATCCCCTTCGTTAACCTGATCGTCAAAGGTAAAACCATACTGGAAGCCGCTGCAACCACCGCCGGTGATATACACGCGCAGTTTCAGATTCGGGTTATCTTCGTCAGCGATAAGACTTTTTACTTTATTCGCTGCTGCGTCGGTAAACTGCAGCGGCAGCGCTACGTCATCACTCATATTTTGCTCCAAACGACATCGGTAATTGGATAAATTTTCACCCAATATTGGCAGTCATTATCTAATACCCTGGTAATTCGTTCAAGTATTCTCGCCCGCAGGCGCATTCTGGTTTTTCGCCGCCTGTTCCGCATCCTGCTTCGCCAGAGTGCGCGCCAGGATGGTTGAGTATAACGGTTTCCCGCCCAAAAACTGGGCTAATAGTGTCGCGCCAAGACAGGTGATAATCATTGGCAAAATGAGCTGGTAGTTATCGGTCATCTCCAGCACCAGCACAATCCCCGTCAGCGGGGCGCGCACCGACGCCGCCATCAGCGCCCCCATCCCGGCAATCGCAAAGGTACCGGCCTCCAGGTGATACTGCGGGAAAAGCACTGCCGCCGCCATACCGAAGGCCGTACCAAGCAGCGTTCCCAACGCCAGCATCGGGGCGAAAATGCCCCCCGGCGCGCCGGAAGAAAAGCAAAGCAGCGTTGTGACCACCCGGGTAATAAAGATGAACAGCAGTAGCCCGACGCTAAAATTACCTGCCGCGGCGATAGGAATAAGGTTAAATCCGCCGCCTGCCGCTTCCGGCTCAATCAACCCCAGAATACCGCACAGGCCGCCGATCGCGCCGCCCATTAGCACCCATTTTTTAATTTCGCCGCCATGAAAGCGCTGAAACATATCCTGGGTACGCAGCACCAGCGAATTAAATACCGGCCCGACGCAGCCAAAAATAATACCGAGGATAAGGTATAACCACAGCGTGTTAACCGGCGCATCAGACAGTTTGCCGACTTCAATAATCGGCGCTTCGCCGTTAAATATGCGGAACACAATGCTCGACATGATGACGCCGGTAAACACCGCTTTAATCGAAATCAGGTTGTAGCGAAACTGCGGGCGCATCTCTTCAATAATAAACAGGATACCCGCCAGCGGCGCGTTAAACGCCGCAGAGAGCCCCGCCGCCGCGCCGGTCGCCAGCAACGTATGCCGCGCTTCGGCGCTGCGCATACGAAAAACATCCAGCACCATGCGCCCCAGGTTGCCCCCGATTTGCACCGTTGGCCCTTCGCGCCCTAATACCATTCCTGCGCCCAACGTTCCCATCCCGCCGATAAACTTCACCGGCAACACGCGCCACCAGCGCACCGGACGTAGCTCCTCCAGCGCGCCTTCAATTTCCGGGATACCCGAACCGCCGGCTTCCGGCGCAAATTTTCGCACCAAAAAGTAGCCGACCATCGCCAGTAACGCCGAAAGGATAAAGGCCAGCGGCCAAAGCAAAAACGCATGGTCCGCGACCTGAACCAGCGCGCCAATGCGCATGTTTTGTACCCAAGAAACCGCCTTTTCAAAGGCGACGCCAACCAGTCCGGTAAGCGTGCCGACAACGGCCGCCATGAACAGGATGGCCAGCGGCGTTTTATCCCGCTGCATTAACCGGCGAATCTGATCTCTGCGCCGTAAACGCACAATTTGCTGAGCTAAAAAGGTGGAAGTGTCTGTTTTCATCAGAAGATCATTAATTGGTAATACAAATCTAAAGTCGGCATTCTACTCGCCAACGCCGCGAAAATCCCCTGCAAATCGTATTGTTTCAAATGCGTAAAACTTTCATAACCTTCTCTGAATAACTTAGAATAGCGGGTATTCACTTTTTCTACGAACCAGGAATCTTTCCATGAGTAAGTCTGAAAATCTCTATAGCGCGGCCCGCGAGCTGATCCCCGGCGGCGTGAACTCCCCTGTTCGCGCCTTCACTGGCGTGGGCGGCACCCCGCTGTTTATCGAAAAAGCGGACGGCGCGTATCTTTATGATGTCGATGGCAAAGCGTATATCGACTATGTCGGTTCCTGGGGGCCAATGGTACTGGGGCATAACCATCCGGCTATCCGCAATGCGGTGATCGAAGCTGCGGAGCGCGGTTTAAGCTTCGGCGCGCCAACCGAAATGGAAGTGAAAATGGCGGAACTGGTCACCAACCTGGTGCCGACCATGGACATGGTGCGCATGGTGAACTCCGGCACCGAAGCGACCATGAGCGCTATTCGCCTGGCGCGTGGTTTTACTGGCCGCGATAAGATTATCAAATTCGAAGGCTGCTACCACGGCCACGCAGACTGTCTGCTGGTCAAAGCCGGTTCTGGCGCGCTGACGCTCGGTCAGCCAAACTCGCCGGGCGTGCCGGCAGATTTCGCGAAACATACGCTGACCTGCACTTATAACGATCTGGCGTCAGTGCGCGCGGCGTTTGAACAATATCCGCAGGAAATCGCCTGTATCATCGTCGAACCCGTGGCGGGCAATATGAACTGCGTCCCGCCGCTGCCGGAATTCCTGCCGGGCCTGCGCGCCTTGTGCGATGAGTTCGGCGCGCTGCTGATTATCGACGAAGTGATGACCGGTTTTCGCGTAGCGCTGGCCGGAGCCCAGGATTACTACGGCGTCGTGCCGGACCTGACCTGTCTGGGTAAAATCATCGGCGGCGGGATGCCGGTAGGCGCGTTTGGCGGTCGTCGCGATGTAATGGATGCGCTGGCGCCGACGGGCCCGGTTTACCAGGCTGGCACCCTTTCCGGCAACCCGATTGCGATGGCGGCCGGTTTCGCCTGCCTGAATGAAGTCGCCCAGCCCGGCATTCATGAAACGCTGGATGAGCTCACCACCCGCCTGGCGGAAGGGCTGTGCGAAGCGGCGCAGGAGGCGGGGATCCCACTGGTCGTTAACCATGTCGGCGGCATGTTCGGGATTTTCTTCACCGACGCTGAGAGCGTAACCTGCTATCAGGACGTGATGGCGTGCGACGTGGAACGCTTTAAGCGTTTCTTCCACCTGATGCTGGAGGAAGGCGTGTATCTGGCGCCATCGGCGTTTGAGGCGGGCTTTATGTCGGTCGCACACAGCATGGACGACATTAATAATACTATTGACGCCGCGCGTCGGGTGTTTGCGAAATTGTAAAAGAGAACGTCCAAAAACAACGTAGGCCGGGTAAGGCGAAGCCGCCACCCGGCTTTTTATTGGTTCATCGCAGGTTAGCCTGAACCGCACCAGACACCCTAAAGCTCATCAATAATATACTGGAAGCTACAGGTCGACGTGAACTGCCCGGAGCCAATGTTGCTGGTGTTCACCGCCACATTAATGTCATGAAGTTCAACATCGGTTATCGGATGATCAACGGCGCTGGTCGTGACGCTCGACTGGTCGCAGCCCAACACATTGAGCGTAATACCCGATGAGACAAAACGGCAATAAGCGCCACGGTCGTCAAATTTGCTGCCATCGCAAAGTTTTCCGCCCTCCATCAAATAGGTATGTAACGTGCGATTCACCGTGCCACCGGTGGCATCAAGCATGAGGGTTGTTTTCTGTTTCGAAACGTTCGCATCCCAGGAGATATCAAAAGTATCAACGGGAACTTTCGGGCAAACTGAGCTGCGCGTATCCGGCGGGGAATACTTTTCGTTAGTGATAAAAGCGGTAGCAACGATATGGCTCGACGCCAGCCAGGGGCAACCATAATCATCGCTTTGTACTGTAATCTCCAGGGTAAAAGAGCCACACCCCCTCCAGTTCGAGGGAAGATTCTTGCACGCAGATCGCGAAACAGTGTTATCAAAATCCTTCAATACAACCTTCGGCGCAGGTTCTGGCCCAGACCAGGAGTCTGCGGTTAGCGTTTCTCCTTTACGATGTCCCGAAAGGTTCCAGGAGCCATAGTACACCCCCTCCGGAGTCGCTATCGTCACCTCCGCCACAATAGATTTGTCGCTATTAGGGCCAATACCATAATACATCGTGGTGCTTGAAAATGTCGCTTTCAGCATGGGTCCCGCCGCTATTGAACGGCAACAAACGACCGCCAACAGTAAAAATAAAATCTGTATGTTTCTCATCATAAATACTCAAAGGTAACCAGTGCGCTTGCGAAGAACGTTCCCGGAACCAGATCTTCGCCAGGAAGGCGTTGTACCCAGGCATTCAGGCTTAGCGCGTTATTCCCCGTCACCAGCGTGAATATCGCACCCTCTTCATCGTTCATGCCCACGGGAACGCCGGATAGCGTTTCAATACCAATCCCGATCCCGGAAGCGCCTGAGTGGCTATCGATGGCCAGGATACCGCGCATTCCGGTCGCTTCTGTTCCAGTGAAAGTCACCTGCACCCCGTTACTCAGCGCCGAATCGCAATCCGTGAGCTCAAACACCAGAGGCTTACGAGCAGACTGGCCGTCGGGAGTGAAATCAGAACTGTCAAGCGACGAAAAATCGACTTCGGCAATCCCCGTCCCCTGCATCGTGAGCGTGCAAGGACTGGCCACCAGGCTACCGGAAAAATGCAGGTTATCTGCCGCTGAGACCGGCAATATCAGCGCCCCACAGAGGATGCAGGCCGCGCCGTGTAATAACGCCTGTCTTTTAGCCATTACTGATAATCCACCTGTAATGTTGCCGTCGCATCGAAGCCGCCTTCTTTCAGCGAAGCACCGCTCTTTTTAACCGGTATGGCTTTCAGAACAGGTATCGATTGTTCATTCACCGTAATGGTGGACCCCAACGTAAAGGGTTGGTCGTTCTGCCTGAGTTCAATCCCCAGTCCCGCCACGCTGGTGTTTACCGCCGCCGGATTAAAATCACTCACGGAACCGCTTAGCGTCAGGGTCATCGCCATCGTCTCATCGCGCACCGTTGAATCACAGGTGATCTCATACGGAACATTCTGCGCATAACGCGTACCATCTATTTTATTAATCAGCAGGTTACCGAACTCAACGTCGATCGTCTGATCATTGTTAATCGTACAATTCGGCGGTGAAATTAATGTGCCGTGAAACTTAAGATTATCGGCTGCCTGTGCGGCAAGGCTGCCCCCCATTAACATCGTCAAAACTATTTTTTTCATTGGTAATCCACCACCAACGTGGCGCCTGCGTTAAACGCGCCACCTGTTAACGTTACGCCATTATTTTTGACGGGAATTGCCTCAATGGCCGGACCGCTGCCGCCGCTGTATTGAAATGACAACCATTGCGTATTGCCGGGTGAAATCAGCGCGCCATCCGTGGCGGTTTGCAGACGGATACCCAATCCATCGACATCGGTTTGCAATACCGACTCGCCATTGATAGTCACCGCATTCCCCTGAATCTGTAACTTCAGGTAATCGCTCACTCTGCCGTTACAGCTCAGGCGATAGCCCACCGCCTGCCGGTAATTCACCCCGTCCACTTTCGTCGTCAACACATTGCCAAATTCCACCTCACCGCCGGTCACAGTACAGGGCGGCGCGGCATTAACGACTATCGTCAGCGTCATGTTGACCGTCTTACTTCCTGCTGCCAGCGGCATACTGACCGCACTCAGCATGGCCGCACACGTTACCGTGCCCAGCCGTAACCGCCATTGCCTCATCTTGCGTCTCCTTGTCGGTTACGACTTTCTGCTTTTTGCTTCATCTACCGCACAACTATTGTCAGTACAGTTAAAAATCAGCGGTAACCGCGCGCCATAATCGTTGACGTAAGTCAGCACAGGCGAGTGACCTAATTCACTGGCGTCCCCTCCCAGCGTCACGTTGCTTTTTGGTGCAATCACTAAAGGGCTAAAGCCTCTGGCTGGTGTGCCGTCCATGCGGTTGCTGGCGTTGCTTAACACCACGTAGTAACCGGTCGGATTGCTCACCTGATAGCCATTGCCCTGACGCTGAAGGGTGATCTTGTATTGCCAGGGATGCTGCATATCGATTTTCGATAGCGCCTGCGGGCGGTAAAAAACTTTGATGCGCGTTTGCAGGGCAATTTGCAGCGTATTGGGCTTGTCGCTTTGCGGCGGAATTTCGCGCACGTTGTAATAAAAAAGGGTTTCCCGATCCTTGGGGAGCGACGCCAGCGCCGGCATCCCCTGAATTTTGACCTGTCCGATTGCCGACGGCTCAATGCGCTGGACCGGTGGGACGACGATTAAAGGCGAGGTGATTTTGACGCCCTTCTCATCTTCCACCCAGGACTGCGCCAGATAGGGCAGTTTGCTGTTGGCGTTTTTCAGATCGACGCTTATCGATTTATCTTCGCCGCGAAACACCAGGCGGGTGCGATCGGGCGCGATGGCGGCCTGAGCGCTACCGTAGCCGCCCAGCAAAAGCAGCAAAACAGCGGCCAGGTTATAACGTTTTAATGGCATCATGAATGCGATTTCCTGAATCAATGTGTTGGATAACGAGAAGAGAGCGCTTCGGGTTGCGTTGAAGACGTCCGCCGCTGCGTATGAAGCTGGAGTAATGGTTTCTCTGCAGGCTGCGTTGCCTCAGGTGATGAAGCGTCGCCGATGCACGGCAGCAGCAGGCCGCTAAACAGATCGCCCGGCAGCGGATCGGGCAACGCCGCTTCACACTGCGTTTTACCTTCCCATGTCACCTGCAACCGCTCGCCGGGGTTAATGCCTATCAGATAAACGCTGCCGTCTTCACCTACGATCCCTAACTGTTGCTGGCGACTGTTGTAAACCTCCGCGCCGAAGGGCGGCGTGCCGCCATCGCGCAGGCGGATACTGGCCATGGCTTTTTTACCGCTGAGCACCTCCATGCGGCGATAACCGATCGCCCCTTCCGTCAGGGTCGCCTGAGCAATGGAGAGGGTTGCTTCCGCGTCTTCCGGCAACTGGGTAATGTCGATTTTCACCTGGTTGCGGTAGTAGTCGTTGACGTCGACAATGACGGCTTTACCAAACGCGTTGGTATATACCGGCGTGCTGTAGCCGGAGATGGGTACGTTCGCTTCATCGCCGACATCCACCATCAGCCGCGAGCCGCCGTTGACGCTGGTGCGGTGCAGCGCCCCGCCTTTAGCAGTCAGCGTCGCGCCGCCCTGGATGTTCAGCCCGCCGGAGGTATAGTCGCCTTCCTGATAGTTCGCACTGACGTCAATGTCGGCATAGCTCGCTTGATGACGGTAATAGCCGTCAAGAGTCGCGCCGTTATCCGCGCGGCCAGCGTTGATCTGGTAGTTATTGCGATCGTCAATGCGCTCGTAATAGCCGACCTGATTGCTGTTGTTGTCATCGCTAAAGGAGCCGTTGTAGCTCAGCGTGCGGTTGTTGCCCCACGGAATACTCAGCGAGACGTACACGCCGTCATCACGTTCATTGTCATATTCGTTGCGAAAACCGTTCACCGACAGACTGATCCCGCGCACCTCGCCGACATCGAAATAGTGCGACAGCGTCAGGTTATAGCTGTCCTGGTTGGGTTGGTTCCAGTAGGTGCGATGGGTGTAGTTGATATAGGCGTTGACGTTTATTGCCGAAAAGTTCTGGCTGTACGTCAGGGTATACATCTCTTTATCGTGGCCGGTGCGCTGACGATCGTTATCGTCATTATGCGTATCGATAAACTCGTCCATCGTCATGTAGTTTTCTTCGGAAAAGCGATAACCAGCAAACGTCAGACGGCTGTCTATATCATCAAAATCTTTAGCGTAGCTGGCACGGAACGAGTTACCCTGAATGGTGCCGTCGCCGTAGGCGCTACCCTCTGGCAGCGTCGCACGGGAATGGGTGACATCGACGGAAAACGCGCCCAGCAGCGCCAGATCGCGCCCCAGTCCTAACGCCAGCGCCTGATAATCCTGCTCGCCGATGGCGCCGCCGTACAGCGACCAGCCGTTAGCGATCCCCCAGGAGGCTTCGGCTGAGGTGAAAAAGCCGCCTTCCATATTGTGATCCCAGTCCTGCGGTCGCCCGGCTGCCAACTTGTAGCGCACCTGGCCGGGACGGGTCAGAAACGGAATGGAGGCGGTGCTGACGTCATATTCCTGCACCTGACCGCTTTGTTCTTCAATTTTGACGTGTAGATCGCCGGATACCGTTTCATTAATATCCTGAATGCGAAACGGCCCTGCCGGGACCTGCGACTCATAAATCACCCGCCCGCGCTGGGTCACGGTGACTTTGGCGTTGGTGCGCGCCACGCCTGATATATCCGGGGCGTAGCCGCGCAGATTAGGCGGTAACATCTGATCGTCGGTAATAAGGCTGCCGCCAACATAGTTAAAGCCGTCGAAAATATCGGATTCCAGCGATCCTTCGCCCAGCGTTAGCTGTGCCCGGAGCTGCGGGATCGCCCGCCAGGCGTAATAGCGGTTCCAGTCCCAGTTCTGTTCGGAACTGGAGCCAAAGTTGTCTTTATCTTCGCTGTCATTTTCGTGACGATAGTTAGCCTGCCAGTCCGCGCGCAAACGCCACGCGCCGAGGTTGGCACCCACCGTGCCGTTGCCGCTGATGTCATATTCATCGCCATCATCATGTTCAGCATGTCGCCACTGGCTGTTAACGTTGTAGTCAAATAACACGCCGGGAATCCCTTCATCCCAGCGGGAAGGTGGATCCCACTCTTCATCGCTGTATTCCAGATACGCCTGCGGAATAATCACCGTCAGCGTTGACTGGCTTAAATCCGTTTGGGTTTCCATCCCTTCCAGTTGATCTGGTTGCAGACACTGACCGGCATTTATCCAGATCATTTTATCTGCTATTTCAGGTTTTAACCCCAGCAGCGATACCAGTTCAGGCGATAAACAGGGATATGTATTATCAGGATCGTTATTATCAACGGAATACGTAATAATATTATCCTGGGCAATTTGACTCTGATTGACCAGCACCTGGAGATGATAGCTCCCCGGCATAATGTAGCCTTTACGGGAAAAACGGGAGAGATCCAGGCTGGCATCATCTTTAACATCAAGAAATCGGGTATTAAATTGAATGGGCGCTTCCGCATAGCTATTTTCCGGACCGACAGCCAGAACAATACCCACCACGGCCGCAAGCGTGCTCAGACGAAATTTTTTATAGTGAGCCATCAGACAATCTATCCCTGAAATATATAATCTATTTTTTTACTTTGAGCATTATCCTGCGGCAGACTGCCGCAGGATGATATTTCACTTACAGATAGCTGATCGTGAAGTTTACGGTGCTGCTGAATTCGCCGGTATCGATAGTGGTGGCAGCGGAATCGCCTTTCACCCAGGCTTTGAAGTTAAGAGTCTGTTTCGCCGCCGCAACGCTGCCGTTCATCGTCAGGTTTTCGCTGTAAGCGTCGCCCAATTTGATCGCAGAACCCAGGTGGTTGCCGATAACAATGCTGGAACCCGCCATTTCGCCGCCGCCGATACGCATCAGCGCAACGCTGCCCGGATTAGCGCTGGATTCGTTACCGATGGCAGAGAAAACGGTAGACGCTTCTTTCTCAGTGGTGAATGCGCAGTTTTCCAGACCGATATGGAAATCGACTTTTGAAGATTCTTTACCGCCCATCAGAGAACCGGTACCGATATGGCCCAGGTTAACGGTCTGGTGTTCGTCGCCAACCACGATTGAACACGGTGAATCTTCAATAGTACCGGTAAAAGTAACCGTACCAGTATTACTGCCCGCAGCATTGGCAAAGCTGGAAACACCCATAACCAGTGCGGCAGCAACCGCAGCTTTTACTGCTGTATTCATTTTTCATCCTTATTAAAAGTTGGTGAGTATTTTTACGCTATTCACATGGAGCTATACTCAATACCCCATGTTTATATGGGTAGATATATATTATATGACGAGTTATGAAATTCCCGATGCAACATTCAAAAGAAGCAAACAACACGTTAATAAATAACATCCCTTAGGCGCGGCAAAGTATTTTCCATTAAAACCCCAAAGACAAGCGTTTTTTATTTAAAGGATCATCAGCATTAAATAATAAATATTTTTTACCGTTCAAAAAACAAACAAAGCAAGCAAGACGGGAGAGCCGAAAAAACAATAAACATGTCAAAATGAATAAAAAAAGATCAGAATTACAGTACTGAGTATATAGCAATGATGCATAAGATTTATTTTTGGTATAAATTCCATTAAAAAAATCAAAAAATGCTAAGTTACATTTTTTTTGTTTACTCGTGGCAATTAATTTATTTTAATAGAGTTGTTTTTTATTACTTCGATAAAAAAACAATATTTTATTATCGAAGTTTTATAATGAAAACTTATTATTAAATTAAAATTGATTTACGGGATGCATTAAAGATGCGGCATCCACATCTTAATATTTAAAAAGGCTTAATACCGAAACCGGTAATTCTTATTATTGGATAGATCATGCCGCAATTTATCATCAACGTTTCGGGCCTGGATATGTTGAAATTAGTCACCCTGTTCAGGAGACAGCGGCGCGCCACTGAAATAGCACATGACTTATCGATACAGAAATAACACCTGCTTCTTGCTGAACATACAAGCAGAGTTCCCTCGATAAAACGTGACAGGACAGCTTTCGCACGCTGATAGCGTTCAGCGATTTTTAGGTCTACAAAATATTGCCACAACATATTGATATTGTGTAATTTGTAGGTCGGGTTGAGCATGGCTGCCACCCGACATAAATGTGGCACAGCTTTTTTTACCGACTCTGTTTACGTAGCAAATAGATAAAGTACGGCGCGCCAATAAAGCTTGAAAGCAGTCCCGCCGGGATCTGATACGGAAATAGCGCCATCCTGCCGCACCAGTCGGCAAAGACCAGTAAAACGCCCCCTGCCAGCGCCGAGATGACCATATGCGGCATCGTCCGGCGAAAACCGAGCATCCGCGCAATATGCGGCGCCATCAGTCCAACGAAACTCAGCGGCCCAATGGTCATCGTCGCGGTTGCCGTCAAACAAGCCGCCAGCGCCAGCAGCGCGATACGCGACGGCGTAAGCGCCATGCCCACCGCGCGCGCAGCATCGCCGCCCAGAGGCAAAATCGTTAACCAGCGGCGACACAACGGCACAATTGCCAGCAAAATTACCATCACGATCGCGGTTCGCGTAACCTGCCCGCCAGTGGCGTTATAGGTAGATCCTGCGATCCAGGTCAATACTTCCGCCATCCGCGGGTCGCCGCTCGCCTGGAGCATCATTAGCAGCATGGTAAACGCGGTGCTGAGCGCCATCCCCGCCAGCAACATCCGTTGCGGCGAGAAACCGCCGCGCCCGGCGGCTATCATAATAATCAACAGTGTCGCCGCCGCGCCCAGGCTTCCGGCGGGCAGTAGCCAACCGAAGGCATTCCCCGGCACCAAAAACAGCATCAACACCACGCCAAACGCGGCTCCGGAACTGATCCCCAGCACTTCCGGACTGGCCATTGGATTACCGGTCAGACGCTGAATAATGCAGCCCGCCACCGCCAGCATGACGCCCGCCATTAACGCCGCCAGTATCCGCGGCCAGCGCCACGGCATCAGTTCTTCAAGCAGCGTTCCGCTCGCCCACGTCCAGCCGTGCGCGTCGCGACCAAAAGAGAGCGCGACCCATGTTGCCAGCAGCAGGAGCGCGCCACCGGCAACGGCAAAAGCGAGGACATGCCGACGCTCCGCCGCCACACGATCGCTGGCGTTCATATCCGGCGCGCTCATGCTTTTAAGCCGCGGCAGCAGCCACAGGAGCAGCGGCGCGCCGATTAGCGCCGTCACTGAACCGGTGGAGACCTCCATCCATACGCGGGTGAGCCAAAGGATAATCTGATCGGATAGCCATAAAATAAGCGCCCCAATGAGCGGCGCCAGCATCAGGCGCGCCAGCAGACGTCTTGCGCCAAGCATTTTCGCCAGCAGCGGCGCAAACAGGCCGATAAAACCGATAATGCCCACCGCGTTGACCAGCAGCGCGCTCAACACAATCGCCAACGACAGCGCCGCCAGACGCGCTAACGACAGCGCCAGACCCAGATTACGCGCAACGCCGTCATCCAGCCCCATCAGCGTCATCGGACGTAGCAACAATAATGTGAGCATCACACCGCCCAGCAACTGCGGCCACAGACGCTGCACGCCGCTCCAGTCGGTTTGCGTTAGCGTTCCGGTGCTCCATAAAAACATGCTTTGCAACTGATCGTGGTGGAAAATCACCAGTAACTGGTTGATTGCGCCACAATAGAGGCTGACCACCAGCCCGGCGAGGATTAGGGTTACCGGCGACAGACGTTTGCCCCACGCCACGCCGAACACCAGCGCGCCGACAATGCAGGCTCCCGTCAGGGCGGCAAACTGTGTGGTCAGCGCGCCGGGAATCGCCCATAGCGTAGTCACCGTGATCCCCAATTGCGCGCCGGTCGCCACGCCCAGCGTGGTCGGTTCCGCCAGCGGGTTACGCAATACTTGCTGGAACAGGACGCCTACCAGCCCAAGCCCCGCGCCCACCAGTAGCGAAATCGCCAGTCTTGGCAGCAGGCTGTAATGAAAAATCATCTGCTCAATGATGTCGATATCCGGTGACCAGATAGCCTGTTGCCACTGGCTGCGCGGTAGCGCAACGGAGAAGTTAACCCATGTCAGCCAGCAGGCGGCAACAAACAGCGCCAATAACAGCAACGCCGGATGGCGGCTTCGCCTTATCCGGCCTACAAAGCACCCGAACCGTAGGTCGGATAAGACGCTTTTCGCGCCGCCATCCGGCATTTCACGTTTTCTGCTCACGCTTTGCCTCCCAACACGTTATTCAGGATGCGGACAAAATGCATCGTGGAGAGGGTCGCGCCATAGAACCAAACGGCGGGCACCCGATGAAAACGCCCGGCGCGGACAAACGGCATGGCCTGCCACAGCGGCGTTGCCATCAGCGCGTTCATATCGGTGCTATTCCCGTGATCGAAGCAGATCACATCCGCTTCTTTATACATCGCCAGCCGATCGATGCTAACCGCCGTACTGCCCCAAAAGTTGGTTTCACCCTGCCAGGCATTGACAATGCCATACTCGTCCAGCACCTCCTGGAACAGGCAATTCGGGCCGAGCACCAGCATATGCCGCGGATCGATAAGCGTCGTCATCAGTAACGGACGCCCCCCGCGGCGGATAAAATGCGGCTTCTGGCTGGCGATGAAGCGATCGTATTGCGCCAGATGTTTTTCTGCCGCAGCTTCCAGATTCAGCGTCTGCGCCAGTTCAACCAGCGAGCGTCGGGCTACCGCCAGCGGCTTTTTGCCGTCGCTAAAATCGAACCCGCGCCCCGGCGCGATCCGCGCCAGTTTCTCCGGCGAGGGTCCGTACCCTGCCGACCAGACCATAAACGACGGCTTCATCTCCGTCAGTAGTTCGAGATTGGGTTCAGTGCGAAGACCCACATCAATCACCGAATCCGGCAACGGCGGTTCGCTAACCCACAGCTTATAATTTGGCACGTCCGCCACGCCATAAGGCGTAATACCGAGCGCCAGCAGCAGCTCAACCGGCAGCCACTCCAGCGCCACAATCCGGCGGGGATCGATAGCGGCAGCCTGCGCCGTATTCATTTGCCACAGCAGCGGCGAGAGCGCCATCGCCGTTAATAAACGGCGGCGAGTAAGAGGATATAAATCACGCATTAATACACAAAACTCACAGGTGCGGCGCCCGCCGGATGCGGAAGGATACCCATCGGGATACCGTAAATCTTCTCCAGCGTTTCACTGCGCATCAGTTCCGCAGGCGTTCCTTGCGCAATCATTTCACCGCCGCGTAGCGCGACTAAATAATCACAGTAGCGGGCCGCCATGTTGATATCGTGCAGCACCGCAACCACCGTCAGCCCGCGCTGCTGGCTTAAGCGATGCACCAGCGCCAGCACGTCAACCTGATGGGCGATATCCAGCGCTGACGTCGGCTCATCCAGCAGCAAACAACGGCTGTCCTGCGCGACCAGCATGGCAATCCACGCGCGCTGGCGCTCGCCGCCGGAAAGGCTGTCTACCAGACGATGCGCCAGCGGTTTTAAGCCGACCAGCGTAATCGCCTCTTCTACTTTTTCCCGGTCCGCGACGCCAAAGCGTCCCAGCGCGCCGTGCCACGGATAGCGGCCAATCGCCACCAGTTCGCGCACCGTCATTCCTTCCGCCTGCGGCAATTGTTGAGGCAGATAGGCAACTTTGCGGGCAAACGCCTTGCTGCTCCAGCTCGCCAGCGGCTGATTGTCGAGCAGAATATCCCCTTCGGAAGGCAGCTGATGGCGGCCCAGCATTTTTAACAGCGTGGATTTACCGGAACCATTATGGCCAATAAGTCCGGTGACGCGACCTGCGGGAAACGTTAACGAGAGGGGGTGTAAAAGCGTGCGGCCCGGCACACGAAAGGCGACGCTTCGCAGCGCAAAGGTGGTATCGGAATGAATGTGGTTTTCCTGCATCGCAGCCAACTTGTAAAACGGGCACGGCAAGCCGTGCCCAAAAAGAAATTAGAAACGGAAGGTTGCCGTTGCAACGACCTGACGTTCTGCGCCCCAGAAACAGCCGTAGGTCTGGAAGCAGCTGGCGACGTATTCGCGGTCGAGCAGATTATTAACGTTAACCGCAATGCTGGAGCCCGCCATACCAAAACGCGCCAGATCGTACTTGACGACCGCATCCATCACCGCTGCGCTGCCTACCTTGAAGCTATTGGCCGGATCGCCGTAACTGGAACCAATAAAACGACCGCCTGTTCCCAGCGTTAAACCTGACAACGGACCATCGTTGAAGGTGTAATCGCCCCACAACGACGCCATGTGTTCAGGCACCTGCTCTGGCGTATTCCCTTTCAGGTTAGTGTCTTTCGTGTATTCAGCATCAGTATAAGTGTAAGACGCCGTCATATTGATGTTAGCCGTCAATGCTGCTTTGGCTTCCAGCTCTACACCTCGCGCACGAATTTCGCCTGCCGGCACCTGCGCTAATGGGTTGGTTGGATCGGCGGTCAGGTTATTGGTTTTGGTCAGCTGATAAACGGCCCCCGTAACAACAACCGGCATGTCTTTCGGTACATATTTCACCCCTGCTTCATATTGCTCGCCTTTTGACGGCTTGTAAGAAACGCGTGGGGTGCTCCACAAATCGAAGGCGCTTGGCTCGAAAGATTGGCTATAGCTGAAGTAAGGTGAAATTCCATTATCGAATACGTAGTTTACGCCACCGCGCCAGGTGAACTGGTGGTCATTACGTTCAATATATCCTTCTGTCGGTGTAGTGGAATTCTGACGCACCGTTGTCGCTTGTTTAGACCAGTCATAACGGCCGCCGAGAGTAAATACCCACTTATTCCATTCCGCCTGATCCTGAACATAAAGGCCTGTTTGTTTACTTTCGTTCATCTGGTACGGCTCAGCGCCGCCGAAAGCAAAGTATTCAGGATGGTAATTGTTATAGAGATCGATTGACGGCGCGCTACCAAACGTCGCGTTAATATCATTACGCATACGCATGAAATCGACACCCGTCAACAACGTATGATCAATATTGCCGGTCGCGAATTTACTTTCCAGTTGTGTATCTACGCTGAAATTCTGTAAACGCTCGTTGTCAACGATAGTACCGCGGTTAAGCGTATGGCCGTCCGCCGCAATCCCCGTGCCATAGACGCTTTTTTGCGCGGTTTTCATTTCGACAAAACGTAAATTCTGGCGCACGGTAAAAGTGTCGTTGAAGCCATGCTCGAAACTGTATCCCACCATTTTCTCGTTACGAGAATAGGTGTTGTTTGACGCCCCTTCGTTGAAATCCGTTGGCAGACGTTTACCATTCGGTAACGGTTCAACCGTTCCCTCTTTCGGCAGCCAGCCGTAGTAGCCGGTCTCTGGTTCGTTCTGGAAATAAGAAAGGAACGTAAAATTCGTTTTCTCATCAGGACGCCAGGTAAAAGAGGGCGCAATCGCATAGCGCTGCGACTCAGAACTCTTTTGCTGCTCATTTGTCGAACGCGCCAGCCCCGTCAGACGATATGAGAACTCACCGTTGTCATCCAGAGAATCACTAAAATCAAAACCGGTCTGGAACAAATTGTCCGTCCCCATTTTGAATTGAATTTCTTTCAGCGGCTCAGTAGTCGGCCGCTTGCTAACCATCGAAATGATACCGCCCGGGTTGCTCTTACCATAGAGAACGGACGTTGGGCCACGCATCAACTCAACACGCTCAAGCATGTAGGGATCAATAACCGCATCGTTGTAGAAGTTCCCCTGCAATTTCAGGCCATCCAGATAGTTATTCTGGCTCAGGCCGACGGAAGAGAAGCCACGGATAATCACGAAGTCATAGGTATTGGAAGCGCCGCGACTGCTTACCGTTACGCCCGGCGTGTAACCCAACGCTTCTTTTACTGACTGGAATTGATGCATCTGCATCTCTTCGTTAGTGACCACCGAAACCGACTGTGGCGTTTTTTCGATAGGTGTATCAGTTTTGGTGGTAGTGGCGGAACGCTTCGCGGCGATGGTCGGAGCCGGTCCCCAGGCACTTTCCTGCGCGGCAGGCGCTGCGGTTACGGTAATGGTTTCTTCTTTCGGTTGAACCGCCGCCTGTGCATAGACAGACATGCCGCTAACCGCTGTGGCTACTACAACTGCGATTTTACGCAGTGAAGAGTTTGGCTGAGCAGTTTTAAGACGCGCCATTGGTATATCTCTGATGAAAGTGAATGATAACGTAAACGATAATTATTATTATAACCGCAGCATGATAGGCGAAATATCGTCGCAATGGCAAGCGATACGCGGCCCTACGAAAACTAAGGGGTTAAGAAATAACCAGATGAAAAGGAAGGGTTAATAAATTAGACTGAAATGTTATTTATAGGGGATTTGCCGGATGGCGACGTAAGCGTCTTATTCGGCCTACGTCGCACATAATGGGGTCGTAACGGTGTAGACCGGGTAAGCACAGCGCCACCCGGCACTATTACCGTGATTAATTGCCGCCGAACATCTCCTTAATCCAGCCGGCAACGCCGTCGCTCTTCTCTTCTTTCGGCGGCTGTTGCTGCGCAGGCTGCTGCGGCTGAGACGACTGATCGAACGGATTGCCTGACGGCTGCTGTTGCTGCTGCATCATCTCGCCCTGCTGGCACAGCGTATTTGGATCGTCCGTCCAGACCGGCAGAGTGCGCATACCGCCGCTACAGACAAAATTACCGTCGTAATCAACGCCCATATCCACCACATCTTCCGGCGGCGTCAGAACTAAAGGCGTCGGCGTCTGGTTCGCCAGATAGCGCTGGTAAATCGCCATCGCGCCGCTGGCGCCGTACAATTTCGTCGGCTGGTTGTTATCACGGCCTACCCAGGTGATAGTC
The DNA here is from genome assembly GCF_051702785.1 of Salmonella sp. NW722. Classification (NCBI taxonomy): domain Bacteria; kingdom Pseudomonadati; phylum Pseudomonadota; class Gammaproteobacteria; order Enterobacterales; family Enterobacteriaceae; genus Salmonella; species Salmonella sp. NW722. Next base: position 66,002 of record NZ_JAMMIN010000003.1, read on the forward strand.
ACCTGGCTGCCGTCGATACCGGCAAACCAGGTATCGACATTGTTGTTTGTCGTCCCGGTTTTACCCGCCAGATGCAGACCTGGATATTTCGCGCCAAGCTGACGCCCCGTACCACGCTGGACGACCTGCTGCATTGTCCAGAGCGTCAGGTAAGCCGCCTGTGCCGGTACGGCGCGTTCAGCTTGCGGATAACTTTGGTACAGCACCTTACCATCTTCCGCAATAACCGAACGCAGCGCTGATAACGGCGCGCGATTTCCGCCGCTGGCGATAGTCTGGAACGCCTGCGCCACTTCGATCGGCGTCAGGTTCAGCGCTCCTAACAGCATCGCCGGAACCGGATTGAGCTGATCTTTCGGCACGCCGAGCTTCGTCCAGGTATCGGTTACCGCCGGTAGACCTAACGCCATCCCCAGATTGACCGTCGGTACGTTCATTGAGCGAGTTAACGCATCCACCAGCATCACTTTCCCGCTTTCGCTGTAGCGACGATCGTCGTTCTGCGGCGACCAGACCTGACCATTCGGCTGGCGCAGAGAAATCGGCGCATCGGCAATCCAGGTGTTCAGACGGTATAAGTTCGGCTGACTTAACGCGGTCAGATAGGTCGCCGGTTTCGCCAGCGACCCGATGGAACGGCGCGCCTGCATGGCACGGTTATAGCCGGCATACTGCGGCTCCGCCCCGCCAACCATCGCGCGCACCTCGCCGCTAAAGCGATCCACCACCACCATCGCAGTTTCCAGATCGCTCAATTTACGCTGCTTCTTCAACGCCGGAATGCCTTCGACAACGGCTTTTTCTGCGGCATCCTGCGCCACGGAGTCAAAGGTGGTGAAGATCTTCACGCCGGAAAGATCTTTAATTTTATCCCCCAGCTTCGCCTGCAGTTCCTGGCGAACCATCTGCATAAACGCTGGCTGCGGTGAAATAACGCCGCCGCGCGGCTGTACGCCAAGCGGACGCGCGCTCAGCATGTCATAGAGTTCCTGATCGATGATTTTCTGCTGCTGTAACAGGCGTAACACCAGGTTACGACGCTCCAGCGCCAGTTTCGGGTTGCGCCACGGGTTATAAATCGACGCCCCTTTTACCATCCCCACCAGTAACGCCTGCTGATCGAGGCTCAGTTCCTCTACCGGACGACCAAAGTAATACAGGCTCGCCAGCGGAAAACCGCGAATTTCATTGTCCCCGCTTTGACCGAGGTAGACCTCGTTCATGTACAGCTCAAGAATACGATCTTTACTGTAACGGGCATCCATGATCAGCGCCATGTAGGCTTCATTCGCTTTACGCCAGTATGATCTTTCGCTGGAGAGGAACAGGTTCTTCACCAGCTGCTGGGTCAGCGTACTGGCCCCCTGCACCGTGCGTCCCGCCGTCAGGTTGGCCAGCACCGCACGCCCGATAGAGTAAAGACTAATGCCATCATGCTCATAGAAATGACGGTCTTCCGTCGCCAACAGCGTATCGACCAGCAGATCCGGGAAACCGCTGCGCGGGACGAATAAACGCTGCTCGCCATTTGGCGAAGAAAGCATGGTGATAAGCCGCGGATCGAGACGGAAGAAGCCAAACTGGCGGTTGTTATCCAGATTGACGATGGTTTCCAGACGCCCGTCACTGAATGTCAGCCGCGCGCGCACCTGCCCTTCTTTGCTGTCCGGGAAGTCAAACGGACGACGGATCATCTCAATGCTATTGGCCTGCACGGTAAATTCGCCGGGACGGGTCATCTTCGTCACCAGACGATACTGCGTCGCTTCCAGCAATTTCACCATCTCGTTTTTGCTGACAGGCATGTCTGGCTCAAGGTTCACCATCCGACCATATACCGCCGCCGGAAGCTGCCAGACCTTGCCATCGATACGGCTGCGGATTTTTTGATCCAGATAGACGCCGTAAATGGCGAATAGCACCACAAAAACGATAAACAGTTTTAGCAATAGCCACAGCCAGCCGCGCTTGCCACGAGGCTTACGCCCTTTGCCCTTACCTTTACGCGGCATCGGTTCTTCATCCTCATAGTCATCATCATAATCGTCGTCATGCTGCCGACGACGGCTCACCTTTTGTTTCACAGGACGTGACGGTTTCCCCTTACGTCCAATCGGCTCGCGGTCATTCCCCGCCATGCTTTTTCTCCGCAACATACAGGCGCAAAGGCCCGATTCTCTATTCTTCCGCCAGACGACAGAAGAAGAAATCTCTCAATTTACCCTTTTGCCGGATGGCGATTAACGCCTTATCCGGCCTCGAGGCAACGTATAACACGTCACGAATACTTCTTCGTGCGCCGCGTTGGGGCCGTATTCGCCGGATCGTCCGGCCAGACATGTTTGGGGTAACGGCCCTTCATCTCTTTTTGCACTTCGCGATACGCCCCCTGCCAGAAAGCGCTTAAATCGCGCGTAATCTGTAGCGGTCGCTGCGCAGGCGAAAGCAGTTCCAGCACCAGCGGCACGCGGCCCTGAGCGATGGTTGGGGTCTTCGCTTCGCCGAACATTTCCTGCATTCTGACCGCCAGAGCGGGCGGGTTATCTTCATGATAACGAATCGTTATTCGGCTTCCCGTCGGCACAGTGTAATGCCCAGGCAGTTCACTATCCAGACGTTGCAGCATGGCATAGTCAAGCAGTCCCCGTAACGCCTGAGTCACATTCAGAGATTTCAGACTCCGTAACGACTGTACGCCTGTCATGTGCGGCAGCAACCAGTTTTCCAGAGTCGCCAGCAGCGACGCCTCATCCACGGCAGGCCAGTCATATTCCGGCAGCCATTTCGCCGCACAGTGTAGACGCAGACGGAACTGCTCCGCTTCCGGCGTCCAGTTAAGGACGGCCAGACCTTTATCGCGGATGCCGTTCAGCATCGCCTGATGAAGCTCCTCTTCAGACGGCTTCGCCAGTGGCTGAACGTTAACCGTCAACTGTCCAATACGCATTCTGCGCCACGCTTTCAACGTTCCCTGCGCTTCGTCCCATTCAACCGTGTCAGACTGGCGCAGTAAATCAGGACACGCCTGAATCAGCGAGGCGATATCCAGCGGCTGCGCCAACAATATTCGGGCGTCCGGCGAGGCGCTACCTTGCAGCAACAGCGGCGCGATCAGCCATTCATGACGTCCCAACGCGTCATCCGCATCTAACATCGCGCCCATACCATTGGCTAACTGATAGCGCCCTTCCTGACCACGACGCCGCGCGATGCGGTCGCTAAACGCTCTGGCCAACAGCGGCATAATAAGCGCGCTATCCGGCTCGCCATTACGCACCTGCAGCCGTTTTAAAAGCTGCTGGCTACGCTGCTGCCAGCCCGGCTGTCGCCGCGAAAATAGCACGCTTAAATCCGTACCGCCGCCGCGCGGCGGGTCCTCAAGGATGGCCGCGAGCATGGCGGCGGTGGCGGCGCTGTCGCCCTCGTCGGCGTTGACTAACATCGCCGCCAGGCGCGGATCGTTACCCATTGCCGCCATTTTCCGCCCCCGCGCGCTTAATCGCTCGCCCTCCAGCGCGCCTAACATCAATAATAAACGGCGGGCGGCCTGAAGATTCACCTCCGGCGGCCTGTCCAGCCAGAAAAGCGATGCCGGATCGTGACATCCCCACTGCAACACCTCCATCAATAAACCGGAAAGGTCGCTGTGTAAGATTTCCGGATCGCTTTGCGCCGCCGCCCGCTCCGCCTGTTCTTTGGCCAGCAGATGTAAACAGATACCCGGCGCCAGTCGTCCGGCGCGCCCCGCGCGCTGCGTCATTGATGCCTGACTGATACGCTGCGTAACCAGCCGCGTCAGTCCCGTTCGCGCGTCAAATCGCGCCACGCGCTCCTGAGCGCTATCGACAACCAGACGAATCCCTTCAATCGTCAAACTGGTTTCGGCAATGTTAGTCGCCAACACCACTTTACACATCCCGGCGGGGGCGGGAACAATCGCTTTGCGTTGCGCCTCCAGAGACAATGCGCCATACAGCGGACAAAGCAGGACATCGCTCCCTACCCGCGACGCCAGATGTTCATGAACGCGCTGTATTTCGCCTACACCGGGTAAAAATAGCAGCAGCGAACCGTTTTCATTGCGCAGCAGTTCCGCTGTCGCCATCGCGACGGCTTCATCAAAACGCAAATGCGCCGCAAGCGGCTGATAACGTCGCTCCACGGGAAACGCGCGCCCCTCCGAGACGATCGTCGGCGCATCAGGCAGTCGCTGACAAAGCCTGTCGTTATCCAGCGTCGCTGACATGATTAACAGCCTGAGATCGTCACGGAGCCCTTGCTGGATATCCAGCAACAGCGCCAACGCTAAATCCGCCTGTAAACTGCGCTCATGAAATTCATCCAGTATCACCAGCCCCACGCCGCGTAATTCGGGATCGCGCTGAATCATTCTGGTCAATACGCCTTCGGTCACCACTTCCAGCCGGGTACGCGGCCCCACGCAGCTTTGCGCGCGCATCCGGTAACCTACCGTTTCGCCAGGCTTTTCATTCAACGCTTCCGCCAGACGCTGGGCGACATTACGCGCCGCCAGACGACGCGGTTCAAGCAGGAGAATTTTTCCAGCAACCGGCCCCTGTTGCAGGAGTTGCAACGGCAGCCAGGTGGATTTCCCCGCCCCGGTAGGCGCGGACAACAAAACCTGCGGCGCGGTTTTTAGGGCTGTCAACAATTCAGGCAATACGGCGGCAACGGGCAATGACGTCACAAACGGCTCCACGGGGTTAACTTTCTTTGCGCCGCATTGTAGCATCGTGTTAATCCATAACCGAGTATCCCTATGTCTGAGCCAAAACGGCTGTTTTTTACGATTGACTTACCCGACGACGCGCGCGCGCAAATTATCGCCTGGCGCGCCGCCCATTTTGCGTCTGAAGACGGACGCCCCGTGGCAGCGGCGAACCTGCACCTGACGCTGGCCTTTTTAGGCGACGTCAGTAACGATAAGCAGCGCGCGCTTGCGCAACTGGCCGGACGAATTCGCCAGCCGGGCTTTACGCTACATCTGGATGACGCCGGTCAGTGGCTGCGTTCACGTGTGGTGTGGCTGGGGATGCGCCAGCCGCCGCGCGGGTTGTTGCAGTTGGCTAATATGTTGCGCGCGCAGGCCGCCCGCAGCGGTTGTTACCAAAGCCCGCAGCCTTTTCACCCGCATATTACGCTGCTGCGCGACGCCAGCCATACGGTGGCTATCCCGCCGCCGGGCTTTTGCTGGTCATTTCCGGTCACGTCGTTTGCGCTTTACGCCTCTTCGTATGGGCAAGGCCGTACCCGCTATGCCGAGCTGCAGCGCTGGACGCTGGGCGAATAATAATGAAGGAATGTCGATGCTATTCTCCCCCCCTTTACAACGCGCTACGCTGATTCAGCGCTATAAACGTTTTTTAGCCGATGTGATCACCCCTGACGGTACGACGCTTACGCTGCACTGTCCTAATACCGGCGCGATGACCGGCTGCGCCACGCCTGGCGATACCGTCTGGTATTCGACATCAGAAAATACTAAACGCAAATATCCGCATACCTGGGAATTGACTGAAACGCAATCCGGCGCATTCATTTGCGTGAATACGCTGCGGGCGAACCAGCTAACGAAAGAAGCGATTCAGGAGAATCGCCTGCCGGCGCTGGCGGGGTACAATATTCTGAAAAGTGAAGTCAAATATGGCGCCGAGCGCAGCCGTATAGATTTTATGTTACAGGCAGATTTCCGCCCGGACTGCTATATTGAAGTGAAATCGGTCACGTTAGCGGAAAAAGAAAACGGTTATTTTCCCGACGCCATCACCGAACGAGGGCAAAAACATCTTCGGGAGTTGATGGGCGTTGCGGCGGCAGGTCATCGCGCGGTGGTGGTGTTCGCGGTGCTGCACTCCGCCATTACACGTTTTTCACCCGCACGTCATATCGATATAAAATACGCGCAGCTATTGAGCGAGGCTCAGAATAAAGGCGTGGAAGTTTTAGCTTATAAAGCAGAACTTTCAGCCCAAAAAATGGAACTGAACGAACCAGTACCCATAACGTTGTAGTGGAATAACAGCCTGATTATTAAGTATTCTGGCCGCGTGCGTAAATACGCTTTTCCTCACAGGGTTGTCAAGTGTTACGTTTAGATAATTGCTATCCGGAAAAGCATCTGCTATTTATAGCGACCTGATTTTCCCCCGAACATGGGGATCGATAGTGCGTGTTAAGGAGAAGCAACATGCAAGAAGGGCAAAACCGTAAAACATCGTCCCTGAGTATTCTCGCCATCGCTGGGGTGGAGCCGTACCAGGAGAAACCGGGCGAAGAGTATATGAACGAAGCCCAGCTATCGCACTTCAAGCGTATTCTTGAAGCATGGCGTAATCAACTCCGGGATGAAGTCGATCGCACTGTGACGCACATGCAGGACGAAGCCGCCAACTTCCCCGATCCGGTCGATCGCGCCGCGCAGGAAGAGGAGTTTAGCCTGGAGTTACGTAATCGTGACCGTGAGCGCAAACTGATCAAAAAGATCGAGAAGACGCTGAAGAAAGTGGAAGATGAAGACTTCGGTTATTGCGAGTCCTGCGGAGTGGAGATTGGTATCCGCCGCCTGGAAGCGCGTCCAACAGCCGATCTGTGCATCGACTGCAAAACGCTGGCTGAAATTCGCGAAAAACAGATGGCGGGTTAATCCCGTTCGTTTCTACCCTATTTATGACAGGCGGGAGTTTTCCCGCCTTATTCTTTATTGCCCGCAGCATGACTGACTCACACTATATTGGCCGTTTCGCGCCGTCGCCATCCGGCGAACTGCATTTCGGCTCGTTAATCGCCGCCCTCGGCAGCTATCTACAAGCCCGTGCGCAACGCGGAATTTGGCGCGTTCGCATAGAGGATATCGACCCCCCACGTGAAGTTCCCGGTGCCGCAGCGACCATTCTGCGCCAGCTGGAACATTACGGCCTGCACTGGGATGGCGAGGTCTTATGGCAATCACAGCGTCATGAGGCTTATCGCGAGGCGCTGGCCTGGCTTCATGAGCAGGGACTGAGCTACTACTGCACTTGCCCCCGCTCGCGCATTCAGCGTCTGGGCGGTATTTACGACGGCCATTGCCGGACGTTATGCCACGGGCCGGAGAATGCCGCCGTCAGAATTAAACAGCAGCATCCGGTGATGCATTTCTATGATGCCTTGCGCGGCGACATCCAGGCTGACCCACAGCTGGCGAGCGAAGATTTTATTATCCACCGCCGCGACGGACTGTTTGCTTATAATCTGGCCGTGGTGGTCGACGATCATTTTCAGGGGGTGACGGAGATCGTCCGCGGCGCAGATTTAATCGAACCCACTGTCCGACAACTTTCTCTGTATAAACAGTTTGGCTGGCGTGCGCCTGGTTACGTGCACCTTCCGCTGGCGCTCAACGAACAAGGCGCTAAACTTTCCAAACAAAATCATGCCCCTGCGCTTGCGACAGGCGATCCGCGCCCGGTACTGGTCCAGGCATTGCGCTTTTTAGGCCAACGCGACGTCGTAGCGTGGCAGGAGATGTCTGTTGAGGAGTTGCTGCGCTTTGCAGTGACGCACTGGAGGCTTACAGCCGTACCCACATCGGCTAATGTAAATCCGGCATTCTCAAATGCGTCTCGCTGAGCTATGATTAGCCGCTATTTTTGCTCATCGTCTTTCGCATTGCTGCGGCGTTAATGATGCTTACAGCCCAGGTCGCGTTGCTCTCTTACGCCCGTCTGCCGTAATGCGAAAGACATAGAGTAAGTTGATCTTATTAATGTATGACACTACCGAGGTGCGCTATTTTTACCCGAGTCGCTAATTTTTGCCGTAAGGTGTTAAGCCGCGAGGAGAGCGAGGCAGAACAAGCCGTCGCCCGTCCACATATGACGATTATCCCGCGTGAACAGCACGCTATCTCCCGCAAAGATATCAGTGAAAATGCCCTCAAGGTACTGTACAGGCTGAACAAAGCGGGCTATGAAGCCTACCTGGTCGGCGGCGGCGTCCGCGATCTCCTGCTCGGCAAAAAGCCGAAGGATTTCGACGTGACCACCAACGCAACACCGGATCAGGTACGGAAATTATTCCGCAATTGCCGTCTGGTGGGGCGTCGTTTCCGCCTGGCTCACGTGATGTTTGGCCCGGAAATTATCGAAGTGGCAACGTTTCGTGGTCATCATGAAGGCAGTGAAAGCGACCGTACAACCTCCCAGCGTGGGCAAAACGGTATGCTGCTGCGCGATAATATCTTCGGCTCTATCGAAGAAGATGCCCAGCGCCGCGATTTCACCATCAACAGCCTTTACTACAGCGTAGCGGATTTTACCGTGCGCGATTACGTCGGCGGAATGCAGGATCTGCAAGAAGGCGTGATTCGCCTGATCGGCAATCCGGAAACGCGCTACCGCGAAGATCCGGTTCGGATGCTGCGCGCCGTGCGTTTCGCTGCGAAGCTCAATATGCGTATCAGCCCTGAAACGGCTGAGCCAATCCCGCGTCTGGCTACCTTGCTAAACGACATTCCTCCCGCGCGCCTGTTCGAAGAGTCGCTGAAGCTGTTGCAGGCGGGGAACGGTTTTGAAACCTATCAACAACTGCGGGAATACAACCTCTTCCAGCCGTTGTTTCCTACCATTACGCGTTATTTCACCGAAAACGGCGACAGCGCAATGGAACGCATCATTGCGCAGGTGTTGAAGAATACGGATAACCGCATCCGTAACGAGATGCGCGTTAATCCGGCATTTTTGTTTGCCGCCATGTTCTGGTATCCGCTGCTGGAGATGGCGCAAAAAATCGCTCAGGAGAGCGGTCTGGCCTATTACGACGCTTTCGCGCTGGCCATGAATGACGTGCTGGATGAGGCCTGCCGTTCACTGGCGATCCCGAAACGTCTGACCACACTTACCCGTGATATTTGGCAGCTTCAGTTACGGATGTCGCGACGTCAGGGCAAACGCGCCTGGAAACTGATGGAACATCCCAAGTTCCGCGCCGCGTTTGATTTACTGGAGCTGCGCGCTCAGGTGGAAAATAATACTGAACTGCAACGTCTGGCGCAGTGGTGGGCCGAGTTTCAGGCTTCCGCGCCGCCGGAACAAAAAGGGATGCTCAACGAGCTGGACGACGATCCTGCTCCACGCCGCCGCCGTTCACGTCCGCGCAAACGCGCGCCGCGCCGCGAGGGCACCGTATGACGATCGCGTATATCGCGCTTGGCAGTAATCTGGCCTCTCCGCTGGAGCAGGTCAATGCCGCCCTGAAGGCTATCGCCGACATTCCCTATAGCCGTATCGTCACGGTGTCTTCGTTTTACCGCACGCCGCCGCTTGGCCCACAGGATCAGCCGGACTACCTGAACGCCGCGGTGGCGCTGGATACCGCCCTCGCCCCCGAAGAATTGCTTAACCATACCCAGCGCATTGAGCTGCAACAGGGCCGGGTGCGCAAAGCCGAACGCTGGGGGCCGCGCACGCTGGACCTCGACATTATGCTGTTTGGCGATGAAGTCATTAACACCGACCGTCTGACCGTGCCGCACTACGATATGAAAAACCGCGGCTTTATGCTGTGGCCGCTGTTTGAAATCGCTCCTGATCTGATCTTTCCGGATGGTATCAGCCTGCATCAGCATCTCACCCATCTTGGTGCTGCAAAACCCGCCCACTGGTAAAACATCGCCTCCCCTTTAGCGTTTACTGCTTTAGCGCCAAACGATTGCTTAAATCAATTGCCCCCCTGAATATGACTGTTAGAATGCCGGGAAATATAACTTTTACCATCAGGAAACGTTATGAAACCCACCACTATTTCACTGCTGCAGAAATGCAAGCAAGAGAAAAAACGCTTCGCGACAATTACCGCCTACGACTACAGCTTCGCTAAGTTATTTGCCGACGAAGGTATCAATGTGATGCTGGTTGGCGACTCGCTGGGCATGACGATTCAGGGGCACGACTCCACCCTGCCGGTCACCGTGGAAGATATCGCTTACCACACTCGTGCCGTGCGACGTGGCGCGCCCAACTGTCTATTGCTCTCCGACCTGCCGTTTATGGCTTACGCCACCCCGGAACAGGCATGTGAAAACGCGGCTATCGTGATGCGTGCGGGGGCCAATATGGTCAAAATTGAAGGCGGCGCCTGGCTGGTTGATACGGTGAAAATGCTCACCGAACGCGCCGTACCGGTTTGTGGTCATCTGGGGCTAACGCCCCAGTCGGTGAATATCTTCGGCGGCTATAAAATTCAGGGCCGCGGCGACGCCGGACAAGTGCTGCTGGATGACGCGCTGGCTTTAGAAGCGGCTGGCGCTCAACTGCTGGTGCTGGAGTGCGTGCCGGTTGAGCTGGCGAAGCGCGTCACGGAAGCGCTGTCGATTCCGGTGATCGGCATCGGCGCGGGCAACGTCACCGACGGTCAGATCCTGGTGATGCACGATGCGTTTGGCATCACCGGCGGCCATATTCCCAAATTCGCGAAAAATTTCCTTGCCGAGGCGGGCGACATGCGCGCCGCTGTACGGCAGTATATGGCTGAAGTGGAGTCCGGCGTTTATCCGGGCGAAGAACACAGCTTTCACTAATTTTTCTGACCGTGCCGGATGGCGACGCGACGCGTCTTATCCGGCCTACAGATCCTCAACGGATGTAGGCCTGATAAGCGCAGCGCCATCGGGCAGGATCATCAAGCAACTCAAGGAGTTTTGTTGTGCTAATCATTGAAACCCTGCCGCTGCTGCGCCAGCATATTCGTCGTCTGCGTCAGGAAGGTAAACGCGTCGCACTGGTTCCCACCATGGGCAACCTGCACGACGGCCATATGAAGCTGGTCGATGAGGCAAAAGCCCGGGCTGATGTGGTGATCGTCAGCATTTTCGTCAACCCGATGCAGTTTGACCGGCCGGACGATCTGGTGCGTTATCCGCGCACGCTGCAGGAAGATTGTGAAAAGCTGAACAAACGCAAAGTCGATTATGTCTTTGCGCCAGCCGTTGAGGAAATCTACCCACAGGGGCTGGAAGGCCAGACGTACGTTGATGTTCCCGGCCTCTCTACCATGCTGGAAGGCGCCAGCCGTCCGGGCCACTTCCGCGGCGTCTCGACTATCGTCAGCAAGCTGTTCAACCTGATCCAGCCGGATATCGCCTGCTTTGGCGAGAAGGATTTCCAGCAACTGGCGCTGATCCGCAAAATGGTGGCGGATATGAGTTATGACATTGAGATCGTCGGCGTGCCGATTATTCGCGCCAAAGACGGTCTGGCGCTCAGCTCACGTAACGGTTATCTGACCGCAGAGCAGCGCAAAATTGCGCCGGGTCTACACAACGTGATGAATAGCATCGCTGAAAAACTGATTGCGGGTAATCGTGAGCTGCAAGAGATTATTGCCATTGCCGAACAGGAACTGAATGAAAAAGGCTTCCGTGCCGACGACATTCAAATCCGTGATGCCGACACGCTGCAGGAGCTGACGGAAACCAGCAAACGCGCAGTGATTCTGGCCGCCGCCTGGCTGGGTCAGGCGCGTCTGATCGATAATCAAAGCGTTACATTAGCCCAGTAGACAGGGGTTAAAAATCGGGCAATACTGCCTGAGAATTTCCAAAGCAGGCCACAAGCGCCTGCTTAGCCAAGGTAAACGACAGGGTAAAGAAGTTATGATTCGCACCATGCTGCAAGGCAAGCTCCACCGCGTAAAAGTCACGCAGGCGGACCTGCACTACGAAGGTTCCTGTGCCATTGACCAGGATTTCCTTGATGCCTCCGGTATTCTGGAAAACGAAGCGATTGATATCTGGAACGTGACCAATGGGAAACGTTTCTCAACCTATGCGATTGCGGCTGAACGCGGCTCCAGAATCATCTCGGTGAACGGTGCGGCGGCGCACTGCGCCGAAGTTGGCGACATTGTGATTATCGCCAGCTTCGTCACCATGTCTGATGAAGAAGCGCGTACATGGCGTCCGAAAGTGGCCTATTTTGAAGGCGACAACGAAATGAAGCGCACCGCGAAAGCTATTCCGGTACAGGTTGCCTGATTTTCAATAATAGGACAACCCTTCCAGAAAAACATATTTTGGGATGGGTTGTCTTTTTTTTAAATCACCAATAAATAATATTATTTATTATTTATCTTATTGCTTAAATAATAAAACATTAGCTTTACTTAAAAGAACATAAAGTATTTCTAATGGATAGTTTTATTCCTTTTCATCGCAACTCTCTATAAAATCCGCCTCGAAATATAATATTTCAACAAATAAGATATATAAATATATTTTATTTATCTTTATCACTAAAATATGGATATTCTAAATGTTTTTCAGAAAATATGGCGTAGCCGCTTTTATTGCAATGACTTTGGGTGCCGGGTCTGCAATGGCAGCAGATCCAGATACGGGTACTATTACTTTCCACGGTCTGGTTTCTAACAATACCTGTAAAATCTCTCTTGATAATAAAATAGATCAAGACGGTAATGATTTTGACATTACTCTGGATACCGTTTTTGTTAAAAACTTCGCTACCGCACTGGGTGCTAACAGTACTCTGGGCGAAAAACAGTTCACTCTGAATCTGAGCGAATGTGATAACGCAACGGTAAAAGATGCCTCCGCTCAGTTTAATTCCTGGGGCGGTTCCAGTTCAACGTCAGGTGGTCTGTTAGTACCACCGGCTAATCTGCAAGGAGCAGCAGAAAACGTTAACCTGGTGCTGGCTAACAACGGTAACGGCGCTACCGATCTGATCAAAATTGACCAGACTAACAACACGCAGAAAGCCACTATTTCCGCTGATGGCACCGGTGACCTGTTCTACCGCGTAGCCTACACCCAGGGCCAGAAGTGGAATGCAGACACCAGCCCGGTAACGGCAGGAACCGTACAGGCACAAGTTGCCTTCACCGTTATTTATAACTAATCCTTTGTATTTAAAAAGATTAGCCAATCCCTCAGCGGCTGTGCTGGGGGATTTTAATTTTAAAGTATACCTACAGGGAGGGTAAAATGGTCAATACGGTTATTACAAAGGGATTTAAAACCACCTGCTTCGCTGCCGCGGCCTTCACGGCATTTGCCACATTCCAGGCAAACGCGGATATCGTCATTTCCGGAACACGTATTGTGTACCCAGCGTCATCAAAAGACGTGATTGTGAACCTGGATAACCGGGGCAATAAACCTCTACTGGTGCAAACCTGGCTGGATGACGGGCGTGACGGTGTTGACCCGCAGGAGCTAAAACTGCCGTTTGTCATTACACCTCCGGTATCTCGTATCGATCCACAAAAAGGGCAATCCTTGCGTATTACGTATATGGGTAGCGCATTACCTCAGGATCGGGAATCGCTGTTTTGGTTTAACGTGCTGGAAATTCCGCCAAAATCAAAAGCGAAAGAAGGCGAGAGTTTAAATCAACTTCAACTCGCCTTTCGCACGCGGATCAAATTATTTTTCCGCCCGGACGGCCTGAAAGGCACGCCTGGCGATGCGGCGGCAAACCTGAAATGGTCGCAGAAAAAAGAAGGCAATACGCTTTCACTATTTGCCCAAAATGACAGCGCGTACAACGTTTCTATTTCCAACGTAAAATTTAAAGTGGGCGGTAAAGAATATACCGTCGACAGCAAATCCGTTTTACCCTTTAGCGGGGTCAGCATGCCCGTAAAAGGCCTTTCGAATAATATTAACGGTACCGTTATCTATAACACCATTAATGATAATGGCGGCACAAATAAACGAGAAGCCAAAATAGACTAATCAATTATAACAATTACGTACCAATGTAGTGGGCCATTCTGGCCCACGTTAATTATTCGGAAAAACAATGCTATTTCAACGCTCATTATTATGTCTTACTATTGGCGCTGCACTCCCTTTTTCCGTTTCTGCTGCAAATTCAGCAGCAGAAAAAACCGTTGCTGAGTCGGACGAAGCCGTAGAATTTAACGAACAATTTTTACTTAATAGCAGCGCTAATATCGATATTAGTCGCTATGCATATGGCAACCCGGTGCTTGCCGGAACCTATCGTGTGAAAGTGAATCTTAACAATGCGTTGAAATCTACCTCTGAAATTACCTTTAATGAAAACGGTACGCCACGCGCCAGTGCATGTCTGACGCCGCTTTTACTCACCCAGGCAGGCGTTGATCCCGCCGCAATGCGCGATGACGTTGAGGTCGACGACGACAACACGTGTCTGGATATAAAAAAATACTACCCCGGTGCGACGGCGAATTACGATTCCGGCAAACAGGCCATGGATCTCAACTTCCCGCAGATTTATATCCTGAAGCGTCCTGCCGGGTATGTTGACCCCTCACTGTGGGAAGATGGCGTTCCGGCGGCCATCGTCTCTTACGATATGAACGCCTGGCACAGTGAAGGCAATGGCACAACGTCCGATACCGCTTACGTGGGGCTACGTTACGGTTTAAATATGGGACCGTGGCGTTTGCGTTCCCGAGGTAGCCTTAACTGGAACAAAGATACCGGTAGCGAATACAACAATCAGGACGTTTATTTACAGCGAGATATCACCGCGCTGAAAGCGCAAATGGTGATAGGCGACTCCTACACCCGTGGCGATGCGTTTGACTCCTTCAGCCTGAGCGGGATACGGATGTATAACGATGACCGCATGTTACCGATGGGCTCCAGCAACTACGCGCCTGTTATCCGCGGCGTCGCCAACAGCAATGCCAAAGTCACGGTGATGCAAAGCGGCAATAAAATCTACGAAACCACCGTACCGCCGGGGGCGTTCGAGATTAACGACCTTAGCACCACAGGTTATGGTAACGATCTGCTGGTCACCGTAGAAGAAGCGGACGGCAGCAAACGCAGCTTTACCGTTCCCTTTTCGTCAGTCACCCAAATGTTACGCCCCGGCGCGACACGCTGGGATATCGGCGTCGGCGAGCTGAACGATGATTCTTTACATGATAAACCGCAGGTGGGTTACGCGCAGTTTTACTATGGCCTGAACAACACCTTTACCGGCTATATCGGCGCGCAATATACCGATATGAATTTCTATGCTGGGTTATTAGGTCTGGCAATGAACACCGGTATTGGCGCATTCGCCTTTGATGTGACGCAATCTCACGCCAGTATTGATGATTTAGGCACGCTCAGCGGGCAAAGCTACCGGCTGACCTACAGCAAAATGATCGAGGCGACCAATACCTCATTTAACGTCGCCGCTTATCGTTTTTCTACTGAAGACTACCTCAGCCTGAATGACGCCGCGTCTTTGCAAGACAGCGTCAAACATCAGCAATATGCCCAGCAAAGTTATCGCTCAGGCGATGAGTTATATGACGATTACCAACGTACCAAAAATCAGGTGCAAATCAGCATCAACCAGCCCTTAAACCAGGGAGAAACAACCTGGGGTTCTGTGTATGTCAGCGGAACATGGCAGGACTACTGGAATGATGCGGGCTCCACGGCCAACTATAGCGTGGGTTACAACAACAGTTTTGCCTACGGCAGCTATAGCGTGTCATTACAACGCGCCTATGACCAGAACGGCAGTAAAGACGACAGCGTCTATTTAAGTTTCAGTATTCCGTTGAGTATGTTCTCGCACAACGGGGAACGCTCTGGCGGTTTCTCCAATATCAACATGGGTCTGCGTTCTGACATGAAGGGCGGTACTAACGTCAACTCCACCGCCAGCGGTAATACCAAAGATAGCGACATCAGCTACTCCGTGAGCGCCACCTCCAGCAGCGGTAATTACGGCAACCTGAATCAGGTAAGTGGCTTTGGCTCCCTTAACAGCAGCTATGGCCCATTAGGGCTTTCCGCCTCGTTTGGCGACGACAATAGCCAGCAATATTCCGCCAGTTACAGCGGTGGCATGGTGCTGCATTCTGGCGGCGTGGCGTTCGCGCCGGGCAGCATTGGCGAAACCGACGCCGTCGCGCTGGTGAAAGCCAGCGGCGCACAAGGCGCAGGACTGGGCTACAGCAGCAGCGAAATCGGCAGTTCGGGCTATGGCATTTTACCGTATATGTCAGCCTACCGCGAAAACCGGGTGTCGCTGGATATCAGCACACTGGAGAACGATGTTGAAATCAAAAGCACCAGCACGGTTACCGTACCGCGTAGCGGCGCCGTCGTGCTGGTGAATTTTGAAACCGATGAAGGTCGCTCACTGATTCTGGAATTACTGCGTAGCGATAAAGGCTTTATTCCTTTAGGCGCAGATGTCCTTAACGAGAAAAATGAAACTGTCGGTACCGTAGGCCAGGCCGGACAGGCGTACGTGCGCGGCGTAGAACAGCAAGGCGAACTTCGCGTGGTGTGGGGCAGTGGTAAAGAAAGTACCTGTACGGTGCGTTACCAATTAGCTGAAACCACGGCAAAAGCGGGACTCACCCCCGTACTGAGCAATCAACTTTGTCACATGTAATGACCTGTTTAGGGAAAAACTAATGAGAGTTTATATGAAAAGAAACCGCCTCAGTCTTCCCATCGCGGCACTTGCCGTAATGGCAGCTTCTGGAAGCGCGCTTGCCGCTAACTCCACTAACCTGGATGTTAATTTCACGGCCACAATTTTAGAGACGACGTGTAACATGAAACTGGTCGGTGGTACAGGCTCCGACACGGTACAGGAATTAATCATTGGTAATAGTAGTGGTGAAGTTCGTATTGATGATGTAAGAGCGGGAACAGCAACGGCAGATTTTAAATTAGTGATTGTTGAATGCCCGGCATCGCTTCAATCATTAAAGACATCAATCAACGGAACGCCATCCGGGTATTCAACAAAAATATTAACGAATGGAACAAAAGGCTCAGCCGACTATATGGGGGTGTCAGTAGCGCGCGCATCCAAACCAGATGAACCTTTTGTTATTAACTCCACCGCCGATTCAGAACGTCTGGTCTGGAGTGAGGTAGAAATTAACAATAAAGAGGTTCCGCTGATCGCCATCATGAAAGAGACCAAGGCAAATTCGGCTACCACCGGGGCTTTCTCAGCCGTTGCGACTTTCGTATTTAGCTACGAGTAATTAACGCAGATCTACGGAGCATCACTATGAAATTTACATCAGCTTTAATCACATTATCCGTTTCTGCCGTCTTATTCTCTGGAGTGGTCAGAGCCGCTATTACCGGTACCGACAGTGTACAAATGACCTTTAAGACCACAGTGACAACCGGTACCTGTAAAGCTATCGTCGTTAATGGTGACGGAAAAAATGTCAGCACCATTGGCTATGGTGAGACATATAAATCGGATCTTAACAAGAAAGCGATGCCGCTGAGCATTGTCTTGAGCAATTGTTCCGGCGTAACCATCGCAGAAGTAGAAGCAAAAGCGGGCACCGGCGGCACCTGCTCCGGTGATAATTTAGACGGCGATTCTTACGCGGCGGGCCTGAATACCGCCTTCGAAATTTGGGGCGGCGATGCAGACACGGGGGTGAAACTGTCTTGTAAAACGCCACCAGCCGCACAGAAGGTGACCATTACCAACGGTGCGGGTACCTACCCAATGACGTCACGCATTGTGGTGGCAAACGGTAAAAGCCTGAGCGACGTCACCGCCGGCGATGTCACGGCTCCGGTCACCTTTGTTGTGACATACCCTTAATTTTCAGGTGCTTTGTTCATGCAACAATTACTGTTTCTTTTACGCCAGCCCGGCCTTGTGTTGCTTATGGGTCTGACGGGCGGGTTTTGGTCTGGCATCAGCCAGGCGGGTTCCAATTTGGATATCAATCTGACCGCCAGTATTGTTAACAGCACCTGCAAACTCAGTCTGGAAAACGGGGGGGAAGTCTACCTTCCCAACGTCACGCGGGCATGGTTTTACAATAACGACGGCAGCAGTAAATATGCGCCTACCGACGAAGCGGGCGGCACGCCTTTTAACGTGCGTCTCGAAAACTGTGCAGATAACAGTAGCATCAAGCAGTTGATGTTCAGTTTTACGCCGCAATCCGGTTTTTGGAGCAATCAAAACCAGGTTTTCAAAAATGATGCCACAACAGGCGCGGCGCAAAACGTGGGTATCGTCATTTTCTCGGCAGACTATAAAACTAACGTCTTAAACAGCGATGGCAGTTCTAACGTGGTTTACGACGTCAGCGGAAAAAGCAGTTCGCTGTATTTAACGGATTATCAGTTTTACGCGCGCTATCAGAATACGGGCGCAGTTGTCAGCGGCGTTGTCACCAGCAACGTGTTGGTTGACGTCAGCTACGAATAAAAGGATTTATGATGAAGCTATCCCCTTATCTGGCCGCACTGTTATTGTTGAGCGCATCCGGCGCAGCCTATGGTGCTATGGAATGTAAATTTTACAATGGCGATACACGACAGATAATGTCGCCAGGCGTTCAACCAATCATTACCTTTCACCCCTCGGTGCAAACCGCCACGCTGCTGGCTAGCGGTATTACGATGGAATTAACGCCGGAAATGCATAGCCACTGTGCAGTGGGGGATGATGGAGAGAACATTTACCAGATGACGGACAACACCTTACTTGAAGGGTATGTCGACGGTAAGGCGTTGTTTCGCACTAATATACCCGGCATTACGTATGCCATTGGGTTATACCCCGCAGGGAAAGGCATTACCGGATGGTTTCCCGTCAATTCCGGTCAATATTATATGACCGCTTATGCTGACGACAACGAAGGCTATTTCGACCATGAAAAAAAATGGTACGCCGTGATGGAAATCTACCAGATGCCCGGCTTTAATGGCGTACCTTCAGGAGTCGGTTTTATTAGCTCAATCGGCGGCCCATTGGGGCACATTGTTCTCGGAGACCCCGTAGGTTCTGAATCTGACCATCCTCGCCCGCTAATCACCATTTCTGATATGATGTTTAACATTCCATTCTCCGAACCGACCTGTATTCTTACCGCGCCCACCACCGTGAATTTAGGTGATTGGTACCGAAGCGACCTGGAGAAAGATCAGACCACCGAGGTGCCTTTTCAGATTACCGGAACCTGTACCGGGACGATTGAAGTCTCGTTCGTGGCGAAATCCTCATATACCAATGCGGATAAGAACCTGTTCACCAACTCGATTACCAGCAACTCAAGCGTTACCGCGGCTGGCGGCGTCGGCGTAAAAATAAGCTCACCGGCCTATCCGCAAATTCATGCCGACAGTACGCCAGAAGTCATTGCCGTGGGCGAGATAATCGGGAGGCCGGTGACCTCAGTAAACGCCAACTTTAAGGCAAAGCTGGTCAAAACAGGGACGGAGGCCGTGACACCCGGTATTTTCGGATCGTCTGTCACCTTCCAGGTAACCTACGAGTAAACTACCCCTGCGGCTGGTTGCTGATCAGCCGCGACATGGTTTCCAGCGAATCCGTGCGCAGAATATACAGCCTTTTGAGCAACATCGGATTATCCCCCGGCTTCACCTTCCCTCTCACCGTGGTGACCGCCAGATGGAAACCGGCGTCTTTTGCTGCTTTGATCGCGGTCGCGTTATAGCCGCCAAAGGGATAAGAAAGATAAAATACGTGCGGAGTAAACTGTGCGAGCGCCCGCCGCGAGCGTTCAAAATCAAACAGAATATTATGGTAGCTGCGGCTATATAAAATCGGGCGACGATGCCCGTCTACCCGGTGTAAAAAATGGGTATGCGACTGAAAATCAAAAACGTCGCTTATCTTGCGCAATTCGGACACGCTCATAAATTGCAGCGACCTGGGATTCCATGTTTGCGGATGGCGCTTAATACGCGATGAGATAATAAATGCCGTCGCTTTCATACCGTACTGCTTTAATACCGGATACGCATAGCGACTCACCGATTTAAGGCCATCGTCAAAGGTGATAACCACCGCGCGCGCCGGGAAATTGGCGCGGTTATAGATGTAATCCTCCAGTTGGTACATTGTCAACGTGGCATAGCCGCGATCGCGAAGCCAGGTCATTTGGTTGCTGAATGCCCGAACCGAAGTCGTGGTGGACGTATGGCGAAAACGGGTATTCTCTTCATCACGTAAGATGTGATGATAGGTCAAAATCGGAATGCCGTTGTCTTCCTGCGCATCCATGGCGCTGACATAAGCCAGCCTGTCGCCAATACGGATCTGATACCAGGTTTGATGTAGCCGACCTTGCAGCTTGCTAATAATGGGGTAACGCAAATTATCCACCAATACGCCAAACGGGGCGCTACTGATGTCCGGCGCGTTATACACCGGCGTGTCCTTCCAGGTCACCAGATTCTGATTGCTGAGCGGCTTGTTAAGATCGCCCAGGCCATCTTCCACTTTTTGTTTTCCCTGCACGGATTCCAGATGGCCTTTATCGATAAAGCCCACACCGAAGCCGAATTTAAAGGCATAATAATCAGCCGCAACAGGCGTTACGGAAAGAATTTGTCCGGCGCGGATATTCCCTACGGTCACCATTTTGTCGCCAATCTGCGACCAGATGGCGGCATCTTTCGTCGTTTGCATATAACGAGCGGGCAAGGCAGCCAACACATTACCGGCGAAAAAGAACAGCAAGATAAGAACAACGCGCATAACCATATATCATAACCGAGGCGAAAAAACGCCGTCATTGTAGCAAAAGCGTCGTCAATGGTATTGATCAAAACTCATACGAATCATGCAGCAATACAAAAGGCGGATTTTTCTGCTGCTGATGCCAGAGACTGGTGACATCCGGCGCGCCAAGCGCGACAATCTGGTCGCGAAATGCTGAACTGCTCATTGACTCTCGCCAGGGAATCATTTCCTCCATCAATGAATAGCTAACACCGGAAATAACTTCACATTGAGAATGTTTATGGCTCATCAGCGACGCTACACGATAAGGCGCCGCGCCGGAAATGTCGGTTAAAAATATCACGCCTTCACCGGAGTCGGTGGCATGGAGGGCGTCACACATCATGCGGCTGAGCATATTTACGCTTAACCCACGCCAGAAATTGACCGCCCGACACTGCGCCAACGGCCCATATTTCTTTTCAAGACCTTCGAGCATTTCCTGCGCCCGATCGTCATGACAGGAAATGACCCATCCCAGCATAACTTCTCCTCCATTGAGCTCCAATCCTGCATGATGTCAGCATGTTTTTTTGGCCGACAACACACTATGACCACGATCATTTTTTATTCAAAAAAATTTGCATTATTTTTAAAATTGTTAGCAGCCTTCATAGAATCTGGCCCATTAAAGGGTAATCACGGCGATTCAATTAAACAAACACTCACCAAAATAATTGATTAAATATATATTATAAATATTTCATATTTATGTATTCTGAATTTTTCTTCGCGCCGCAAAAATCATCGGACATTATATTTACTCATTCGGCAATAAAAAGAACAATAACTTCCCACACTATAGATATTGTTACTATGTCAATATTTATAATATCTTAAAGGATCAAAGATAATGAAACTCACCTTAAAAACACTCACTGTGGCACTGGCTGCCATCACCCTCTCCCCCGCCGCGCTGGCCGACACCGCCAAAGACGGCACCGTACATATCACCGGCCTCATTAAGCAAAACGCCTGTACGGTAAAAACGGATTCAGTAGAGGTGACATTACAGGACGAATTTGCCTCTCTTTTTACTGCCGCAGGGCAGACGGCAGGGGATAAAGACTTCACCATCGAACTCGAAAACTGCGACGCAAACGTCTACAGCAGTGTACAGGCGCGCTTTGAAGGCACACTCGACGGAACCGATGCGACCATCCTGAAAAATGAGGATGATGCTGAGAATATTGGCGTGCAAATTCTTGATAAATCTAGCACCCCTATGACCTTTAACGATCTTCAGGCATGGTCTGCCGCAGTCGCGCTCACAGAGGGGGTGACGGAACTCTCAATGCCTTTCACCGCCCGCTATATCTCCACCGCGGTTCCCGTTAAGTCGGGAACGGTCGATGCAACCGCAACATTCTATCTGCAATATAACTGATCCTGGCGGCCAGCGTCGGCTGGCCCCTTTGTTTATTGAGGTCATCAATGAATTCATTGGCTAAAGCAGGGTTGCTTTGTTGCCTGTTGTGCGGTTCGCTGGCGCATGCCGCAGGGATAAACATCGGCACAACGCGGGTTATTTTTCACGGCGATGCCAAAGATGCGTCCATATCGATAAGCAATAACGACAACGTTCCCTATTTAATTCAGTCCTGGGCGCAATCGATCAGCGAAACCGGGGCGAGCGGCGATGCGCCGTTTATGGTCACCCCGCCGCTTTTTCGCCTTAATGGCGGGCAAAAGAACGTACTACGAATTATCCGTACCGGCGGCAATTTGCCGGAAGATCGCGAGTCGCTGTACTGGCTGGATATTAAATCGATTCCCAGCAGCAATCCGGACAATAAACACAACACACTCATGCTGGCCGTTAAAGCGGAATTTAAGCTGATTTACCGGCCAAAAGCGTTAACCCAAAAACCAGAAGAGGTTGCCGATCGGTTAACGTGGTCGCGTCAGGGTCGCACGCTCACCGTGAAGAACCCCACGCCCTATTATATGAACTTCGCCACCCTTTCCGTTGGCAGTCAAAAAGTGAAAGCCCCGCGCTATGTGGCGCCTTTCGGCAACGCGCAGTACACGCTGCCTGCCGCCGCCAGCGGCCCGATTGTCTGGTCTATCATCAACGATTTTGGCGGTATTGGCCCCGAACATAAACAAACGCCTTGAGAAGAGTGACAGGGATGAGAGTGCCGATGTGCAAAAGGCAACACCGGGTATTTTATTTATCGCGCTGCGCTGTGTGTATCGCGCTGGGCAGCACGTTCACACACGTTGCATGGGCGCGCGACTATTTCAATCCGGCATTTATTGAAAACCATGGGCAGGCGAATCGCACAAGCGTCGATCTGTCGACATTTGATAACGACAAAAGCCAGCTGCCTGGCACCTATTACGTCACTATCAATATCAATAAAACAGAAATCGGCGCACGAAACGTTGATTTTCAACTCGCGACGCTCAGTGACGGTCAACAGGCATTACAGGGCTGTTTACGGCTCCAGGAACTAAAAGATAACGGCGTCAAAACCGACCTTTTTCCAACGCTGGAGAGTGAAAAAGGCTGCGTCGATCTCAACGTTATCCCCGGCGCCAGCCAGCGGTTTGATTTTCAGCGACAGGCATTATCAGTAAGCATCCCGCAACTCTACATCGCCAACAACGCGCGCGGCTACGTACCGCCGGAAAAGTGGCAGGAGGGGATTACCGCGCTGATGCTGAACTACAGCTTCAGCGGCTATAAAGAGTACGGTTCCAGCGAGGATTCCGACGATGCGGAATCGAAGTATCTCGCTCTCCAGCCGGGTTTTAACCTCGGGCCGTGGCGTTTTCGCAACTACAGTAACTGGAGTTCAAATAACGGCGAGAGCGGTAGCTGGAACAGCGTTTATAACTATTTACAGCGCGACATTATCGCGCTGAAAAGCCAGTTCACCGCCGGAGACAGCAATACGCCATCCGACGTGTTCGACAGCGTACCTTTTCGCGGCCTCCAGCTCACCTCTGACGATCAAATGCAGCCCAACAGCCAGCGTGGTTACGCCCCGACGATTCGCGGCATCGCCCGCTCAAACGCGCAGGTTATCGTGCGGCAAAACGGCTATATCGCCTATCAGACCGCCGTTTCGCCGGGCGAATTTGAAATCAACGATATGTTTCCCACCGGCAGCAACGGCGACTATGACGTAACGGTAAAAGAAGCCGACGGCAGCGAACAGCATTTTATCGTGCCCTACTCTTCGCTGCCGATTCTGCAGCGCACCGGACGGGCAAAATACAGCGTGACGGTGGGTAAATATCGCGATTATAACAACCACACGCTGGACGACTTCGGCCAGGCAACCCTGCTGTACGGCCTGCCGTGGGGCATCACCCTGTACGGCGGCAGCCAGATTGCCGGCGATAAATACCAGTCCGTCGCCTTCGGCGTCGGGCAAAATATGCAGATGCTGGGGGCCATTTCCCTGGACGGCATCTGGTCGCACGCCAAATTTGACGATGGCCGCAAAGAAATCGGGCAATCCTGGCGCGTCCGCTACAGCAAGGGCGTCGTCAGTACGGGCACCACGTTTTCGCTGGCTGGCTATCGTTACGCCAGCGAAAACTACAATTCGCTGAGCGAGGTGATCAACCCGGACGACGATTTTTATGATAACTACGGCAAGCGCCATAATCGTTTCGAAGCCTCGGTCAACCAGCAAATTAGCGATACGCTCGGTTCCTTAACGCTAAGTTGGGTAAAAGAAGATTACTGGCACAGCGCGCAGCAGATGGAGTCTCTGAGCGCCAGCTACAACAATAGCTGGGGTCCGGTGAGCTATACGCTGAGCTACAGCTATAACAAAAACACCTACCAGTACCGATCGGACAATGACGATGATGATAACGACGACGATCGTTATAACCAGAACGATCGGCTGTTCACGCTGTCGCTGCACGTTCCGTTTACGGTGTTCGATTCCAGGCTATACGCCAGCTATATGCTGAACACGCGTAAGCACGATGCCACGGTGAACAGCACCACCCTTAGCGGCACCGCGCTGCGTGACAGAAACCTGAACTGGTCGTTACAGCAGAGCCACAGCACACAAGACGGTGATTCCGGCGGGGTAAACGCCAGCTATAAAGGCACTTATGCCAACCTCAACGCCGGTTACAATCAGTCGCCAGATAGCCAACAGGTCAGCTACGGCATCAGCGGCGGCATTCTGGCGCACGAAAACGGTATTACCCTGAGCCAGCCGATTACCGGCGCGGCGATTTTAATTAAAGCGCCCGGCGCCAGCAGCGTTTCGGTTGAAAACCAGACCGGCGTCGCCACCGACTTCCGGGGTTATACGGTGATCCCCAACGTCACGCCGTATTATCGCTACGATATCTCGCTCGACAGCAGCACGTTTGCCGACAACGTGGATATTCCGCTCAACAACCAGACCGTCTACCCGACGCGTAATGCGGTGGTGCGCGCGGCGTATGACACGCATAAGGGCTATCGCGTGTTGTTAACGCTGACGCGCAGCAATGGCGAGCCCGTGCCCTTTGGCGCGACGGCAAGCGTCGATGGGCAGGATGCGAACCTGGCCAGTATCGTCGGCGATAAAGGCCAGGTCTTCCTCAGCGGCCTGCCGGAAGAGGGTCTGCTACTGGTGAACTGGGGAAGCGCCTCTTGCCGCGCGGATTACCACCTGGATATCAGCAAAAATATGAACGGCATCGTGATGGCGAACGCCGTCTGCCAGTGAGGAACACAATGAAGAATTTATGGATACTGCTGGCGCTGTCGCTATTTTCAGGCCATGCGCTGGCAGAAGAAACGATGGGCAACGGAAGCGGCTGGTGTCAACCCACCAGCGGCACGCATACTTTCTTTTTTCCCCTTGACCAGACCATTACCGATACGGATGAGAACCAGGCAGGGAAAATAGTCAAAGAGAGTTGGTCGGTCGGCGGCGAATACAGCGCCAAGTGCGACTGCGATAATAAAGATTATCGGGGCGTTAACTATTTCACCGCCACGACCGGCGATTTAACACAAAAAGGAACGTACAGCGAAGCGGGTAGCAATGGGCAGCAGATGGATTTTTATGTTCTGGTCGCGGGTAAGCTGGAGATTGGTACGGAAACCTACATCGTCGGTAACCTGAAACAGTATATCCCCGTTCCCTTTTCAGCGATCAGTAATCAGGACCCTACCGCAGGCGGGTGTACGGGCGCGGACATAAACAAAATGTCCGCAGGGAATAAGGGTAACGTGCGTATTTATATTACTCACCCACTGGTAGGTGAAATCACCATTCCTGAGACGACGATTATGAATCTCTATTTGTCAAAAGTGCCGGGCAGCAGCGGAGATAATATTCCCCCTTCCGTTCCACCGATGGCGCACGTCACCCTGTCCGGAACTATTACCGTGCCGCAGTCCTGTTCCATCAACGCCGGGCAGGTTATCGAGGTCAGGCTGCCGGATATTGAGGGCAAAGATATTCGTAATCTCGGCGACAGTCCGCAGAACTCGCACGTCACCACTCAGGTAAACTTTACCTGTAGCAACGTGGCGGACGGCACCAACCTGTCAATGTCATTGAACGGAGAAACCGATCCGCACAACCCGGAATACCTGAAAACCGACAATGAGAATTTAGGGATACGGATTTCCGATAAATACGATAAGACCATCGTTCCCGGCGGTAGCGCCGAATTGCCGATTGAAGATTACACAGACGGTAAAGGCAGCACCGAGTTCACCGCCGCGCCGGTCAATACCACCGGACATGTTCCCCACACCGGAGAATACCAGGCTACCGCCACGCTGGAGATTCAGATTCGCTGAGAGAAGCGTTGGGTTTCAGCAAGCCTCCCCCCACCTACAGCCCCGTAACCCATTGATATTACGGGCCCGTAGATGGGATGAAGCGAGGTGCAACCCAACGCCCCTGTCAACGCTTAACTGCGCAACCCGCGCCCACGCTGGATCAGCGACCAGCACAGCAGGTAGAAAGCGGCGATAAAGATCACCAGTACGCCAAACGTCGTCACCAGCGGCACATCATGGATACCCAGGAAGCCGTAGCGGAAGCCGCTGATCATGTAGACGATTGGGTTCAGGTGCGACAGCCCTTGCCAGAACGGCGGCAACAGCGTCAGCGAGTAAAATACCCCGCCGAGGTAGGTCAGCGGCGTCAGCACGAAGGTGGGAATCAGGCTGATATCGTCAAAGGTTTTCGCAAACACGGCGTTCAGCAGTCCGGCCAGCGAGAACAGAATCGCGGTCAGAATCAGCGTTAGCGCGACAAATACCCAGGAATGCACCTGGAAAGGCACGAAAAAGAGCGAAATCGCCGTCACCAGAATCCCCACGCACAGCCCGCGCGCTACGCCGCCGCCGACAAATCCGGCGATGATCACGTGCGTTGGTACCGGCGCGACCAGCAGTTCCTCAATATTGCGCTGAAACTTGGCGCTAAAAAATGACGACGCGACATTCGCGTAGGAGTTAGTAATAACCGCCATCATAATCAGGCCCGGCACAATAAATTGCATATAGCTAAAACCATGCATTTCGCCAATGCGCGAACCAATCAGGTTGCCGAAAATAATAAAATAGAGCGTCATGGTGATGACGGGCGGCACCAGCGTTTGCACCCAGATCCGCATAAAGCGGTGGATCTCTTTCGCCCAGATGCTTTTAAGGGCAACCCAGTAAAGCTGCATCATGCGCGATCTCCTTGTTTTTCATGCACCAGCGACACAAACAGTTCTTCCAGACGGTTAGCTTTATTACGCATACTTAATACCTGAACCCCCTGCTCGCTCAGTTGACTAAAGACGCTGTTAACCCCCTGCTCGCGTAACACTTCCACCTCCAGAGTCGAGGTATCCACCAGACGATATTGATAACCCGTAAGCTTAGGTAGCGGGCTTTTTGGCGCTAAATCCAGAATAAACGTCTCCGATTTCAGCTTTGAAAGCAGATTTTTCATGGAGGTATTTTCCACCAGCTCGCCGTGCTGAATAATACCGATATTGCGGCACAACATTTCCGCCTCTTCCAGATAGTGGGTGGTGAGAATAATGGTGGTGCCTTTGGCGTTTAAGTCTTTCAGGAATCCCCACATCGAGCGACGCAATTCGATATCGACGCCCGCCGTCGGCTCGTCGAGAATCAATAGCTTAGGCTCATGCATCAATGCGCGGGCGATCATCAGGCGGCGTTTCATCCCACCGGAGAGCATCCGCGCGCGTTCATGACGTTTTTCCCACAGATCGAGCTGTTTTAAATACTTTTCGCTACGTAAAACCGCCTCTTTATGCTCCACGCCGTAATAACCGGCCTGATTCACTACGATCTGTTGCACCGTTTCAAACGGGTTAAAGTTAAATTCCTGTGGTACCAGTCCAAGCTGTCGCTTGGCGTTAACCACGTCTTTTTCCAGGTCATAACCAAAAACGTTAACGCGCCCGGACGTTTTATTCACCAATGAGCTGATAATACCGATGGTGGTCGATTTCCCTGCTCCATTTGGCCCCAGAAGCGCGTAAAAATCCCCCGCTTCGACCTGCAAATCTATGCCGCGCAGCGCCTGAACGCCGCCGGGATAGGTTTTTTTAAGTTGTTGAAGTTCCAGCGCAATGGTCATAAATTCTCACTTACTTTACGTTCTTACACTTTATATATGGTTTAAATAATTACGGAGTTGCCCTATATTAGCCCAACGCACTTATTTGGTTACAGGTCGTTAACTTCCATGAAAGACATAGATACACTCATCAGCAACAATGCACTATGGTCAAAAATGCTGGTGGAAGAGGACCCCGGATTTTTTGAGAAACTGGCGCAAGCGCAAAAACCGCGCTTTCTATGGATTGGATGTTCCGACAGCCGCGTTCCCGCAGAGCGTTTAACCGGGCTTGAACCGGGCGAATTGTTTGTTCACCGTAATGTGGCTAACCTGGTTATTCACACCGATCTGAACTGTCTCTCCGTGGTTCAGTATGCGGTAGATGTTCTGGAAGTTGAGCATATTATCATTTGCGGCCACTCCGGTTGCGGCGGTATCAAGGCTGCGGTAGAAAACCCTGAGCTGGGCTTGATTAATAACTGGCTGCTGCATATCCGCGACATCTGGCTTAAACATAGCTCGCTGTTGGGAAAAATGCCCGAAGAGCAACGTCTGGACGCGCTCTATGAATTGAACGTCATGGAGCAGGTCTATAACCTGGGGCATTCCACCATTATGCAGTCAGCGTGGAAACGCGGGCAGAATGTGACCATTCACGGCTGGGCGTACAGTATCAATGATGGCCTGCTGCGCGATCTTGACGTCACCGCCACCAACAGAGAAACGCTGGAGAACGGCTATCATAAGGGTATCTCCGCCCTAAGTCTGAAATACATTCCCCACCAATAAGCAATTAGCTATAGGCCGGATAAGTCGCTTTAGCGACGCCATCCGGCATTTCTGCGCTTACTCGTCCAGCAGCACCACTTTACCAACATACGGTAGATGGCGATAACGCTGGGCGTAGTCGATACCGTAACCGACTACAAATTCGTCCGGAATCGAAAAGCCAACGAACTCAACCGGCACGTCCACTTCGCGGCGAGACGGTTTATCCAGCAGCGTACAAATCGCCAGCGATTTCGGCTCGCGCAGGCCCAGGATTTCACGGACCTTCGACAGCGTATTACCGGAATCAATAATGTCTTCGACAATCAGCACGTCTTTACCGCGAATATCCTCATCCAGATCTTTGAGGATTTTCACGTCGCGGGTGGTGGACATGCCGCTACCATAACTGGAGGCGGTCATAAAATCGACTTCATGAGGAACCTGGACTTCACGGCACAGGTCCGCCATAAACATAAATGAGCCACGCAACAGACCTACCAGCACCATTTCACTGCCGCTGTCTTTATAACGTTCGGTAATCTGACGACCCAGCTCGGCAATACGTGCTTTGATCTCCGCTTCGGGGATCATGACTTCAACAGTATGTTTCATATTTATAACCATATGATTTAAAAACAAATCACTCAATGCCGGTGACTAATAACGCCGCATTGACGCGCAAGGCACGCAGTATAACAGCAAACGTATTCATTCGCGGCATTTGATAAGAAAGCTCATTTTGTGATGACGATCACACATGTTAATTCCTATACTTAATTGCTACTAAAAAATTAACAATTTGGGATGGTGTCTTTTTATGGCAGAAAATAACGCACGATCGCCACGATTACTCGTGACGCTGACGGCCCTCTTTGCAGCACTTTGTGGGCTGTATCTTCTTATCGGAGGTGTCTGGCTGGTTGCTATTGGCGGTTCCTGGTACTACCCCATCGCGGGCCTCGTGATGCTGGTTGTGGCCGGATTGCTATGGCGCAGTAAACGTGCCGCACTGTGGCTGTATGCCGCCCTGCTGCTGGCGACAATGATTTGGGGCGTGTGGGAAGTCGGGTTCGACTTCTGGGCGCTCACGCCGCGTAGCGATATCCTGGTGTTTTTCGGCATCTGGCTAATATTGCCGTTTGTCTGGCATCGGCTGGTGGTTCCTTCCAGCGGCGCAGTGGCGGCGCTGGTCGTGGCGCTGCTGATTAGCGGCGGCATTCTGACCTGGGCTGGCTTCAACGACCCGCAGGAGATCAACGGTACGCTTCGCGCCGACGCCACGCCCGCCGCAACAAGCTCGTCGATCGCCGACGAAGACTGGCCGGCCTATGGACGTAATCAGGAAGGCCAACGCTATTCGCCGCTGAAACAGATCACTGCGGATAACGTTCACCAACTGAAAGAAGCGTGGGTCTTCCGCACTGGCGATCTGAAACAACCCAACGATCCGGGCGAAATCACCAACGAAGTGACCCCGATTAAAGTCGGCGATACGCTTTATCTGTGTACAGCTCACCAGCGACTGTTCGCGCTGGACGCCGCCAGCGGTAAAGAGAAGTGGCATTTTGATCCTCAGTTGAAGACCGATTCGTCTTTCCAGCATGTGACCTGCCGCGGCGTCTCTTATCATGAGGCCAAAGCGGATACCGCCTCGCCGGAGGTCATCGCCGACTGTCCGCGCCGCATTATCCTTCCGGTCAATGACGGTCGCCTTTTCGCGGTGAATGCCGAAACCGGCAAGCTGTGTGAAACCTTCGCCAACAAAGGCGTCCTGAATCTGCAAACCAATATGCCGGACACCACGCCGGGACTGTATGAACCGACGTCGCCGCCGATTATCACCGATAAAACGATTGTCATTGCCGGTTCGGTCACGGATAACTTCTCTACCCGCGAAACGTCCGGCGTTATCCGTGGTTTTGATGTTAATACCGGTAAACTACTGTGGGCCTTCGATCCAGGGGCGAAAGATCCGAACGCGATTCCAGCCGATGAGCACTCTTTTACCTTTAACTCGCCGAACTCCTGGGCGCCTGCCGCCTATGATGCGAAACTGGATCTGGTCTATCTGCCGATGGGCGTGACCACGCCGGATATCTGGGGCGGTAACCGCACGCCGGAGCAGGAACGTTATGCCAGCTCCATCCTGGCGCTGAATGCCACCACCGGGAAACTGGCCTGGAGTTATCAGACCGTCCATCACGATCTGTGGGATATGGACCTGCCGGCACAGCCGACGCTGGCAGATATTACCGTTGACGGTACTACCGTTCCGGTTATCTATGCGCCAGCGAAAACCGGTAATATCTTTGTGCTCGACAGACGTAATGGCGAGCTGGTCGTGCCCGCTCCGGAAAAACCGGTCCCGCAGGGCGCGGCAAAAGGCGATTACGTCGCCAAAACTCAGCCGTTCTCTGATTTAACCTTCCGCCCGAAAAAAGATCTCTCCGGCGCGGATATGTGGGGCGCGACCATGTTCGACCAACTGGTGTGCCGCGTTATGTTCCACCAGTTGCGCTATGAAGGTATCTTCACCCCGCCGTCCGAGCAGGGGACATTGGTATTCCCTGGCAACCTGGGGATGTTTGAATGGGGCGGTATTTCCGTCGATCCAGACCGTCAGGTCGCTATCGCTAACCCGATGGCGCTGCCGTTTGTATCGAAGCTGATCCCACGCGGCCCGGGTAATCCGATGGAGCCGCCGAAAGACGCGAAAGGTACCGGAACAGAAGCGGGTATTCAGCCACAGTACGGCGTACCGTTCGGCGTCACGCTGAATCCGTTCCTTTCGCCGTTTGGCCTGCCGTGTAAACAACCGGCCTGGGGCTATATTTCCGCGTTGGATCTGAAGACCAATGAAATCGTATGGAAGAAACGTATAGGGACGCCGCGCGACAGTATGCCGTTCCCGATGCCGGTTCCGGTGCCGTTCAACATGGGGATGCCCATGCTCGGCGGGCCAATCTCAACCGCCGGTAACGTGCTGTTCATTGCCGCGACCGCCGACAACTACCTGCGCGCTTATAACATGAGCAACGGGGAAAAACTGTGGCAGGGACGTTTACCCGCCGGAGGCCAGGCAACGCCGATGACCTATGAGGTAAACGGTAAGCAGTACGTGGTCGTTTCTGCCGGAGGCCACGGTTCGTTTGGTACGAAGATGGGCGACTATATCGTGGCCTATGCTTTGCCTGACGACGCGAAATAACCATTAATGCCCGGCGTATGCCGGGCATTGTGCCGGGTGGCGGCTTCGCCTTACCCGGCCTGCGTCACAGACATCGATTAGACCGTAAATCCTAACATCATTCCCGTATCTTCATGTTCTAACAGATGACAGTGCGCCATATAGGCATGTTCCTTCGGCGCGTCGTGATCGAACTTGACCAGCACTTCGCTGATACCGCCCTCAACGCGTACCGTATCCTTCCAGCCCGTTCTATGCGCCGCTGGCGCTTTGCCGTTCTCTGACAGAATACGGAACTGCGTGCCGTGAATATGGAAAGGATGCAGCATCATGTCGCCCACGCCGGAAATGACCCAACGTTCATGTCGGCCTTTTTGCGCCGCGAACATCGGTTTGTTCATATCGAAGACCTGGCCGTTGATAAAGTTAGCGTTATGGAAGTCGAATTTTCCGCCGTGATTCATATTGCCCATCGCGCCATGATTCATCCCGCTGTGATCCATGTTGCCATGATCCATCTCGCCATGCCCCATATTGCCGCCCTGCATATGCGCGTTCATGCTGTCATGATCCATGCCGCTCATCGCCTGAGCGCCATATTTCTTCATCAGCATTTGCATCCCCATCATATCAAGGCGCGGGTCCATCGACAGTTTCAGGTTGCGCACCGTCAGCCCTTCCAGCGACGGCAGCGCCGGCATCGTCGTCAACGTATCCGGCAGCGTACCGGAGGCGGTAATCCGCAGCGGCTGGATACGCATCACCGGATGCGGTTTATCAAACGGAGCGATCGCCATTCCCATCTGGCTGACCGGCAGGGTCACCAGATCAAAGGCTTTCCCGTCGCTGATATCCACCAGCACTTCAAAACGCTCGCCCATTAATAACGGCAGTTCGGTGACTTTCACCGGCTCCGCCAGCAGGCCGCCGTCGCTGGCGATCACATAAAGCGGGCGATTATCGCTGGCGGCGATATTCAGCGAACGCGCATTACAGCCATTTAGCAAGCGCAGACGTAGCCAGCCTTTCGGCGCGGAATGCTGCGGATAGATAGCGCCATTGGTCAGCAGCGTATCGCCAAACCAGCCGACGGCGGCGGTCATAATATCCAGTTGATAATCAATCTGGCCATCGGCGGAGAAGCGTTTGTCCTGAATGATCACCGGCACATCGTCGATGCCCCACTGTTTCGGCAGGCGCAATTTGCGAATCTCGTCATCTTCAATCAGCACCAGCCCGGCAAGGCCCATCGCCACCTGGCGCCCGGTTTTGCCGTGTTTGTGCGGATGAATCCAGCAGGTCGCGGCGCGTTGCTCCGGCGTAAACGTCACCGTGCGGGTTCCGCCTGCGGGAATAATCCCCTGCGGACCGCCGTCGACGATGCCCGGAATCTCCAGACCATGCCAGTGAAGCGTCGTGTCTTCGGCCAGTTGGTTATGGATATCAACGGTCACGCTTTTTCCTTTGTGAAGCTGTACCGCTGGCCCCAGCAAATTACCGTTGTAGCCCCAGGTTGTCGCGTTCTTACCGGCGAATGTCGACTGTCCGGCTTTAACAATTAACTGCATACGGTTGCTCGCATCTGCCGTTAACAGGTCAGGAATAGGCAACGCGGGACGTTCGGCGGCAAAAGCGGCGCGGCTCCACAGCGGCAGCGCTGATGCAACCCCCAGCGCCACTGAATATTTTAAGAAATCACGGCGTAACATAATCATTTCCTTATAATGAACAGGCGGGTGTCTAAGCTTAGACCCTGCCCTAACGGGAAGGTCAAGCCAGCAACACGTCTTTACCATTCCTGACAGCAATACAATAAGAATGAAAACGCCGCGACCAATCCTGATAATAAAAGTCGTCGCTACGTTCTCAGTATGCTAACGTTGACTTTCCCTGATGCCGTGGTAGAAGCAATGAAGACGTTTTTCAGACCCGTGTTGTTTGGCAGCCTGATGGCCTTATGCGCAAATAGCTATGCGCTTACTGAATCCGAAGCTGAAGATATGGCCGATTTAACGGCGGTTTTCGTTTTTCTGAAAAATGACTGTGGTTACCAAAATTTACCCAACAGTCAGATTCGCCGTGCGCTGGTCTTTTTTGCCCAGCAAAATCAGTGGGACCTGAGTAACTACGACACCTTCGATATGAAATCGTTGGGCGAAGACAGCTACCGCGATCTTAGCGGCATCGGTATTCCGGTCGCTAAAAAATGCAAAGCTCTGGCCCGCGATTCTCTGAGCCTGTTAGCCTACGTTAAATAATCCTCCGCGATCCTATTGCTGAAATAATGACCGTGCATCCACGGTCATTGTTAGCTATGATGTTGCGCCCTTTTTTTACGGGTGTTAACAATGGAGGTATCAGCCAATGGCCGAAAATACGATGTGGCATGAAACGCTACACGACCAGTTTGGTCAGTACTTTGCCGTAGACAACGTTCTGTATCATGAAAAAACCGATCACCAGGATTTAATCATCTTTGAAAACGCCGCTTTTGGCCGCGTGATGGCGCTGGACGGCGTGGTACAGACCACCGAACGCGACGAGTTTATTTATCATGAAATGATGACCCACGTCCCGCTGCTGGCGCACGGTCATGCGAAACACGTTCTGATTATCGGCGGCGGCGACGGCGCAATGCTACGTGAAGTTACCCGGCATAAAAATGTCGAAACCATCACCATGGTAGAGATAGACGCTGGCGTAGTCTCGTTTTGCCGCCAGTATTTACCCAACCACAATGCCGGCAGCTACGACGATCCGCGCTTTACGCTGGTGATCGACGACGGCGTGAATTTCGTCAATCAGACCCATCAGACCTTTGATGTGATCATTTCCGACTGTACCGATCCGATCGGCCCCGGCGAAAGCCTGTTTACCTCCGCCTTTTATGAAGGCTGTAAGCGTTGCCTGAATCCGGGCGGCATTTTTGTCGCCCAGAACGGCGTGTGCTTCCTGCAACAGGATGAAGCGCTCGACAGCCACCGCAAGCTGAGTCATTACTTCAGCGATGTCGGCTTCTACCAGGCGGCGATTCCGACCTATTACGGCGGCATTATGACCTTCGCCTGGGCGACGGACAACGACGCTCTTCGTCACCTGTCGAGCGAAATTATTCAGGCGCGTTTTCATGCCGCCGGCCTCAAATGTCGCTATTACAACCCGGCTATTCATGCCGCTGCATTTGCGCTACCGCAATATCTACATGACGCACTGTCCGCACAGTGACGTTAAGGAGGTGATAAAAATTGAAAAAGCTGAAACTGCATGGCTTTAACAATCTGACGAAAAGCCTGAGTTTTTGTATTTACGATATCTGCTACGCCAAAACCGCAGAAGAGCGCGATGGCTATATCGCCTATATCGATGAACTCTATAACGCCAACCGACTGACCGAGATCCTGTCGGAGACCTGCTCCATTATCGGCGCGAACATCCTGAACATCGCCCGTCAGGATTATGAACCCCAGGGCGCCAGCGTCACGATTCTGGTGAGCGAAGAGCCGATCGACCCGAAACTTATCGACCAAACCGAACATCCCGGCCCGCTGCCGGAAACCGTGGTGGCGCACCTCGATAAGAGCCATATCTGTGTGCATACCTATCCGGAAAGCCATCCGGAAGGCGGGCTATGCACCTTTCGCGCCGACATAGAAGTGTCAACCTGCGGGGTGATTTCACCGCTAAAAGCGCTCAATTACCTGATCCACCAGCTAGAGTCCGATATTGTTACCATCGATTACCGCGTGCGCGGCTTTACGCGCGACGTCAACGGTATGAAGCACTTTATCGATCATGAGATTAATTCTATTCAGAATTTTATGTCGGAAGATATGAAGTCGCTGTATGACATGGTGGATGTAAACGTGTATCAGGAAAATATTTTCCATACCAAGATGCTGCTTAAAGAGTTCGATCTTAAACACTACATGTTTCACACCAAACCGGAAGATCTCACTGAAACCGAACGCCAGGAGATCACCGCCGCGTTGTGGAAAGAGATGCGCGAGATTTACTACGGCCGCAATATTTCTGCGGTCTGATTCACCACTGGCAGCGCCTGACGGCGCTGTCACTCCGGCTGCACCAGCGTTAGCGCAAAAGCGCGCCCTTTCAGTTCAACCTGCGCTGACGGCGGCAGATTGACGTCGGTAATCACATCATTAAAGCGCTCAAGCGGCACCACATTAAAGAGCGAATGCGCGCCATACTTACTGCTGTCCGCCAGCAATACTTTGCGCTGCGCATTAGCAATAATCTCCTGTTTAAGCCCGGCCTTATCTTCCGTTGGGGTCGTCACGCCCGTTTTTACCCCCCATGAATTACAGCTCATAAACGCGATGTTCGGATACACGCTGCGCAACAGCTTACGCCCATGCTCACCGATACAGGACTGACTGCTGTCATCGATACGACCGCCGACAATCGTCACTTCAATTTGCCGGAACTCAGCTAAAAACAGCGCAATATGCAGATCGACGGTGATGACCCGCAGCGGAAGATGGGTTAAGCATTTCGCCAGTTCCATCATTGTCGTACCGGCATCCAGCACGACGGCATCGCCAGCATTGACCAGCGATGCGGCAACGCGTGCGATCGCCCGTTTTTCAGCGGGCGATCGCAGTTGTTTTTCATTGGTGGTGGGCTGGGCGGGTTCAAAACGCCGCAGCGCCACGCCGCCATGACTACGGCTGATCACGCCCTGCTCATCCAGCTTGATCAAATCGCGACGGATAGTGGCTGGCGATGCGTCAACCGCCTCAACCAGCTGTTCTACCGTAACCAGCGTATGGTTTTTCAGATACGCCACAATGAGATCCAGACGGTGTTGTCCTTTCATAACAGGGAATTATGCCAGTTGCATTGCCAGTTTGATCGATACGGCCATGCTCTCAGATTTTGCTTTTCCCGTCCAGGCGATATCAAATGCGGTGCCATGATCGGCAGAAGTCCGGATAAACGGCAGCCCTGCGGTGATATTCACGCCATCATAAAAGCCAAGCAATTTCAACGGGATATGCCCCTGGTCATGATACATCGCCACCACCATATCATACTGTCCCTCATAAGCCTGGAGAAATACAGTATCCGGCGGGCACGGCCCATAAACGTCCATACCTTTTGCGCGGGCATCGGTAATGGCTGGCGTCAGGATACGCGTCTCTTCATCGCCAAACAGGCCATTCTCGCCCGCATGAGGATTCACGCCTGCCACGGCGATACGCGGTTTAACGTAACCCACACGCTTGAGGAAAGTATCAGCAATGCCAATCACCGTTTCGACACGCGCAGTACTTAACGTATCAAGGAATTTACGCAGCGCGATATGCGTTGAAACGTGAATCACTTTTAGTTTATCGGTGTAAAGTACCATCGCGTAATCGCGGCTATGGGTCAGGGTCGCGAGCAGCTCGGTATGGCCCGGATAGTTGTGCCCCGCCAGGTGCAGCGCCTCTTTATTCAGCGGCGCGGTAGCGATAGCCTGTACGTCGCCCCGTAACGCTAACTCGGTGGCGCGCTTCACGCAGCGATACGCTAAATCCCCCGCCTGCGCCTGAACTTTCCCGGCCTCCAGCGCCTCCGGCTGCGCCAGCGGCTCATCAATCACATGAATGATGCCGGGCGCAAAACGCGCTTCGGCGACCCGTTCAATGGCCCGTAACTCGACGTTCGGCGTGATGCCCTTCGCCTGTAAACGTTTCAACGTTGCGAGGCATCCAATAACCACCAGCGGCGCGCCGTTGAGACCGTCTTCGCTTAGCGCTTTAACAATAATTTCCGGCCCAATGCCCGCTGGATCGCCCATGGTAATGGCAACGGTTTTAGTCTCCACAATACATCTCCTCAATATAATAAAGCGCGTCACACAACGTACTGTCTGAACCGAATCCGCCCGCTTTGGTAATGACCGGCAGATCGTCAATTTCGCTGTTTACAAACGTTCCACAGGGAATACAGGGCGCCACCTCGCTCTGAATGCGATAACCTTCAGCGCCAAGCGCGCCGGCGACGGCGGTAGCGATATCGCCGCCGGTCAGAAACAACCCGCCAATCCGCGCCTGCTCGATAATGTTTAACGTGACGACGCCAAGCCGCTGACTCAGTCGCTCGCCCAATTGCTGACGGCTCATCGCGGATTTTTCGCACAGCGCGTCGATTAACTGTCGATCTTCTGCGCGACGGCTGGTGCGTAAAATCGTATGTCGATGCTGACTTAACAGCGCGCAGGCCTGCTCTACGACAGACGCGATTTCCTGTTCCGCGCTATCCGACACCATGCGCGCGGCATCAATATCCACGACCTCCGCACGTCCCCGGCACAGCGCATTATCCACCTGACGTCGCGTGGCTTCGCTCATCGAACCGGCCACCACCAGCACCGGCAGCCGCTGCCGGTCTTGCATAAAAAGTTCAACCGGCAACGCATTCGCCAGACCCGCTGCGCCGACGAGTAGCGGCATCGACGGTTGTTCGCACGCCGATTGCGCAATCAACGTCAGATCCCGCTCTTCCACCGCATCCACGACGATAATCCCTTCGCCCTCAGCCGCATAAGCCGTAAGTAAGGCGCTTAACCCACCGCGTCGGACATCCTGCAAAAAGACTTCATACACAGGGATCTCACTTTGCAACGCCACTATCTCGGCAATGCGGGAAGAGACAATGGGCGTTTTCGGATCGCTGGCAAATTCTGTTTCCAGTAGCGGGACGCCATTAACCAGACATTTTCCTTCAAGCGTCGTGCGTCCGGCCGCAGGGATCGCCGCGGCGATAACGGCCAGTTTTCGCTGACTGGCGCGCATGGCCGCCGTCACTTCGGCGCCGATATTGCCGCGAAATGTAGAGTCGATTTTTTTGTACACCAGCGGCGCTGGCGATGTCTCACACCACGGGGAAAGCGCGGCATAAACGGCAGATGCCGCCTGATCTGCGGGCATCGCCCGGCTTTCGGTGTTAATGACTAACACATCGGCACGGCGGGACGGTTTTTGCGACGCGCTCAACATGACTTCCGTTCTCGCCCCCTTCTTCGCCAACTGGACGCCGGTATCATTCGATCCGGTAAAATCGTCGGCGATAACTATCATTTTCATGCGTTTTTCTCCAAAGAAGCCTGACGCGCCTGTTTTTTCGCAACCCAGGAGGTCAACACTGGCGTCAGGATTGCCGTGGTGATCACCGAGGCGGCAATCAGCGGAGCGGCAGCAGCGGCCACCTCGGCGAGCGAAGGGTCGGCCTGCGCAATAGCCAGCGGCGTCGCAACGGCATTACCCGCGGTGCTGGAGGCCGCCGCCCCAGCAATGCCAGTTCCGCCAACCAGACGATCTGCGCGAATATTAAAGAAACCGCCAACGAACGTTGTCAGCACGCCGAGCAGAATTCCGGCAAGTCCGCCTTGCAGTAACATTTCCAGATTGATGCCCGCCCCCAGCGCAAAAGCAAAGAAAGGAATGAGCAGCGGGCCGCCTTTGGTCAAAAAATCGCGCATATGAGGATCAAGATTGCCGAGGATCATGCCGACAACCAGCGGAACCAGCACCGCCACCAGCGCCATAATGGGAATGTTCGCCATCCCTGCCGCGCCAAGCGCAATCATCGTAAAGAAAGGGCCATCATTAAGAGACAAAATAGAGATAGCGCCGACGTCGCGCTCATTGCCGAATTCGCCTACCAGCGCAGCATAAAGTCCGCCATTCGAATTGCTCATCGCCGCGATAATCGCCACGCCGCTCAGGCCAAAAATACCCTCCGCGCCGAAAAGATGCTCCACGCCCAGGCCAATGCCGATGGCGACAAGCAACTTAGTGAGCGTAATCGTCCCACCCTGCAATAACGCCTGGGGCGCGGCTTTCACACTGATACCGGCTCCCATACACAGCAGAAAAGCGCCAATCAGCGGCGCCGCGCCGTTTTTAAATAAGGCGGTGGTAAAACCGCCGATCTCAAGCGCCTGTGGAGCGAAGGTGTTAATGACTGCGCCAATAACGAGCGGTACGACCATCATGCCGCCGGGTACGCGCTCTATTGCTTTTTTGATGTTCATGGTCTTACCGCCTGTTGCTTGCTGTGATTGAATAAAATCATAACGATTATATTCAATCAAATTAAGATCACAAACGCGTCAGATCACAGTTTTAAAATGATTAATAAAAATCAAAAAATCATTCTGCAATAAAAAAGCCGGGATACTCCCGGCTGGAATGTGTGGTGATTTCGTTTCCACTACCGCCCCCAACTGTCCGTCGACTGGCGTTGCGGGACAATAACGAAGAGAGGGTCAGGCTTTACTGACGAATTCCCGATACGCGGCGACGACCCGTAGAAAATCCTCCATGCCGCACAGGGATAAACTCTCTTCATCGTAATAACTCATCCCCTCTTCCATCTCATCGCCGGAAAAATCCAGCTGATTGGCGCGAATCATCACCTCTTCGCCGTCCATCCAGATCGTGTATTCATGCCCTGCTCGTTGCCAGGAGCGTTCGCTGCCTTTGACCGTACGCGCGGCTTGTTCTACTTCATCCAGTAGCGATAGGTTGTCTTTAACCTCTTCATTAAACCAGTGACCGACCACCTCGTGGCCCATCGACATTCGTACTTTTACCCCTCCGGTAACGTCGCGCAGAAATTCGTAATCCATAATTGTTTTCCTCTGCCCTGGCAATGCGCCAATACCGCATTGCGCCTTGAGGTAATTATCGCAGCACGGTGAAAGAAAAACAGCGGGGCGCACAAAAGATAAAATAAAAATGCCAAAACGGTTTATTATTCATACAGAAAGTCACGCCAGCGCTTCAATATATCTACACGCGCTCCGACAAAGTGCTACGTGCCGCACCGTGGGGTATTGAGTCTCCACGACTGACAAACTCGCCGTTAGCGAAGCGCGATCTGGAAGAGTATTTATTTAATGAATGTGCTTTTCATATGCAGCCGTAATCAATGGCGCAGCCCCACGGCGGAGCAGGTGTTCCGCCGCTATCCAGGCCTTAGCGTCCGTTCCGCTGGCACCAGCCGCAATGCCAAAAAAAGCGTGTCGGGTGGGTTACTTCAGTGGGCTGACGTTATCTGCGTTATGGAGCAAAAACATAAAGACCGATTGATGGCTGAATATCGTCGTATTATTGAAAATAAGCCCCTGCACGTACTCGATATCCCCGACGACTACCGCTACATGGACCCCGAACTGGTCAGGCAACTGGAAGAGCTGGTGCCGGAAGTGTTGGAGATATAGGCATTGCCGCAAGGAAATGTCCATCATCCATCACGATTACATTCACTTAATCTCCGTTAAGCGAAAACTCGACGACAAATTTCACATCAGACAGCGCGCCGTTTAGATGAACTTTTATTATGCGCCGGAAGAGCGCAGTCATTAAAAATAGCTGCCCCTCATCCAGTTATAGCATTACCAGCCCGGTGTCCCTCTGGCGTTTTTTTCAGAAATCATCAATACCCTGCCACGCCGATGCCTGCTAGTCTTTCAGACGCTTCCTTATCATCCGGGTCGTTGTCATGAAATCGTTGGTCGCATGGTCGTTGCTTTTTGCCCTTTCCGCATTCAGCGCCGCCGCATTGGCAGACGAAACGCCAGCCGAAGCCATTGCCCGCCTGTACTCACCGCTGGCAGATAACAGCAATGAGATCCTCTCTACC
The DNA here is from genome assembly GCF_051702785.1 of Salmonella sp. NW722. Classification (NCBI taxonomy): domain Bacteria; kingdom Pseudomonadati; phylum Pseudomonadota; class Gammaproteobacteria; order Enterobacterales; family Enterobacteriaceae; genus Salmonella; species Salmonella sp. NW722. The sequence continues at coordinate 107,731 of NZ_JAMMIN010000003.1, forward strand.
GGGTTTATCGTTGATTTACGCAGCTTGAAAAGCTTCAAAAAAAGAAATAGCTATACATGAATTCCGCTACTTGATAAGCACTTTTCAACTGAGCTCCAGCAATGGGCGATATCAACAGAGGAGCCGTAGTGAGTTGTATTTTTTGTCAGACGGTTGAAGGAAAATTCAGGAAGGATACATTATGTCTGTATTTCGACGAATAATTTATCATAGCGGTTGGTTTATTCTGCTTGGGCCGTTAATAGGCGCAGCCACCGCGATAGGTGTCATAAACTATTCACCCGCCATTATTGGCGGACCAGACTCATTTTTGTTCTGTTTCTACAGAACAATACCAGCATTAGTGATTATTACCGGCTGGATATACAGTCTCCTCCCCGCATGGTTAACCGGTGTCGCCTGCGCGCTGATACCCCTGAAATTATATCAAAAAATAATTAACAGGATGATCCTTTGCGCCATTGCAGGTGGTCTTATCACGACGCTGTTTAATTTTGTGCGATATAGTATTGACATAATCAATAGTGCATTACTATATAATGAAATATTGATTATGCTTATTTCGTCGATTGTAGCCGGGACAATAATGGGCGGGGTAATTACGTATTTGCCGGGGCTACGGGAAGTGAAGCGTAATAATAAATAAGAAGCGCCATTCGGTCCCGGAAATCCGGGCCCGTCTCTGTTACACCGCCGTCTGGAAAATCACCCCATCTGCTTTCTCAGTGTACTGAGAAAGCTGGTCGAAGTTCAGGTAACGGTAGGTATCTACCGCCGCCAGCTCCGCAGAAGCCGGAAAACGATCTGTCGATGACCTTTTATTATGCGCCGGAATAACGCAGTCATTAAAAATGGGGAGTCTCACATCACCAGCCCGGCCCCTCCATCACGGGCATGAGTTCCACAATATTCTCCAGTACCAGTGGCGTGTGGTGATCTGAACTTAATGCCAGTAAAACATCACCTGTGACAACAATTTCTTGGTTTAACAAATCGTCGCCGTACTGTACTTTAACTCTTTCTATGATCTCATCGCTCAACAAGAGTTGCACTTGCCCATTCCAGTCGGCTGCCTGCATGTCGGCATCCTGGACGCAGGTTAACGGTTCTTCGAGTTTAACCACCCAATAACGCTGCGCGCCGCTTTTTTGCTCTGCCAGTATTCCGCGCAATGACACGGTATCGCCTTCCCGCACGCAACGCTGTTGCCGTTTTTTCGCCATTTCTTCAACCGTTTTGACTGGCAAAATGTCGGTGCTGTGGTTACACCAGGCCAGTGAGCTTTGGCGACTAATGCCCTGAAATTGAGGAACGGGCAACCACCATGTATTATTAGCGTCTTTCTGCAATACCACATCCAGCTTTTTACTATCCTGACTATACCAGTCAGCATCGGCATTGGCAGGTTCGCCACAAAAATAGGCATATTTTTGCGCCGCGCATAGCTGTGTCACCACGAAGGATGGCACAGGCGTATTATTCAGCGTTGTTTTACGATTAAGATCGCCAACGTAGTTTTCACGTACCGCGTCAAGCAGTTGCGTGCGCAACGGATCGCCTTTTTCTACCGGCAGGCAAGCTGCGATGCGCCCGTACTGTTTCACCAGCGCGCGTAATTCCTGTGACTTCAGGTCAACATTCCCGGCAAAGTGGCACTTTGCTTGCTCCGGCGCGCTAAACTCTTCATCCAGGTAAACCGTACTCACCCACCCTTCGGTACCGCTGTCCAGCAGAATACGATCGAAGAGATAATATTTATCATCTTCATCTTTAATATACTGACCGTCAGTATCTTTTAGCAGGCCGCAAAAATAGGCCAGTTCGCGCGTCTCGTTGATTTCAATCCGCTTGATATCGAAGCGGGCGTTTAATAGCCCAACCTCCTCGCGTAGCGTTAATGCAATAGCGCCGCGTGGATTTTCATCAGGCTTCAGCGGGAACATATCTGATGCATATAAATTGCAACAAACCATCATCAACACCAATAAAAAATAACGCATGAACGTGACCGTCGAAAAATTGCATTGAGGGTGCCATAATAGCGCTTTGCGTTATTATCAGTAATCATTTACTCATGAAAAAGATCGCGTTCGGTTTCCCGTTATTGCTGACAGTATTGCCTCATCCGGCGCAAGCCAATGAGGCCGTGGCGAATAGTTCATTGCATTTACTGGCACAGAGCGATATTCAACTGGCGAAAGAGCGTCTGTTAATTGAACGCGAGCGGATTAATGCCGATTATTTGTTTGTGAATCCGACCGCGCAGGATATTACCGTTCCTGTCGTTTTCCCCATGCCGCCGCTGTCATTTAGCGACGTTAACGAAGCCGGTGAAGATTACATCCCCGGCATCCGCAACATTAAAATCCGCGTCGATGGTCAGATCGTGGCCCCGCAACCACGCTGGACCGTAGTACTGAATGCTCCGCAGGAAGAGATCACCGATAAACTTCAGCAGACTGGCTGGACGGTGGAGCAACTGATCGCCGCGCTAAGCGACGGTGAATTTTCGCCTCCGGCGGATCTCCCGGCGCTGCCGCCGGAATGGTTTAAGGATAATCAGCCGCAGTTTACTATCCAGCGCAACTTCATCTGGCAGCAGACCTTTCCGGCGGGGAAAGCGGTGACTATCCACCAGGTTTACACCCCGAGCGTGTCACTCAGCGCGCTAATGTCAACGGATGAGCTGGACAATGACAACACCTGCCCGACAGCGGAAAACCGCCAGCAAATACAGCAGGCGCTGGATCAGTTAATGGCGACGCAAGGCCCGGCAAGAGATTTGGGGCAAAACCGGATGGATGTGGTGCTAACCGGTGATCCCGCGTGGAAAGAGGGGGACATCGGCGAGTTTACGCTGCGCCTTCACGGCGATGCGATCACCACCTGCTTTCAGCCGCCGCTGACGCGGGTTAACGCCACTACGCTGGAATTTAAGCAGAAAAATTTCCGGCCTGCGGAAAATTTGGCAGTGACGTTTTATTCTTTATCGTCTATGTACGAATGATGGCATAAAACGCTTTACTCACTCAAATCCACGAGCGCATGAAGCGTCTTATAATTAAAAATCCACCAGGTAGAAAGAATTTCACCCTGCTGGTAAAATTTATAATCACTCTCGCCATTTGGCGACTTCAGTTTTATGACATCCCCCATCTGTTTCCAACGGGCATAAGGCGCCTTGTTATTCATTGATTTGAGATTCTGCACCATCGGTTCGCAGCGCGCGCACATTTTTGCGTTACCGTCATCGTAAAATGCCATCATCCCACCGTTAGTAACGTGTAAATACTGTAATTTAGCCGCCGCATCAGCGTTGCCGCATAGCATCAATAGCATTCCTATAACCCAAACTTTCTCATTCACTTTATTTCCGTTAAGCGAAAAATATTATCCAGTAACAGCGGCGTATGATGCGAGGCGCTCAGCGCCAGAAAAATATCGCCGCCGACGCTGACTTTTTTACCGACCAAATTGTTGAGCGATTCCCGCTCTTGTGGGGTTAGCACCAGTTGCATCGTCTGGTTCCAGCCAGGCTGCTGCTTATTGGCATCGCGCACGCAGGTAAGGGGGCTATCCGGGGTCAGGATCCAGTAAGCGGACTCGCCATCACCCTGCTGGCGAAGCGTGCCGGTGAGGTTAACGGTGTCTCCCTCCACCCTGCACGCCTGCGCCAGTTGCGCTAAATCGGTTTCTCGCAGCGTGCCATCGCTATAGTACCCGCAGCTCACTTTAGATTGTTGTGTCAGCAGGTTGTTTTCCGGCTGCGGGCGCCACACGCCATCCGGGGATTTTTTCAACACGACGCGAAGCCGATTATTGGCGTCATCATGGATAAAAAAACTCGTTTTATCTCCCGTCGCCTTACCCAAAAAGTAAGCATAATCTTCCGTGGCGCAAAGGTCTTCGACGATAAATTTTACCGTCGGCAGCGGGCCGTTAAGGGTTAAGCTATTGCTGTCGCCAATATAACTGGCGCGCAGGCCGTTCAGAATATCGCTTCGCAGCGGGTCGCTGGCTTTTACCGGCTGGCAAATATTTTTGCGCCCTTGCGCGGCGACCTGCTCACGTAAGAGCGCAGACGTTAACGGTACGTTTTTACCATAATGGCAGTGAACATCCTGCGGCGAAGCAATGGTTTTATCAAAGCGCACAACGCTGACCCAACTCCAGCGATAACCTATCGCCATCACGCGGTCATAAAGATGATATTGATTTTGCCCATCCGTCAGAAAATTATCGTTTTTGTCTTTTATTAAGCCACAAACGTAAGCAATGCTACTGTTTGCTTCAATCCGCCGCAGGTTAAACAGCCCATCCTCAAGCCCTTCTTCATCGCGCAGCGACAGGGCAATATATTTGCGCCAGGTATCACCTTGTGGCAATGGTTTTATTTCTTCGGCAAATGTATTTTGGCAAATTATTAATAATAAAAATAAATAATACCGCATTTTTCTTCCCTCGAAAAACGGCACTCACCGGATTATGATAATGATTATGTTTCGGACATGGAATGCACCGGTATGACATATTTTAAGTGGCTGAGCGTACTCCTGTGTTTTATTACCAGTTATCATGCTTATGCAAACGACTCGGCGGTCGGGGAAACCAATGGTTCCATTGAATTTCTGCAACAAAATGAGATCAGCATGGCGAAAGAGCGATTGTTGATTGCCAGCGATCGTATCAATGTCGATTATGTATTTATTAATCATTCGGCGCAGGATATTACCGTTCCGGTAGCCTTTCCGATGCCGGCTATTTCCCAACGATATATGGGAGATCGCACAGAAGGTATTGCCAACTTTAAGATCAGCGTGGACGGTAAACCGGTTAAAAGCGAGTCCCGCTGGCGAGTCATCCATGACTTAGGCGGTAAAGGTGAAGAAGACATTACGGCGAAACTACTGCAAACCGGCTGGACGATCCCACAGCTACGCCATGTCCTCAATCGCGAGGGCAAAGCCTCTATTGAAGAAGGATATAAAGAGGGAAAACAGCAATTACCGTCAGAGTGGTTTGATGACGGCTATCTGAATATTGCCGTTCAACAATATTTTATCTGGCAACAACGTTTTCCGGCGGGCAAGGAGATCGTTATTCACCACTCATACACGCCCAGTACGTCCACCGGCGTGCCTGACAGCCTTGACAGTCTTCTTGGTGATGAGCTCGGCGATCAATGCCTGACCGCCGCCACTCGCAAGGCGTTAAAACAGCTGGATGCAGGAATAAAATATAAAAACGAAGACGGTAGCGCGAATATCGGCTGGGGCTATCTGGGCTATATTCTGAAAACTGGCGCTAACTGGAAAGAGGGTGTCATTGGCGACTTTACCTTGCGCATTCATAAGAAGGATGAGACTGAAGTGGTTGTCCCCTGCTTTAATTACCCGCTAAAACAAATTGATCCGTTAACCCTAGAGTTTAAACAAAAAAACTTCAAGCCCGATGAAAACCTGGATATCCATTTTTATTACGATTCTTCGCGGTAAAAACTGGCCCGGAAATCCGGGCCAGTCACTTTTACACCGCAGTCTGGAAAATCACCCCATCTGCTTTCTCAGTGTACTGAGAGAGCTGGTCGAAGTTCAGATAACGGTAGGTATCCACCGCCGTCTTATCCACCTGCGCCACAAAGGTCTGGTACTCTTCCGGCGTCGGCAGTTTGCCGATAAGCGCTGCCACCGCCGCCAGCTCCGCAGAAGCCAGGAAGACGTTCGCACCGGTACCTAAACGGTTCGGGAAGTTACGGGTAGAGGTAGAGACCACCGTCGCACCGTCAGCCACACGCGCCTGGTTACCCATACACAGGGAACAGCCTGGGATCTCAATACGCGCACCGCTCTTACCAAACACGCTGTAGTAACCTTCTTCGGTCAGCTGCGCAGCGTCCATACGGGTTGGCGGCGCTACCCACAGGCGGGTTGGCAACTGGCCTTTGTGGTTATCCAGCAGCTTACCAGCCGCGCGGAAGTGGCCGATGTTGGTCATGCAGGAACCGATGAACACTTCGTCGATCTTCTCGCCCTGCACGTCAGACAGCAGACGCGCGTCGTCCGGATCGTTCGGCGCACACAGGATTGGCTCTTTGATATCCGCCAGATCGATGTCGATCACCGCCGCATACTCTGCGTCAGCATCAGCTTCCAGCAGTTGCGGATCCGCCAGCCATTTTTCCATGCCCTGGATACGGCGTTCCAGCGTACGACGGTCGCCGTAGCCTTCCGCAATCATCCACTTCAGCAGGACGATGTTGGAGGTCAGGTATTCAATGATCGGCTCTTTGTTCAGCTTGATGGTACAACCCGCAGCGGAACGCTCGGCAGAAGCATCGGTCAGCTCAAACGCCTGCTCAACTTTCAGATCCGGCAGACCTTCGATTTCCAGGATGCGGCCAGAGAAGATGTTTTTCTTGCCTTTCTTCTCAACGGTCAGCAGGCCCTGTTTGATGGCGTACAGCGGGATGGCATGGACCAGATCGCGCAGGGTGATGCCCGGCTGCATTTTGCCTTTGAAGCGCACCAGCACGGATTCCGGCATATCCAGCGGCATCACGCCGGTCGCGGCGGCAAACGCCACCAGACCAGAACCCGCCGGGAAAGAGATACCAATCGGGAAACGGGTATGGGAGTCACCGCCGGTACCGACGGTATCCGGCAGCAGCATACGGTTCAGCCAGGAGTGGATCACGCCGTCGCCCGGACGCAGGGAGACACCGCCACGGTTCATAATGAAGTCCGGCAGCGTGTGATGCGTGGTGACGTCAACCGGCTTCGGATAGGCTGCGGTGTGACAGAACGACTGCATGACCAGATCGGCGGAGAATCCCAGACAGGCCAGGTCTTTCAGCTCATCGCGGGTCATCGGGCCAGTAGTATCCTGAGAACCGACGGAGGTCATTTTCGGTTCGCAGTACGCGCCCGGACGGATACCTTTCACGCCGCAGGCGCGACCGACCATTTTCTGCGCCAGAGAGAAGCCACGGCTGCTTTCCGCCACGTCTTTTGCCTGACGGAAAACGTCTGAGTGCGGCAGCCCCAGCGCTTCACGCGCTTTGGTGGTCAGGCCACGGCCGATAATCAGCGGAATACGACCACCGGCACGCACTTCGTCGATCAGCACGTCGGTTTTCAGTTCGAAGGTTGCCAGTAGCTCGCCGGTTTCGTGGTTACGCACTTCGCCTTTGTACGGGTAGACGTCAATCACATCGCCCATATTCAGGTTAGAAACGTCAACTTCAATCGGCAGCGCGCCCGCATCTTCCATAGTGTTAAAGAAGATAGGCGCAATTTTGCCGCCGAGGCACAGGCCGCCGCCGCGCTTATTCGGCACGTTCGGGATGTCATCGCCCATGAACCACAGCACGGAGTTGGTCGCGGATTTACGGGAAGAACCGGTGCCCACCACGTCACCCACGTAAGCCAGCGGGTAGCCTTTTTTCTGCAATGCTTCGATTTGTTTGATCGGGCCGACAACGCCTGGCTGATCCGGCTCAATGCCTTCACGGGCGTTTTTCAGCATCGCCTGCGCATGTAACGGGATATCCGGTCTCGACCACGCATCCGGCGCCGGAGAAAGATCGTCGGTATTCGTTTCGCCGGTCACTTTGAATACGGTGACGGTGATTTTTTCCGCCAGCGGCGGACGGCTCAGGAACCATTCGGCGTCGGCCCAGGATTGCATCACCTGTTTGGCATATTCATTGCCCGCTTTGGCTTTCTCTTCGACGTCGTAGAAGTTATCGAACATCAGCAGGGTGTGGGACAGCGCTTTGGCCGCAATCGGCGCCAGTTTCGCATCGTCCAGCGCATCAATCAGCGGATGAATGTTGTAACCACCCTGCATAGTGCCCAGCAGTTCAATGGCTTTTTCTGGGGAGACCAGCGGGGAGGTGGTGTCGCCTTTCGCGACAGCAGCGAGAAAACCGGCTTTAACATAAGCGGCTTCATCTACGCCAGGAGGAACGCGGTTGATCAACAGGTCTAACAGGAATTCTTCTTCGCCCACAGGCGGGGTCTTCAGCAGCTCGACAAGCGCAGCCATTTGGGTTGCGTCTAAAGGTTTCGGCACAATCCCCTGGGCAGCACGCTCAGCTACGTGCTTACGGTATTCTTCTAGCACGACGATATCTCCTCGCTCTCATTGTCATAATGCGGCGCTTTTGTTGATGGGCGATTCTCTTCACGCTCCTGTGAGACAGTAGTTAGTAGGGTAAATGCCCGGTACCGCATACGGCACAATAACAGGATTTTCTTTAAGTGTTAATCTGTTTACAAAAAAGCAACATAAAAAAGTGGCTGAATCGTTAAGGATGGTCTAATGCTCTACTGAGACGGGAGCTACAGCCATAAATGCTTACCTCATTTCGTGCTTTGATCGTCACGTAACGTTACCGATCCCAACATTAGCTAAAAATTAAACTATCGTCCCTTTATACTCACGCGAAACTGCACCCCGTCGGCGGCAGGCATAATGACCATAGCGATTCTCTGGAATCGGGAGAGATAAAATGACGTTGCCCTTTAAACCCCATCTCATTGCCCTTGTGTGCAGTGCCGGGTTATTTGCCGCTTCGGGCGTACTGTATGTTAAAAGCCGCGCTCCCGAAGCGCCCGCGCAGGCGGCAGCTCGCGCCTCTGAGCCAACGCAGACCGCTGTGCCCGCGCCTGTCGCGAAAACGACCTTTACCACTGCGCAAATCGATCAATGGGTCGCGCCTGTCGCGCTTTATCCCGATGCCCTGCTTTCGCAGGTGCTCATGGCCTCCACCTACCCGGCGAACGTGGTTCAGGCCGTCCAGTGGTCGCGAGATAACCCCACGCTGCAGGGCGATGCCGCTATTCAGGCGGTGGCCAGCCAACCGTGGGACCCCAGCGTCAAATCGCTGGTCGCCTTTCCTCAGTTGATGGCGCTTATGGGCGAGAATCCGCAATGGGTGCAAAACCTGGGCGATGCGTTCTTAGCCCAGCCACAGGATGTGATGGATGCGGTGCAAAGGCTGCGTCTGCTCGCTCAACAAACCGGTTCGCTAAAATCAACGCCGCAGCAAACCGTCACCAGCGTGCCGAAGTCCAGCGCTTCTACCGCCGTCACGACGACAACAACAACCACCACATCCGCCAGTACGCCAGCGACACCGTCGACCGTCATCAAAATTGAACCCGCGAATCCGCAGGTGGTGTACGTGCCGAACTATAACCCCGCGACGGTGTATGGCGCCTGGCCCAATACCGCTTATCCGCCGGTGTATTTACCGCCCCCTCCGGGGCAGCAGTTTGCCGATAGTTTTGTTAAAGGTTTTGGTTATAGTCTGGGCGTCGCCACCACCTATGCGTTGTTCAGCAGCATAGACTGGGATGACGACGATCATCACCACCATGACGACGACCATCATGATGATGATTACCATCATGGTGGTAACGGTTATCAACATAATGGCGATAATATCAACATCAATGTCAATAATTTCAACCGGATATCCGGGCAAAATCTGCCGGGCCAAACGATGGGCTGGCAGCATAATCCCGCCTGGCGCAATGGCGTCCCCTATCCGAATAATACCGTTGCGCAACGGTTCCATCCCACCAATGTTAGCGGCGGGTTAAGCACAACGCAGCAAGCGCCAGTGTCTCGCGACAGTCAGCGCCAGGCGGCCATGACGCAATTCCAACAGCGCAGCCATACATCACCCGCTAACCTGTCAGGCGAGACATCCCGCGATAGACAGCGCAAAGCGGCATCGCAGCAGTTAAATCAAATTGCCCAGCGTAATAATTACCGTGGCTATGACGGAACACAAAACAGCAGTCGTCGCGAGGCGGCGCAGCAGACACTGAATAAATCCACCACGCAGCAGCATCGTTCCGAGCTGAAGGCTAAAGCCCAGCAGCACCATGTTTCACAACAGCAGAGAGACACCGCCCGCCAGCGTATTGAATCCTCTACGCCGCAACAGCGTCAGGCATTTCGCCAGAATATGCACGCCAATGTGTTTAGCGGGAACGACAGTCGATCGCCGTCATGGCAATCGCAACAGCTACGCGGGCAGGAAAGCCGTCGCGGCAGTCACTTAAACACCGAGCAACGCGCCGCCGCGCGGGAACATTTTTCTGAACATCATGAATTTCATCGCCGTTAACCGGAGCAGATAATGAAAAAGGTTATGTTAAGCGCTCTGTTACTGTCGTTACCCTTGCTGGGCTACGCACAGGAACGGTTCCCCTCCCCGGAAGCGGCCGCCAGCGCCTTCGCCGCGGCGGTAGCCGGAAAAAACGAAACGCAGCTTACCGCGCTACTGGGCGATGACTGGCGGCAATTTCTGCCGCCGGAAGGTGCCGATCCCGAGGCCGTGGCCCGCTTCAATCGTGACTGGCGCGAAGGCCATCGCATTGTACAAAAAGACAATACGGCGCACCTGAATGTCGGACGAGAAGACTGGCAGCTCCCGGTGCCCATGGTGAAAGAGACTGGCGGCTGGCGCTTTGATATGGCGGCAGCCGGGAATGAGATCCTCACCCGTACTATTGGGCGAAATGAACTTTCTACCTTACAGGCCATGCATGCTTACGTTGATGCGCAGCAGGATTATTACTTACAAAACCATCGCTGGGCGCACAGGATAATCAGTAGCGAAGGCCAAAAAGATGGCCTGTACTGGCCAACCAAAGCAGGCGACGTCCCCAGTCCCTTAGGCCCAAACTTTAGCCCCGCAGCGCCAGACGAGGGTTACCACGGCTACCATTTCCGTATTATCAGCGATAACGACGGTCACGGCGCGGCGCTTCTGGCCTGGCCGATGCATTACGGCGAAACCGGGGTGATGAGTTTTATGGTCAACCAGGACGATCGTATTTATCAGGCGGATTTAGGCAAGGAGACGGAGAGTAAAGTTCAGGCTATCACGCGTTTTGCGCCAGACGCGCAGTGGCAGGTCGCCGAATAACCCGTAAGCGCCTGGCGTTATCGCCAGGCCATAATCATTAGCCCTGATGCGGCATTAATTCCGGGTGGCCTTGTACCGGCGGCTTGTTGCTGGTCAGCGCGGCTTCATCAGCCTGAATGCTGCCGGAATTGGCCGCCCATACGCCTTCATGCGTGTGGGTGATCTGCTGATGCTGCGCATTCAAATCCTCGCCCATTGCCGCAATATGCGTGCTTTCCGTACCGCCGCTGTTAGTCGCCCAGGGGATGACGGGATCGCTGGCAAATGCCATGCCGGAAATCAACGTCGCGGTTAGCGCTGCTGTTGTCAGAAAAAGTTTCATATATCAAACCTCATAATTAGCTCGCTATTATTTTATAGCGTTACTAATTTCAGGGTGATGACAAAGTAAGGAGAGGTATTTCTTATGAAACAATTAGTTGGTCGAAAATGACAAACAAAGGCACTACCGACGGCATAAGCTTTGAAAAACGTACTGCTGCGGAAAAGATAAATTTTGCGGTTTCGTTATCCTTCGCCATCATTTGACACATCTGATTTGCCATGCATAAAAAAAGCGGCTGTAAAGCCGCTTTTTTGTATCGGGTGGCGCATTGCCACCTACAGAAGATTATTTCTTCTTCGCTTTCGGGTTCGGCAGGTCGGTAATACTACCTTCGAACACTTCAGCAGCCAGACCGACGGACTCGTGCAGCGTCGGGTGCGCATGAATGGTCAGCGCGATATCTTCCGCGTCGCAGCCCATTTCGATCGCCAGACCGATTTCACCCAGCAGCTCGCCGCCGTTGGTGCCGACAATCGCCCCGCCGATCACGCGGTGAGATTCTTTGTCGAAAATCAGTTTGGTCATACCGTCTGCGCAGTCAGAAGCGATAGCACGGCCAGAAGCTGCCCACGGGAAGGTGGCGGTTTCATAGCTGATGCCTTTTTCTTTCGCTTCTTTCTCGGTCAGGCCAACCCATGCCACTTCTGGCTCGGTGTACGCGATAGACGGGATAACTTTCGGATCGAAGTAGTGTTTCTTCCCGGCGATAACTTCAGCGGCAACGTGGCCTTCGTGAACGCCTTTATGCGCCAGCATCGGCTGGCCGACGATATCGCCGATAGCGAAGATGTGCGGCACGTTGGTGCGCAGCTGTTTGTCCACGCGGATAAAGCCACGGTCGTCAACTTCCACGCCAGCTTTGCCCGCGTCGAGGTTTTTACCGTTCGGCACACGACCAATCGCCACCAGCACGGCGTCATAACGCTGCGCTTCAGCCGGGGCTTTTTTGCCTTCCATCGAAACGTAGATACCGTCTTCTTTCGCTTCAACGGCAGTCACTTTGGTTTCCAGCATCAGGTTGAATTTCTTGCTGATGCGCTTGGTGAAGACTTTAACGATGTCTTTATCAGCCGCCGGGATAACCTGATCGAACATTTCAACCACGTCAATCTCTGAACCCAGCGCGTGGTATACGGTACCCATTTCCAGACCGATGATACCGCCGCCCATGACCAGCATACGCTTCGGTACTTCTTTCAGTTCCAGAGCGTCGGTAGAATCCCATACGCGCGGGTCTTCATGCGGAATAAACGGTAATTGGATCGGACGAGAACCTGCCGCGATGATCGCGTTGTCGAAGTTGATCACGGTTTTGCCGTTTTCGCCTTCCACTTCCAGGGTGTTAGCCCCGGTGAATTTACCCAGACCGTTGACCACTTTCACTTTACGGCCTTTGGCCATACCCGCCAGACCGCCGGTCAGCTGCGTGATCACTTTCTCTTTCCAGGTACGAATCTTGTCGATATCGGTTTTCGGCTCACCGAAGACGATACCGTGTTCAGCCAGCGCTTTGGCTTCTTCGATAACTTTTGCTACGTGCAGCAGCGCTTTAGAAGGGATACAGCCGACGTTCAGACAAACACCGCCAAGGGTGCTGTAGCGTTCTACAATTACGGTTTCCAGACCTAAATCAGCGCAACGGAAAGCGGCAGAATAGCCTGCCGGGCCCGCCCCAAGTACCACGACCTGAGTTTTGATTTCAGTACTCATCATGACCTCTTTATTTGTATCCGGCGGTCCGGGGTACTTGATCGCCCATCATCCACCGGGTCGTTCTATCCGCCCGTATCTTACAAAATTGTTAACAATTTTGAAACAACAAACGGATCACGAATTATCGCTTTCGCTAATAACCTCACAAACTCCATGAGATTATCAAAAAAAAGCCGGCCGTCGGGCCGGCTTTTTCGCTTACATCACCAGACGGCGAATGTCAGACAACATATTGTTGATAATGGTAATGAAACGCGCACCATCAGCACCATCGATCACACGGTGGTCGAAGGAAAGAGAGATAGGCATCATCAGACGCGGCACAAACTCTTTCCCATTCCACACCGGTTCCATCGCCGACTTAGAAACGCCGAGGATAGCCACTTCCGGCGCGTTAACAATCGGCGCGAAGTGGGTAGTTCCCAGACCGCCGATGCTGGAGATAGTGAAGCAACCACCCTGCATTTCGCCAGCGGTCAGCTTACCATCACGCGCTTTTTTGGAGATGGTGGTCAGTTCACGAGACAGCTCGGTCACGCTCTTCTTATTCACGTCTTTAAAGACCGGAACCACCAGGCCATTCGGGGTATCAACCGCCACGCCGATGTTGATGTATTTCTTCAGGGTCAGACGCTGACCGTCTTCGGACAGAGAGCTGTTGAAGCGCGGCATCTGTTCCAGAGCAGCGGCAACCGCTTTCATGATGAAGACCACTGGCGTGTATTTCACGTCCAGTTTACGCTTCTCAGCTTCGGCGTTCTGCTGTTTACGGAACGCTTCCAGATCGGTGATATCGGTTTTGTCGAAGTGCGTAACGTGCGGGATCATCACCCAGTTACGGCTCAGGTTCGCGCCAGAGATTTTCTGGATACGGCCCAGTTCCACTTCTTCAACTTCACCAAACTTGCTGAAGTCCACTTTCGGCCACGGCAGCATACCCGGGATACCACCGCCCGCAGCAGCCGGCGCAGCTTCTGCGCGTTTGATAGCGTCTTTCACGTAAGCCTGAACGTCTTCGCGCAGAATACGGCCTTTACGACCGGTGCCTTTCACTTTCGCCAGGTTGACGCCAAACTCGCGCGCCAGACGGCGAATCAGCGGGGTAGCGTGAACGTAAGCGTCGTTTTCAGCGAACTCAGATTTGCCTTCCGCTTTGGCAGCCGGGGCAGCAGGCTTCTCAGCTTTCGCCGCCGGAGCTGGCGCCGCCGCTTCCTGTTTAGCCGGAGCGGCCGCAGGCGCTGCGCCTTCTACTTCGAAGACCATAATCAGAGAACCGGTTTTCACTTTATCGCCGGTGCTGATTTTGATTTCTTTCACGGTGCCCGCGAACGGCGCAGGCACTTCCATGGAGGCTTTGTCGCCTTCGACGGTGATCAGCGACTGTTCAGCGGCAACTTTATCGCCGACTTTGACCATCACTTCGGTGACTTCAACTTCGTCGCCGCCGATATCCGGTACGTTAACGTCTTTCACGCCCGTCGCTGCCGCTGGAGCAGCCGCAGCCGGAGCGGCTTCCGCTTTCGCTGGTGCTGCTGCGCCCGCTTCACCCGCCACTTCGAAGACCATAATCAGAGAGCCGGTAGACACTTTATCACCGGTGTTCACTTTGATCTCTTTCACGGTGCCCGCGAACGGCGCCGGCACTTCCATAGAGGCCTTGTCGCCTTCGACGGTGATCAGCGACTGTTCAGCTTCAACGGTGTCGCCCACTTTCACCATCACTTCAGTCACTTCAACTTCGTCACTGCCGATATCCGGAACGTGAACGTCTTTCGCCGCTGCCGCAGCAGGTGCTGCTGCCGGAGCCGCTTCTTTCTTCTCTTCTGCCTTAGCAGGTGCAGCGTCGGCTGCACCGTCGGCGGAATCGAAAATCATGATAAGTGCACCGGTCTCGGTTTTGTCGCCGACAGAGACTTTGATCTCTTTCACGACGCCAGCCTGCGGAGACGGGACTTCCATAGAGGCTTTGTCGCCTTCTACGGTGATCAGCGACTGTTCAGCTTCCACTTTGTCGCCCACTTTGACCAGAATCTCGGTGATTTCAACTTCATCTGTCCCGATGTCCGGTACTTTGATTTCGATAGCCATTATTCTTTTACCTCTTACGCCAGACGCGGGTTAACTTTATCTGCATCGATGTTGAATTTGGTAATCGCATCCGCTACCACTTTCTTGTCGATTTCGCCACGTTTAGCCAGTTCGCCCAGCGCTGCAACAACCACATAAGAAGCATCAACTTCGAAGTGGTGACGCAGGTTCTCACGGCTGTCGGAACGACCGAAGCCATCCGTACCCAGTACGCGATAGTCGTCAGCCGGTACGTAAGTACGAACCTGCTCGGCGAACAGTTTCATATAGTCAGTAGATGCCACTGCCGGAGCGTCGTTCATCACCTGAGCGATGTACGGTACGCGCGGGGTTTCCAGCGGGTGCAGCATGTTCCAGCGCTCACAATCCTGACCATCACGCGCCAGTTCGGTGAAGGAGGTTACGCTGTACACGTCAGAACCTACGCCGTAGTCTTTCGCCAGGATCTGTGCCGCTTCACGCACGTGACGCAGGATAGAACCGGAGCCCAGCAGCTGAACTTTACCTTTGCTACCTTCAAGGGTTTCGAGTTTGTAGATACCTTTACGGATACCTTCCTCGGCACCTGCTGGCATGGCCGGCATGTGGTAGTTTTCGTTCAGGGTGGTGATGTAGTAGTAAACGTTCTCTTGTTTCTCACCGTACATACGCTCCAGACCATCATGCATGATGACAGCCACTTCATAGGCGTAAGCCGGGTCGTAAGAGATACAGTTCGGGATAGTCAGCGACTGAATGTGGCTGTGACCATCTTCGTGCTGCAGACCTTCGCCGTTCAGCGTAGTACGACCGGAAGTCCCGCCAATCAGGAAGCCGCGAGCCTGCTGGTCGCCAGCCTGCCAGCACAGGTCGCCGATACGCTGGAACCCGAACATGGAGTAGTAGATATAGAACGGGATCATCGGCAGATCGTTGGTGCTGTAAGAGGTCGCCGCAGCCAGCCAGGATGCGCCTGCGCCCAGCTCGTTGATACCTTCCTGCAGAATCTGGCCTTTCTCGTCTTCTTTGTAGTAAGCAACCTGCTCACGGTCCTGCGGGGTGTACTGCTGGCCGTTCGGGCTGTAGATACCAATCTGACGGAACAGACCTTCCATACCGAAAGTACGCGCTTCGTCGGCGATGATCGGCACCAGGCGATCTTTGATCGACTTGTTCTTCAGCATCACGTTCAGAGCACGCACGAAAGCGATAGTGGTGGAAATCTCTTTGCTTTGCTCTTCCAGCAGCGCGCCGAAATCTGAAAGTTGAGGCAGCTCTAACTTCTCGGTGAAGTTCGGCTGACGGCTTGGCAGGTAGCCGTGCAGCGCCTGACGGCGTTCATGCAGGTATTTGTGTTCTTCAGAACCTTCCGGGAAGGTAATGTACGGCAGTTTTTCGAGATCAGCATCGGCAACCGGCACGTTGAAACGATCGCGGACGTAACGCACGCCGTCCATGTTCATTTTCTTAACCTGGTGAGCGATGTTTTTACCTTCCGCGGTGTCACCCATGCCGTAACCTTTAATGGTATGGGCCAGGATTACGGTCGCTTTGCCTTTGGTTTCCTGCGCTTTTTTCAGTGCCGCGTAGACTTTCTTCGGATCGTGACCACCACGGTTCAGCGCCCAAATCTGCTCGTCAGTCCAGTCGGCCACCAGGGCTGCGGTTTCCGGATATTTACCGAAGAAGTGCTCACGCACGTAAGCGCCGTCTTTGGATTTGAAGGTCTGGTAGTCGCCGTCAACGGTTTCGTTCATCAGCTGGATCAGTTTACCGCTGGTGTCTTTACGCAGCAGTTCATCCCAACGACCGCCCCACATGACTTTAATAACGTTCCAGCCAGCACCTGCAAAGATGCCTTCCAGTTCGTTAACAATCTTGCCGTTACCGGTGACCGGGCCGTCAAGACGCTGCAGGTTACAGTTGATAACAAAGACCAGGTTGTCCAGTTTTTCACGGGTGGCGATGGTGATCGCGCCTTTGGATTCCGGCTCGTCCATCTCGCCGTCGCCGAGGAAGGCGTAAACGGTCTGTTTAGAGGTATCTTTCAGGCCACGGTGTTCCAGATATTTCAGGAATTTCGCCTGGTAGATAGCACCGATTGGGCCCAGCCCCATAGAGACGGTCGGGAACTGCCAGAATTCCGGCATCAGTTTCGGGTGCGGATAGGAAGAGAGGCCATTGCCGTGAACTTCCTGACGGAAGTTATCCATCTGTTCCTGGGTCAGACGACCTTCCAGGAACGCGCGAGCGTAGATGCCCGGAGAGATGTGGCCCTGGAAGTACACCAGGTCGCCGCCATCCTGTTCGTTGCGCGCACGGAAGAAATGGTTGAAACAGACATCATAGATCGTGGCGGAAGACTGGAAGGACGCCATGTGGCCGCCCAACTCAAGGTCTTTTTTAGACGCGCGCAGCACGGTCATGATGGCGTTCCAGCGGATCGCAGAACGAATGCGACGTTCCAGCTCCAGATTGCCCGGGTATTCCGGTTCGTCTTCAACGGCAATAGTGTTGATGTAATTACTGGCCCCTGCGCCTGCCGCGACTTTCACGCCGCCTTTACGAGCTTCAGAAAGCAGTTGGTCAATCAGATACTGAGCGCGCTCAACACCTTCTTCACGGATGACCGATTCGATCGCCTGTAGCCAGTCGCGAGTTTCGATCGGATCCACGTCATTTGGGAAACGTTCTGACATGGGGGTATTCCTTATCTATCTAATACGTTGAGTTATCTGGAACCTGTCCCATTAAACTTTCGTCAGAAAGCTTAATAAGACAGGTTCTGCGTTTATTGCCTGGCCCATAAGGTGTAATTGTTGCAGCCAGTTTGGTCACGGACAGCGCGGAACAACCGGAACGTACACGTAGTACGTGAGGATTGTGAGCACTGCCCAGGACCAAAATGGCAAATAAAATAGCCTTATGGGCCTGGCATTTAGTTGCCGCGCACATTTTTGCGCTTTATTCACAACATCTTCTGGTTAACGTTCTGCCAGAAAAAACTAATTCTTGCGCTGTTCCAGACGGCGTAAGGCGCGTTCACGACGGCTCTCCTCACGGCTTCTGTCCAACATAATCTCTTCGATAAACGCCAGATGGCGGTGTGACGCTTCACGCGCTTCTTCTGGTTCTCCGGCCATAATGGCTTCAAATATACGGGTGCGATGCGTACTCACCAGCGGCAGCATCTCCCGACGCGCATACAGCAATTCGAAGTTCTGCCGCACGTTTTGCGCCAGCATCGGCTCCATACACCTTAGCAGATGAAGCAATACCACGTTGTGCGCCGCTTCGGTGACGGCGATTTGATACTGGAGCACGGCTTCGGACTCGGCATCCAGATCGCCGGACTCTTGCGCCAGCTCAATAGCGTGGTGCAGCTCGCGAATACGGTCTTTATCTTCGTCGGTGCTGCGCAGCGCCGCGTAATAAGCCGCAATGCCTTCCAGCGCATGGCGCGTTTCGAGCAGGTCAAACTGGGATTCAGGGTGATCGGAGAGCAGTTCCACCAGCGGGTCGCTAAAGCTCTGCCACAGGCTGCTCTGCACGAAGGTTCCGCCGCCCTGGCGACGAAGCAACAATCCCTTCGCTTCGAGACGTTGAATCGCCTCGCGCAAGGAGGGACGGGAGACGTCGAACTGTTTTGCCAGTTCACGTTCCGGTGGGAGTTTTTCTCCGGGACGCAATGTTCCCTCAAGGATTAAAAACTCCAGCTGCTGCTCGATCACATCGGAGAGTTTTGGTTGGCGGATTTTGCTGTAGGCCATGATTTCCTGTCTTAAGCCATTTGCCCGGAGTCAATTGGTCTTACCAATTTCATGTCTGTGACGCTAAAGTAACAAAGTATTCACCTTCTGTCCATACAGGTTTTGATTGAAATCAGTAAAGGAGGCACATTTTAACAATTTTACAGAAATCATGTTTCAAAACTGTAACTGTGCACAAATGTTAAATTTACCCACCAGGAGGTAGATTTAACGTATTTGAAACGATAAAAAATCTCATCTGAACCGATTCAACAGTAGATTAAATGCATTTTTATGCATAAATAATGAATAAAAACAAATTAACATCTGTAAGGGAAAATAAAAGGAGGTATTTACAAGTGCTTTCTTTTTACGCAACTCGTCATCACCCCTGCACAAAGCAGGTGCATTCGCGGCCACATACCATTATTCTGATCAAGACGAAAGAGTTGAAGTGACATTTTAAAAAACGAGCTTGTAAATAAATCAATACAAAAAGCGGAATTGCAAACTTACACACGCACTACTGCATCGTTCAAAATAAGCGCGTTATGAATAAACCGCGCCCGATACACGAGGTTTTATAATGGACAGTCAGCAGCACGGCGAGCAGCTCAAGCGCGGCCTGAAAAACCGCCATATTCAGCTTATCGCATTGGGCGGCGCGATAGGGACAGGCTTGTTCCTGGGAAGCGCCTCCGTTATTCAGTCGGCGGGGCCAGGAATTATCTTGGGCTATGCGATTGCAGGCTTTATTGCCTTTCTGATTATGCGCCAGCTGGGAGAGATGGTGGTTGAAGAACCGGTCGCCGGCTCTTTTAGCCACTTCGCCTATAAATACTGGGGCGGCTTTGCCGGATTCGCTTCCGGCTGGAACTACTGGGTGCTGTACGTATTAGTTGCCATGGCGGAACTGACCGCAGTGGGTAAATATATCCAGTTCTGGTATCCGGAGATCCCCACCTGGGCTTCTGCGGCAGCCTTCTTTGTGATTATCAACGCCATCAACCTGACCAACGTTAAAGTGTTCGGTGAGATGGAGTTTTGGTTCGCCATTATTAAAGTGATCGCCGTCATCGCTATGATTCTGTTCGGCGCGTGGTTACTCTTCAGCGATACCGCTGGTCCGCAGGCCACCGTGCGCAACCTGTGGGAACAGGGCGGCTTTCTGCCGCATGGCTGGACCGGGCTGGTGATGATGATGGCCATTATTATGTTTTCGTTCGGCGGACTGGAGCTGGTAGGGATCACCGCCGCTGAAGCCGATAACCCGGAACAGAGCATCCCCAAAGCCACTAATCAGGTTATCTATCGCATCCTGATTTTTTATATCGGCTCGCTGGCGGTTCTGCTTTCGCTGCTGCCATGGACTCGCGTCACTGCCGATACCAGCCCGTTTGTCCTTATCTTCCATGAGCTGGGCGATACGTTTGTCGCCAATGCGCTGAATATCGTGGTTCTCACCGCCGCGCTATCGGTTTATAACAGCTGCGTTTACTGCAACAGCCGTATGCTGTTCGGTCTGGCCCAGCAGGGAAATGCGCCGAAAGCGCTGCTGAACGTCGACAAACGCGGCGTGCCGGTGAGCTCCATTTTGGTTTCCGCTGTCGTGACTGCGTTGTGCGTGCTGCTCAACTACCTGGCCCCAGAGTCCGCATTCGGACTGCTGATGGCGCTGGTGGTCTCCGCGCTGGTCATTAACTGGGCGATGATTAGCCTTGCCCATATGATGTTCCGTCGCGCGAAACAGCAGCAGGGCGTGAAAACTCGCTTCCCGGCCCTGTTTTATCCGTTCGGCAACGTTCTCTGCCTGCTGTTTATGGCGGCGGTATTGATCATTATGCTGATGACGCCAGGTATGGCGATCTCCGTGTGGCTGATTCCGGTATGGCTGCTCATCCTGGGCGTCGGCTACCTGTGTAAAGAAAAAACGGCAAAAACGGTGAAAGCCCACTGATCGTGGCGTTACTTTTCCGCCCTCCTCGTCCGGGGAGGGTGTTATCTGCCTCACAGTTTCCCACGTATAACCATTTTATCCATATCAGCGGCGTGATCCTGCTACGCAAAAAAAAGCTCGCAGGCGAATAATTACCGCCATCATCTGATGGGGAGAAGTCTCAATGGATAAGGGCAGACTTTCGGTAAGAGAGAAAATCGGGTATGGCATGGGCGACGCCGGATGTAACATTATTTTTGGCGCTATCATGCTGTTTGTTAATTATTTTTATACGGATATTTTTGGTCTTGCCCCGGCGTTAGTCGGTGTTTTACTCCTTTCAGTACGCGTTATCGATGCCGTTACCGATCCGGTGATGGGCGCGCTTGCCGATCGTACCCAAAGTAAATATGGTCGTTTCCGCCCCTGGCTACTGTGGATTGCATTTCCCTACGCGCTGTTCAGCGTTCTGATGTTCACGACGCCGGACTGGGGCTATAACAGCAAAGTTGTCTATGCTTTCGTCACCTATTTTCTGCTTTCCGTGACCTACACCGCCATCAATATTCCCTATTGCTCACTGGGCGGCGTGATCACCAACGATCCAAAAGAGCGCGTGGCCTGTCAGGCTTATCGCTTCGTGTTAGTCGGCATCGCGACGCTGTTGCTATCGTTAACGCTATTGCCGATGGTGGACTGGTTTGGCGGCGGCGACAAAGCCAAAGGCTATCAGTTGGCGATGACCGTGCTGGCGATTATCGGCATGGGTATGTTTCTGTTCTGCTTTGCCAGCGTCCGCGAACGCGTTCGCCCTGCCGTTCCGACGCACGATGATATGAAGAATGATTTCAAAGACGTGTGGAAAAACGATCAATGGGTACGCATTCTGCTATTGACCTTATGTAACGTCTGCCCGGGGTTTATCCGTATGGCGGCGACCATGTATTACGTCACCTGGGTGATGGGACAAAGCACCCATTTCGCTACGCTTTTTATTAGTCTTGGCGTGGTCGGTATGATGATCGGCAGTATGCTGGCAAAAGTCTTAACCGATCGCTGGTGTAAATTGAAGGTATTTTTCTGGACCAATATCGCGCTGGCGATTTTCTCCTGCGCGTTCTATTTCTTTGATCCGAAAGCTACCGTAATGATAGTGGCGCTCTACTTCCTGCTCAATATTCTGCATCAGATCCCTTCCCCGTTGCACTGGTCGCTGATGGCGGACGTCGATGATTACGGCGAATGGAAAACCGGCAAACGCATTACCGGTATTAGCTTCTCCGGTAATCTGTTCTTCCTGAAACTAGGTCTGGCGATTGCCGGGGCGATGGTCGGCTTTTTGCTCTCCTGGTATGGTTATGACGCCAGCGCCAAAGCGCAAAGCGCCTCGGCGATGAACGGTATTATGCTGTTGTTTACCGTTATCCCCGGCGTTGGCTACCTGATTACCGCAGGCGTGGTACGTCTGCTGAAAGTTGACCGTGAACTGATGAAAAAAATCCAGGACGATTTGGAAAAACGTCGCACTAATTACCGCGAATTGAGTGAGTTGCAGGAGCTCAAAGCCGCTGAAAGCGTAAGGAAAGCCTGATGGCAAACTGGCCAAACCCGTTTATTGAACAACGTGCCGATCCGTTTATTTTACGCGACGGCAGCGATTACTACTTTATTGCCTCCGTACCGGAATATGACAGGCTGGAAATCCGCCGGGCTAATTCGCTGGAAGGGTTGCGCGCCGCCGACCCCGTTGTCGTCTGGCGCAAACCGGAAAGCGGCCCGATGAGCCAGCTCATCTGGGCACCGGAAATGCACCGCATCAACGGCAAGTGGTACATCTATTTTGCCGCTACCCATACTCAAGCGCTTGATAAGCTGGGAATGTTCCAGCACCGCATGTTTGCCCTGGAGTGCGCCGATGCCAACCCACTCACCGGCAAGTGGACGGAGAAAGGTCAGATTAAAACGCCGTTTGATACCTTCGCCCTCGATGCCACCACTTTTTATCATCAGGGAAAGCAGTGGTATCTGTGGGCGCAAAAAGCGCCGGATATAGCCAGTAACTCAAATATTTATCTGGCTGAACTGGAAAACCCGTGGACTCTTAAAGGCGAGCCGGTAAGGCTCAGTAAGCCAGAGTACGACTGGGAGTGTCGGGGTTTTTGGGTTAACGAAGGTCCGGCCGTCGTGGTGCATGGCGACAAGCTGTTTATCAGCTATTCGGCCAGCGCCACCGATGAAAACTACTGTATGGGGTTACTGTGGATTAACGTAAACGACGATCCGCTCACCCCGCAGAACTGGCATAAATCACCGCGCCCGGTCTTTACCACCAGCTATGAGAATCGCCAGTATGGGCCGGGACACAACAGCTTTACGCAAACGCCGGAAGGTGAAGATGTACTGGTGTACCACGCGAGAAATTACACCGAAATTGAAGGCGATCCGTTGTACGATCCCAACCGCCATACGCGTCTGAAACGGGTGCGCTGGGACGAAAACGGGATGCCTGATTTTGGCGTGCCGCCAGCCGATACGATCTAAGCCGTTGCACTGCCCGGTGGCGCTAACGCTTACCGGGCCTACAGATTTTTCCATTGTAGGCCGCATAAGCGTTAGCGCCATCGGCACAACGCTACACTAATGCCCCATAAATGGTGAGCAACGCAATAATCACCACCACCACAAACGAGGCCTTCTTCGCCATCGACACCGCCGCTTTGGGGGTTTCTACTTTGTCAGTATGCGGTTCGCGCGCCAGTGAGAACTGCGCCAGACGTGTGAGCACCTGATACTGCGAAGTATGCAGATCCGCCAGCGAGGCAAACCAGGCCGGCAACGCTTTCTCGCCATGCCCCAGTAATGCATACACTACGCCCGCCAGACGTACCGGAATCCAGTCCAGCACATGAAGAATAGCGTCAATGCCGGATTGCAAACGTTGGTGCGGCGTCTGATAGCGCGCCAGCCAGGTCTGCCAGGCCCGTAAAAACGCATAGCCCACCAGCGTTACCGGCCCCCATGGACCGCCAACGATAAACCAAAATAGCGGTGCGAGGTAAAAACGGAAATTTATCCATAACAACGCATTTTGCAGCTCACGCAAAAATTCACGCTCATTACAATCCGGCGGCACGCCGTGAATCAGCGTAAGCTCGCTGGCCATCGCCTCGCAAGGATGCGGATCGTTGCGGGACGCCGCTTTCAGCCAGGCGTGATAATGTACTCGCGCTTTGCCCGCGCCGATACACAGCACGCCCAGGAGAATCCACACCACCAGCGTCGGCACGTTAAATAGCAGCCCTTTTAACGCCTGGAGCAGTAGAAAAGTCACCACCATCGCGATCGCCGTCATTCCCATCGTGCGCAACATCGAAAAATGCGTAATCCGACGGAATAGCGCCTCCAGCCGATGATCGAGCTGCCAGTGCTCGCCCAGCTTAAACAGGCGCTCGACAATCAGCACCAGTAATGTCGTAAACAGCGTCATGTCATCTCCTTGTGCGACGAGAGGGCTACCAAAGCGCGAAAGCGCGGCCAGTCAAAGGCAGGGCCAGGGTCCGTTTTGCGGTCAGGCGCAATGTTGCAGTGTCCGGTCATATTGTCGGCGATCGCCGGATAGCAAGCGATAAGCGTGCGCGTCACGGCGGCTAGCTGCTGATACTGCGCATCGGTATAAGCCAGCGTATCCGTCCCCTCCAGCTCAATACCAATGGAGAAATCATTACAACGTTCCCGCCCCTGATAGTTTGACACGCCCGCATGCCACGCACGCTTATCAAAAGGCACATACTGGACGATTTCACCGTCGCGACGAATCAGACAATGGGCCGAAACACGAAGATGAGCGATTTCTGCAAAAAAAGGATGGGCGTCTGGATCTATCGTTCCGGTGAATAATGCATCGATCCACGGACCGCCAAACTCGCCGGGGGGCAGGCTAATGTTATGCACCACCAGCAAGGACGGTTTTTCGTCATCCGGACGGCAATCATAATGCGGAGAAGGGACGCGTCGCGCCTCTACCAACCAACCCTTATCTGGCAACATGCAGAGTCTCCTTTTGAGTGGTGCTTATAGCTGCTTCAGAGTAGCATGTTTCTACCTTATGATTCGTTAGCAATTTGGAGTTTTATCATGCCGCCTCGCCGTTATAACCCAGACGACCGACGTGACGCGCTACTGGAACGCATTAATCTCGATATCCCTGCCGCCGTTGCTCAGGCGCTGCGTGAAGATTTAGGTGGAGAAGTCGATGCTGGCAACGATATCACCGCGCAACTTTTGCCAGCAGATACGCAAGCCCATGCCACGGTGATCACTCGTGAAGACGGCGTTTTCTGCGGCAAGCGCTGGGTTGAAGAGGTCTTCATCCAACTGGCGGGCGATGATGTGCGCCTCACCTGGCATGTCGATGACGGCGACGCCATTCACGCCAACCAAACAGTGTTTGAACTGAACGGCCCGGCTCGCGTATTGCTGACCGGCGAGCGCACGGCGCTAAACTTTGTCCAGACCCTTTCCGGCGTCGCCAGTGAAGTACGCCGCTACGTTGGACTGCTGGCTGGCACCCAAACCCAGTTGCTCGACACGCGTAAAACGCTGCCTGGTCTGCGCACCGCGCTCAAATATGCGGTTTTATGCGGCGGCGGCGCCAATCATCGTCTGGGCCTCACTGACGCGTTCCTGATTAAAGAAAACCATATCATCGCCTCCGGTTCGGTTCGTCAGGCGGTGGAAAAAGCGTTCTGGCTACATCCGGACGTGCCGGTAGAAGTCGAGGTCGAAAATCTGGATGAACTGGACGATGCGCTGAAAGCAGGCGCGGATATTATCATGCTGGATAATTTCAACACCGACCAGATGCGCGAGGCGGTGAAACGCGTCAACGGCCAGGCGCGGCTGGAAGTATCCGGCAACGTCACCGCGGAAACCTTACGCGAATTTGCTGAAACCGGGGTGGATTTCATCTCCGTTGGCGCGCTGACCAAGCACGTACGCGCGCTCGATCTCTCCATGCGTTTTCGCTGATCCTCTCCACCCGATGGCGCTGCGCCGTCGGGTCTATAAATCACCTGTCCGTAGATCCGCGTCGTGATTCGGTAAAATATTCGTAGCGCCTCGCAATAACGTTGCCGTGTCATGTAACGCAGCGAAAATCTTCAGAATCCGCCTTCCCGTTTTATCTTTTGCCGCTCGCCCGCTCTTTCCTCGTTTGCCACAGTAGCGCCAGCTAACTCAAGGAGCGAACAATGGAAAAACAACGCGGTTTCACGCTTATCGAACTGATGGTCGTTATTGGCATCATCGCCATTTTAAGCGCCATTGGCATTCCGGCTTACCAGAACTATCTGCGTAAAGCGGCGCTGACGGATATGTTGCAAACGTTTGTCCCCTACCGTACTGCCGTCGAACTCTGCGCTCTGGAACATGGTGGGACGAGCACATGCGATGCGGGCGTCAACGGTATCCCCTCGCCCGTCATCACCCGTTATGTTTCGGGCATGAGCGTGGAAAAAGGCGTCATCACGCTTACCGGCCAGGAGAGTCTGAGCGGGCTTAGCGTCATCATGACGCCCGCCTGGGACAATGCTAACGGCATTACCGGCTGGACACGTAACTGCAATATTCAAAGCGACAGCGCGTTACAACAGGCTTGTGAAGATGTCTTCCGTTTTGACGCCAACTAAGGAGACAAGATGAAAGACGCTCAGCTCAACACCTTGTGTCAACGTCATCAGGCTGTACTGATCAATAGCGCCAGCAACAGTATCACTGTTGCGGTGGTCGACGCGCCCTCTCATGCGTTACTGGACGCTCTGCATTTCGCCACGCAAAAACAAATTGATATTGTGTGCTGGACTCGCCAGCAAATGGAAAATCATCGGCATAAGCAGGATCAGGCACCCTCGGCAAACGCCGCGAAAGGCGGAGAAACCGCGGCCCAGCTTCTCAATCAGACATTACGCTCGGCGATGGCGAAACGCGCCTCTGATATCCATCTCGAACCAGGCGCCAGCCGCTACCGGATAAGGCTCCGCATCGACGGTGTTCTTCATATTCTGCAGGACATCGCCAAAGAGACGGGGCTTGCGCTGACGGCCAGATTGAAAGTCCTGGGAAATTTGGACATCGCTGAACATCGGCTGCCGCAGGACGGGCAATTTACCGTTGACCTGTCGGGAGACAGCATCTCTTTTCGTATCGCCACGCTTCCCTGTAAAGA
The DNA here is from genome assembly GCF_051702785.1 of Salmonella sp. NW722. Lineage (NCBI taxonomy): Bacteria > Pseudomonadati > Pseudomonadota > Gammaproteobacteria > Enterobacterales > Enterobacteriaceae > Salmonella > Salmonella sp. NW722. The sequence continues at coordinate 134,689 of NZ_JAMMIN010000003.1, forward strand.
AGGCGAAAAAGTCGTCTTACGGTTGTTGCATCAGGTTGAACAAACGCTGGATCTGGACACGCTGGGCATGTACGGGGCACAACTTACCGCTTTTAGGCAAGCCCTACAGCAACCTCAGGGGCTGGTACTGGTGACTGGCCCCACCGGTAGCGGAAAAACGGTCACGCTATATAGCGCGCTACAAACCCGGAATACGCCGGGTATCAACCTCTGTAGCGTTGAGGATCCGATAGAAATTCCACTGGATGGGATTAACCAGACGCAGATCCATCCCCGCGCCGGGCTCACCTTTCAAAATGTGCTGCGCGCGCTTTTACGCCAGGACCCTGACATCATCATGGTAGGTGAAATTCGTGACGGCGACACCGCAGAAATCGCCATTAAGGCGGCACAAACGGGCCATCTGGTACTTTCAACGCTCCATACGAACTCCACCAGTGAAACCCTGATACGTTTGCAGCAAATGGGCGTAGCACGCTGGATGATCTCATCGGCGCTTACGCTGGTGGTAGCGCAACGCCTGGTAAGGAAGCTTTGCCCGCACTGCAAACAGCGTCTGAGCGATCCCGTGGTGCTATCGCCCAATCTTTGGCCCAACGCGCTACCGCGCTGGCAGGCAAGCGGCTGTCAGCATTGCTACCACGGCTTTTATGGCCGAACCGCGTTATTCGAAGTGTTAACCGTTACCCCGGCATTACGTCAGTTAATTGCGAGCGGCGCATCGGCGCAAGCACTGGAAGCCCACCTCCAACAGACCGGTACAGGGACGCTTTTTGAAAATGGCTGTCGCGCCGTTGAACAAGGCATGACGTCCTTTGAAGAGATACTGCGCGTTCTGGGAATGCCCCATGAGCGTTAAACAGCTCTGGCGCTGGCAAGGCGTTAACGATAAAGGTCAACTGGAACAAGACGTTGTATGGGCGGACAATCGTCTGGCGCTGATCATCACCCTGCAACATCAGCGCATTATGCCGCTTCGCATCAAGCGCATGGGCGTTAACGCCGCACTGTGGAAAGAAGAGCAAAGCGCTGAAATTATTCATCAGTTGGCCACGCTCATTCATGCCGGGCTGACGCTTTCTGAAGGGCTGGAACTCCTTGCGCAACAGCATCCACACCGACAATGGCAAGCGCTGTTGCGCACGCTGGCTCACGAGCTTGAACAGGGCGTCCCTTTTTCCAGCGCATTAGTCTCCTGGCCGCAGGTATTTCCGCCGCTCTACCAGACGATGATCCGCACCGGAGAACTGACCGGCAAACTGGCCGAATGCTGCTTTGAACTGGCCCGTCAGCAAAAAGCGCAACGGCAGATTACGGTTAGCGTGAAAAAGGCGCTGCGCTATCCCGCCATTATTCTGACAATGGCCGCCCTGGTCGTTTTCGCCATGCTGCACTTTGTTCTGCCGGAATTTGCCGCCATTTACCGTAGCTTCAATACCCCGCTCCCTCTTCTGACGCGCGGTATTATCGCGATAGCGCAATGGGGGGCGGCATGGGGTTGGCTCATCTTGTTCCTGACGATGCTCATTGCTATCGCTCACCGCAGGGTAAAACAAAAGCCGTCCTGGCAAGCGCAGCGGCAGCGTCTTCTGCTACGGCTTCCCGTTATGGGTCGCCTGATAAGAGGCCAGAAACTAGCGCAAATATTCACCGTACTGGCATTGACCCAAAGCGCAGGCATTCCTTTTCTTCAGGGACTGGAAAGCGCTATCGAGAGTCTCGGCTGCCCTTACTGGTCACAGCGTTTAACGCAGGTACATCAGGAGATCGCCGCAGGCAATCCGGTCTGGTTGGCGCTAAAAAATACCCAGGAATTTAGTCCGCTATGCCTGCAACTGGTCAGAACGGGCGAAGCGTCCGGTTCACTCGATATCATGCTGCATAACCTTGCCCGTCACCACAGTGAAACTACGCTGGCACTGGCCGATAATCTGGCGTCGCTGTTGGAACCGGCGTTATTGATCATCACCGGTTTAATTATCGGTACGCTGGTGGTGGCGATGTATTTGCCGATTTTTCATTTGGGAGACGCGATGAGCGGGATGGGATAAGGCTGGCGCACATTTACGCCAGCCAGAATATTAGAGGCTATTGAAAATGCGGTTTTCTTGTTCCTGCACCCGAATAAAGGTGGTGCGTTTGGTCAACTCTTTCAGGCGAGACGCGCCGACATAAGTGCAGGCTGAGCGTAGACCGCCCAGGATATCGCGGGCGGTATTGCCCACCGGCCCACGCAGCGGCAATTTAACCGTTTTACCTTCTGCCGCGCGGTATTTCGCAACGCCGCCGACATGACGGTTCATCGCAGATTCCGAACTCATGCCGTAGAACAGCATAAATTTCTCGCCGTTCTCTTCTACCACGCTGCCGCCGCTCTCTTCGTGCCCCGCCAGCATGCCGCCCAACATAACGAAATCCGCGCCGCCGCCAAAGGCTTTTGCTACGTCGCCTGGCATGGTGCAGCCGCCATCGCTGACGATCATGCCGCCCAGGCCATGCGCCGCGTCAGCGCATTCGATAACCGCCGACAGTTGCGGATAACCAACGCCGGTTTTTACACGCGTCGTGCATACGGAGCCAGGACCAATTCCCACTTTCACGATATCGGCGCCGGAGAGGATAAGCTCTTCGCACATCTCGCCCGTTACCACATTGCCTGCGCAGATTGTTTTTGTCGGCCATGCTTCACGTGCTTTCGCGACGAACTGCACAAAATGTTCTGAATAGCCATTGGCCACATCAATACAGACAAAGTTCAGCGCAGGATTCAGCGCCAGAATCTGCACGGTTTTTTCGAAATCAGCATCAGAGGTCCCGGTGGAAACCATCACATGCTTGAGAACATCAGCCGAAGCCGTGTTGATAAAAGCTGCCCACTCTTCAACGGTATAATGTTTATGTACAGCAGTCAGAATATCAAACCCGGCCAATGCTTGCGCCATTTCAAACGTCCCGACGGTATCCATATTGGCCGCAATAATCGGTACGCCAGACCAGGTCTGACCTGAGTGTTTAAAGGTGAATTGACGTTCCAGTTCGACATCGGAACGGCTTTTGAGGGTAGAACGTTTAGGACGGATAAGAACGTCTTTGAAACCTAACTTCAGATCTTCTTCAATACGCATGTGCGGATTCCTGGGGTTAATGGCGAAAAATCGAAACTCACAACTCCAGTGACGCTATCATACGCACTAATCATGGCCGTACAAGACTGCGAAATTCTCTTTTTTTACGTTACAATCCCATAAATTTACCTGGCGAATAGTAGGTTAATGCTCAGAGCGTATCGTCTTTGCATGCTTAAAATTTAACCTTTTGATTGTCAAACTAAAATTCCGGAAGCTGGAGATATGAGGTATACCGTAGCCTTAACCGGCGGTATTGGCAGCGGTAAAAGTACCGTCGCTGATGCCTTCGCTGACCTCGGAATAACCGTCATCGACGCGGATATTATCGCGCGCCAGATGGTTGAGCCAGGGCAGCCCGCCCTGAACGCAATAGCGGAACATTTTGGTTCTGAACTTATCGCCGCCGACGGCACGTTACGTCGCCGGGCGCTGCGTGAGCGTATTTTTTCGCATCCGGAAGAAAAAGCCTGGCTTAACGCTCTGCTTCATCCCTTAATTCAGCAGGAAACCCAACGACAGTTTCAACAGGCTACGTCGCCCTATGTGTTATGGGTTGTGCCTCTGCTGGTTGAAAACAGGCTGTATCAAAAAGCCAACCGCGTACTGGTGGTTGACGTGACGCCCGAAACGCAGCTCATACGCACAATGCAGCGTGATGATGTTACGCGCGAGCATGTTGAACACATTCTCGCTGCGCAGGCGACGCGTGAAGCGCGCCTTGCCGTGGCGGACGATGTTATTGATAATAACGGCGCACCGGATGCTATCGCATCAGATGTGGCCCGCCTGCACGCCAGTTATCTTAAGCTCGCGTCGCAGTTTGTCTCACAGGAAAAACCGTAATGCACACCCAGGTCCTATTTGAACACCCTCTCAATGAGAAGATGCGTACGTGGCTGCGCATAGAGTTTTTGATCCAACAGCTCTCCATCAACCTGCCAATTGCAGACCATGCTGGCGCACTGCATTTTTTCCGTAACATCAGCGATCTACTGGATGTGTTCGAACGGGGAGAAGTCCGTACCGAACTGCTGAAAGAACTGGAGCGCCAGCAGCGTAAATTACAGGCCTGGGTTGAGGTTCCCGGCGTCGATCAAGACCGTATTGAAGCCCTGCGCCAGCAGTTAAAATCCGCGGGCAGCGTGCTAATCTCCGCCCCGAGGATTGGCCAGCAGCTACGCGAAGATCGCTTGATTGCCCTTGTGCGTCAACGCTTAAGTATTCCTGGCGGCTGTTGCAGTTTCGATTTACCCACTCTGCATATCTGGTTACACCTACAACAGGCGCAGCGCGACGCCCAGATTGAAAGCTGGCTTGCCAGCCTGAATCCCCTCACCCAGGCGCTGACTTTGGTGCTTGATCTGATCCGTAATTCAGCGCCTTTCCGTAAGCAAACCAGCCTGAACGGTTTTTATCAGGATAACGGGGACGACGCCGATTTGCTGCGTCTTATGCTGACGCTCGATTCACAACTTTATCCGCAAATTTCCGGCCATAAGAGCCGTTTTGCCATTCGCTTTATGCCGCTGGATAGTGAAAATGGTCTGGTGCCGGAGCGTCTTGATTTTGAACTGGCCTGTTGCTAAGGAGTAAAAATGTCTGACGTGACCGTCGTAAACTGTCCGACCTGCGGTAAACCGGTCGTCTGGGGGGAAATTAGCCCCTTCCGCCCATTTTGTTCTAAACGCTGTCAGTTAATTGATTTGGGCGAATGGGCCGCCGAAGAGAAACGAATCGCCAGCAGCGGCGACCAGTCTGATAGCGACGACTGGAGCGAAGAGCGCTAACAGTGATGGCTCTGTTGAGACGGCAATATCGCCTTATGACAAAAATAATCAATAAATACGCGTAGTTTTGGTGCCATATGCGCGCGGCCGGGATAATACAAATAAAACCGGTCCGCCGCAGGCAGCCACTCGTCAAGTACGGAACACAACCGCCCATCCTGTAAGTCTTCGTGGACATCCTGTTCAAAAACATAGGTTAGCCCTGCCCCATCACGCGCGGCGGAGAGACGCAACGCTTTATCATTCACCATTAACGCGGCTTCCGGCGTAATTTCCAGCCGTTGCGCTCCGTGAACAAACTCCCACCGATATAGCCCGCTCTCACGCGTAAAACGATGGCAAAGGCAGCGGTGATTGATGAGTTCCTGAGGGTGCAGCGGCGTGCCAAAACGCGCAAGGTATGCAGGGGATGCTACGATCGCCGGGCGTAAAACATCACCGAGCGGAACGACATTCATATCAAGTTGTACCGCATCGCCAAAGCGAATACCGGCATCAAAGCGTTCGTTAATTAAATCCACAAAACCGTCATTCACATCGATATCCAGCCGAATATCGGGATAATCGCGCATGAAACCGGCGAGATTAGGTTGTAACAAAAGCGTAGCCGCCGTGCGCGGTACGGTCAGGCGTAATGTCCCTCCGGGTATATCGCGGCTCTGGCGGGCATGTTCCATCGCCTCATCAATATGGTTCAATGCGGGCCTGATACTGGCAAGAAAGGCATGTCCTGCTTCTGTCAAACCGACACGCCGGGTGGTTCGGTTCAACAATTTCACGCCAAGTTCATCCTCCAGTTGGCGCATATTCTGACTTAACGCCGACGTGGAAATATGTAACTGCGCCGCTGCCCGCGTGAAGCTATGGTTTTCAGCAATCATGCAAAAAGCATGCAATACGGACATCACATCATGACGCATTATTAAGCCAGCCTTCATAAACCATGCTTATTCCCCCTATTTTTCATCTTATACGCCAGGTATAGACTGCCTGCCATGCACAAAATATCCTCATGGAGGCAGTATGCAATATCGTACATTAGGCGCAAACGGACCGCGAGTGTCAGCCATCGGACTGGGATGTATGGGCATGAGCGCATTTTACGGCGCTCATGACGACAGCACCTCAATTAAGACGCTACATTATGCGTTAGATCAGGGGGTAACACTGCTCGATACCGCAGATATGTATGGCCCTTATACCAATGAAAGGTTAGTTGGAAGAGCCATCGCCGATCGTCGCGATCGGGTATTTTTAGCGACGAAATTTGGTATCGTTCTCGACCCTGCTAACCCTATGGCGCGTGGCGTCAATGGCAGACCGGAGTACGTTCGCCGTAGTTGTGAGCAAAGCCTGCAACGCCTGGGGGTCGATCATATCGATCTGTACTATCAACATCGCGTTGATCCATCAGTCCCCATAGAAGAGACTGTCGGTGCAATGGCGGACCTGGTGCGCGAGGGAAAAGTGCGTTATCTCGGGCTATCCGAAGCATCAACGCAAACGCTGGAACGCGCCCATAACGTTCACCCTATTACCGCGCTGCAAAGTGAGTATTCGCTTTGGTCCCGCGAAGCGGAAATTTCAGCACTTTCCACCTGTGAACGGTTGGGTATAGGATTCGTCGCTTACAGCCCGCTGGGACGCGGATTTCTGACCGGTACGATTAAAACGCCAGAAGATTTTGCTGCGAATGACTTCCGTCGCACAAATCCCAGGTTCATGGGTGAGAACTTCTCGCGCAATTTACGTCTGGCTGAAGCAATAAAACAAATGGCATGCGAAAAAGAGTGTACCCCCGCACAATTAGCGCTGGCCTGGCTGCTGGCCCGCAACAGGCACATCGTTCCCATTCCCGGCACCCGCCACTGCGCCAGGGTGGATGAAAACCTCGGCGCGTTATCACTGACCCTAAGCCCGCAGGAGCTGGCGGCAATTGAGGCGGTTTTTCCTCACGACGCCGCGGCCGGCCCCCGCTACTGGCCGGAAATTATGTCGACATTAAATCGCTAATAAGATCGATGGGGATCGTGTTGCGATCCCCCACTAAGGCGCAAGTTGGCGTAATTTACGAATAATCGGTTCATTGGCCGGCGGAAAATCGTCCGTATTCAACGCGTTTTGCGCGATCCACCGTCCCGGCTGCCCTTCTTTCCCCCACGGTTCGCCCTCCCAGCGTTCAACCAGCCAAAACCACAGCGTAATGTGCCTATCCGGGAATTGATATTCCAGAGTGTCGAATAATGTCACCTGTGTTGGCGTAATCCCCACCTCTTCCTGTAGCTCCCGGATCAACGCCTGCTCTGGTGTTTCGTCGGCTTCAATTTTTCCGCCCGGAAATTCCAGCTTGTTCGCCATATGCGCATCAGCGGCGCGTCGGGTAATAAAAATTTCGTCGTTCGGGTTGCGGATAATCCCAACCGCGATTTGCAGTTTTTTCATCTTGTTGCATCCATAAAAAAGGCGCAGTCGCCTGCGCCTTTTTATCTGTGTTCAATGCCAGACCGAATAAGCGTAGCGCCCTTCGGCAATAATGCCAGCACCGACCTGATGGCAACACATTATGTCTTATCAGGCCGGTAAGTTTATCGCATTAGCTCAGGCGACCGTGACACTGTTTGTATTTCTTACCGGAACCGCAAGGGCAAGGATCGTTACGTCCAATCTTACGTTCGCCGGTTTGGGCGGCCAGATCGGCAGCCACGGCGGTATCGTCATCCTGATGGCTTAGCTGCTGCATCTGCGCCAGGCGCTCCGCCTCTTCGCGACGCTGCATTTCCATCGCTTCGACCTCTTCCGGCATACGTACCTGGACTTTGCTCAGGGTACTGATCACTTCATATTTCAGCGATTCCAGCATCGCGGCGAACATAGCGAAGGATTCGCGCTTGTATTCCTGCTTCGGATCTTTTTGCGCATAGCCGCGCAGATGAATACCCTGACGCAGGTAATCCATCGCCGCCAGATGCTCTTTCCACAGGGAATCGAGCGTTTGCAGCATCACGCCTTTTTCGAAATGACGCATCATTTCAGCGCCAACCACCTCTTCTTTACGCTGATACACCTCGATGGACTTCGCCAGGATGCGCTCACGCAGCGTCTCCTCATGCAGCTCCGGCTCTTTATCCAGCCATTCGGCAATCGGCATCTCCAGGTCGAAGTCGTTTTTCAGGCGTTCCTGCAAACCCGGGATATCCCACATCTCTTCCAGCGACTGCGGCGGAATGTAGGCGTCGATAGTCGCCTTAAAGACATCTTCGCGAATGCTGTTAATGGTGTCGCTCACGTCAGACACATCCAGCAGTTCGTTACGCTGGGTATAAATTGCACGGCGCTGATCGTTCGCCACATCATCATATTCCAGCAGTTGCTTACGAATATCGAAGTTACGGCTTTCTACTTTACGCTGCGCGTTAGCGATAGCTTTCGTCACCCACGGGTGCTCAATCGCTTCGCCCGGCTTCATCCCCAGTTTACGCATCATACCGGAGACACGATCGGAGGCGAAAATACGCATCAGCGCATCTTCCATCGACAGGTAGAAACGGGAAGAACCCGGATCGCCCTGGCGACCGGAACGGCCACGCAGCTGGTTGTCGATACGGCGGGATTCATGGCGCTCGGTGCCAATGATATGCAGACCACCGGCAGCCAGAACCGCGTCATGGCGTACCTGCCAGTCCGCTTTAATCTGCGCAATCTGTTCTTCCGTCGGCGCTTCCAGCGCGGCGACTTCCGCCTGCCAGCTACCGCCCAGCATAATATCGGTACCACGACCCGCCATGTTAGTAGCGATAGTGACCGCCGCTGGATAACCAGCCTGCGCAACGATGCCTGCTTCGTTGGCGTGGAATTTTGCGTTCAGTACGTTATGTTTGATGCCCGCTTTGGTCAGCTCTCTGGAGACCACTTCAGATTTCTCGATAGAAATCGTCCCGACCAGCACTGGCTGACCGTTCGCGGTACGCTCTTTAATATCTTCGATAATGGCCTGGATTTTTTCCGCTTCGGTCATGTAGACCAGATCCGGCAAATCTTTACGGATCATCGGACGGTTGGTCGGAACAACGACGGTGTCCAGCTTATAGATAGAACTAAATTCGAAGGCTTCAGTATCCGCCGTACCGGTCATACCGGCCAGCTTTTCATACAGACGGAAGTAGTTCTGGAAGGTAATAGACGCCAGCGTCTGGTTTTCATTCTGAATTTCAACGCCTTCTTTCGCTTCTACCGCCTGGTGCAGACCGTCAGACCAGCGACGCCCCTGCATGGTACGACCGGTATGTTCATCAACAATGATGACTTCGCCGTCTTTCACAATGTAATCCACGTCACGGGTAAACAGCGCGTGCGCGCGCAGCGCGGCGGTGACGTGATGCATCAACATAATATTGCCAGGCGAGTAGAGCGACTCGCCTTCATCCATAATGCCTTCTTGCACCAGTAGCTCTTCAATCAGCACCAGACCGCGTTCGGTCAGGTTAACCTGGCGCGCTTTCTCATCAACGGAGAAGTGGCCTTCGCCCTGGAAAGTGTCAGAATCTTCTTTCTCCTGACGAATCAGGTGCGGAATGATTTTGTTCACTTTTTTGTACATTTCCGAGCTATCTTCCGCCGGGCCGGAAATAATCAGCGGCGTACGCGCTTCATCGATCAGGATGGAGTCAACCTCATCCACCAGCGCATAATGCAGTTTACGCTGCACGCGCTCTTCCGGGCTGAACGCCATGTTGTCGCGCAGGTAGTCAAAACCGTATTCGTTGTTAGTGCCGTAAGTGATGTCGGCAGCGTAAGCTTCACGTTTGGCTGGCGCAGGCATACCAGGCAGGTTGATACCAACGGACATACCGAGGAATTCGAATAGCGGGCGGTTGTTTTCGGCGTCACGCTGCGCCAGATAGTCGTTCACGGTTACCACATGAACGCCTTTGCCGGACAGCGCGTTCAGGTAGGCTGGCAGCGTTGCGGTCAGCGTTTTACCTTCACCAGTACGCATTTCGGCGATACAGCGATCGTTGAGCACCATACCACCCAATAGCTGAACGTCGAAGTGACGCATCCCAAAGACGCGTTTACTGGCTTCACGCACCACCGCGAACGCTTCCGGAATCAGGCTCTCTACGCTTTCGCCTTTTTCAATACGGGCGCGAAATTCGTTGGTTTTCGCTTTCAGTTCGTCATCGGAGAGTTTTTCCATCTCCGGTTCCATCGCATTAATAAGGCTGACGGCCTTACGCATACGACGCAGCGTACGATCGTTACGGCTACCGAATACTTTGGTTAATAATTTGATTAGCATAATAAAGTCTCAAATGCCCCGCGCCGCGGAGCTACAAATAAAGTAAAAGGGTCTTTTTTCGTTAGCTGAGACGTTGCGGACCGGCGCGGATACCCTGCGCCTGACTTATCCAGGCCGGGATGCTAAATGCGGTTTGTGGCGCAAAATACGCCAGGGAGAGGCGGCGAACAATCGCCGGCGGCGTGCCCTCCTGCGTGAGCATCGCGCTGAGCGTATTCAGTAAGGCGATATGATGCGCCTGTAATGGCGACGGCGCGTCGGCAACGGGCAGCGTTTGCGGCGCCATTGCAAAAGAAAGGTGGCGAATCACCGTGCGAATAGCGTGCTGATGCCAGTAATCTACGGTGAAATTGGGACGACGGTTAGAGGCTTCTAACAGCGCAAGATGGCTAAAGTTAACTTTAGACGCGGTGCTGGCGGTCGTCCTTGCAGGCGTATTGGTTTCAGCGGCGTTACTGAGCGCGGGCAAACCAAAACTCGCCGCGACCATCCCTAATAAGAGATGCGGCCAGAAGTATCGTCTGCCTAACTGTCGCCAGCGCGTCAGTATTCCACTCACGTCATTGCCACCTGATATGCCCTTCATGGGCTTACGGAATCAAAACAATTTGCGCACAAATCTTATCATTAAAGCGTACGCGCTACAGCAGTAATGACGAGAAGCTAAGGTGAAAATCGGCTAAGAAAACAGCGAACGCGCCGTGTTTCCATTTAACCCTGTCAAAATGGCTGTATTAAGGAAAGCGCAGATAAAGGATAGTAAAAAAAACGACTGGCTCGCCTGGCCGGAGAGAGTGCCAGGTTAACCAGTCGAATTTTATACGACAGCGTATGTCGTTATGCCAGTACCGTCGAAGGCGCTTTGAAAGCCAACGGCAGTTCTGCGTCGTCCTGGAAGGTCACAAATTCCCAGGCTTCCTGTTTTGCCAGGACTGCCTGTAACAATTTGTTATTCAATGCGTGACCGGATTTATACGCGGTAAACGCACCAATAATATTGTGACCACACATGAACAAGTCACCGATCGCGTCGAGCATTTTGTGACGAACGAATTCATCTTCAAAACGCAGGCCGTCTTCGTTCAATACGCGATAATCGTCAACAACGATGGCACAATCGAAGCTGCCGCCCAGGCACAGGCCGCGGGACTGCAGATATTCGATATCACGCATAAAACCGAAGGTACGCGCACGGCTGATCTGGCGCATGAACGCATCCGCAGAGAAGTTCATCGCGTAGCGCTGGCTGCTGGAATCGATCGCCGGATGGTTAAAGTCGATGGTGAAATCCAACGTAAAACCATTGTACGGTCTGAATTCAGCCCATTTATCGCCATCTTCAACCCGAACAGTCTCTTTGATGCGTACGAATTTTTTGGCGCAGTTCAGTTCATCAATACCGGCATCAAGCAGCAGGTAGACAAACGGAGCGGCACTGCCATCCATGATCGGGATTTCCGGGGCATTAACCTCAATAACGATGTTATCGATACCTAAGCCCGCCAGAGCAGCGTTCAGGTGCTCAACGGTTGAAATCCGTACATCATGCTCATTCACCAGACACGTACAGAGCATGGTATCACGCACAGATTTGGCATCGGCCGGGAAATCTACCGGTGGATTCAAGTCGGTGCGACGATAGATGACCCCGGTATTGGCCGGCGCAGGGCGTAATGTCAGGGTGACTTTTTTGCCGGTGTGTAAACCGACGCCAGTCGCCTGAACGATACGTTTAAGTGTCCTTTGTTTGATCATCGTATAATCTCGCCAAATTACCTATCCAACCGAAGTGTACTATACATTCGGCGGGCCAGTTTAGCACAAAGAGCCCAGAATCCCAAATTCCAGCTAATTCTTAATCAGCTTGCTTACGCAGGAATGCGGGGATATCCAGATAATCCGGCTCTTTCGCCGCCTGTGGTGTATTGTCGTTAACCACTTTCGCGACCGTTTTTTGCTCCTGCGTCAGCGGCGCCATACCGTGCTGCTGATAACGATCCAACACCGGCTGCTGCACCTGTTTATTGGTGACCAGAGTGATTTCAGGACGCTTGTCCATACCAATTCCAGTGGCAACAACGGTCACGCGCAGTTCGTCGTTCATATCCGGGTCCAGAGAAGTACCGATAACCACGGTGGCGTTATCCGACGCAAACGCGCGAATGGTGTTACCGACGGTTTCAAACTCGTCCAGACGCAGGTCGAAGCCCGCCGTAATGTTGACCAACACGCCGCGCGCGCCGGACAGGTCGATATCTTCCAGCAGCGGAGAAGAAATAGCCATTTCAGCCGCTTCTTCCGCACGATCTTCACCGCTCGCCACGCCGGAGCCCATCATTGCGTAGCCCATTTCAGACATCACGGTACGCACGTCAGCAAAGTCGACGTTCATCAGACCCGGGCGGGTGATCAGCTCTGCGATGCCCTGAACCGCGCCTTTCAGCACGTCGTTAGCCGCGCCGAACGCGTCGAGCAGGGAGATACCACGGCCCAGCACTTTCAGCAGCTTGTCGTTCGGGATGGTGATCAACGAGTCCACATGCTTGGACAGCTCAGTGATACCCTGCTCCGCAAATGCCATGCGCTTTTTACCTTCAAAATTGAAAGGTTTAGTCACCACGGCAACGGTCAGAATACCTAAATCTTTTGCCACTTCAGCAACCACTGGCGCCGCGCCGGTTCCGGTACCGCCGCCCATGCCTGCCGCGATAAATACCATGTCTGCGCCTTCAAGCGCCGCACGCAGCGCTTCACGGTCTTCGTCCGCCGCGTTACGACCGACTTCCGGGTTAGCACCAGCGCCCAGACCTTTGGTAATGCCGCTACCAATTTGAATGGTCTGGCCAACCGCCGTTTTACGCAACGCCTGAGCATCGGTATTCACCGCGAAGAATTCAACACCTTCGATGCGCTCGCGCACCATGTGTTCAACAGCGTTACCGCCGCCACCACCGACGCCGATGACTTTAATCACCGCGTCGTTGGTTAGTTCCATAGGTTCAAACATAATCTCTCTCCGTCATGTGCCTGTCGCCTGAGGCCGTAATATCTGGCGGCCTCATAAAAATTAAAACTCTTTTCGCAGCCAGCTATTAAGTCGCTTGATCCACGAGCCAACTGATGCCGTAACACGTTTTTCCACTTCTGCTTCACCGTTTAAGTGGGACTCTTTCCCGTAGTGAAGCAATCCCACCGCCGTTGAGTAATACGGCTCCTGGGCATAATCCGTCAGACCGGTGATATTCAGCGGCGCGCCGATACGCACCTGCGTATGAAACACGCGCTGAGCGCAAGCAGCAAGCCCTTCGATTTGCGCCGCGCCGCCGGTTAACACAATCCCCGCCGCCAGGTGATGTTTTACCCCTTGTTGGCGAAGCTGTTCCTGTAATTGCAATATCTCTTCGTTGACCAGATTGAGCAGCTCGGTGTAACGCGGCTCAATCACTTCCGCCAGCGTCTGACGTTGCAGGCTGCGCGGCGGACGCCCGCCTACGCTCGGTACTTCAACGCTTTCGTCTTTACCGACAATGGAACCCAGCGCGCAACCGTGGCGAACTTTAATGGCTTCAGCATCGCTCGGCGGCGTACCAAAGGCATAAGCGATATCGCTGGTCACCACGTTCCCTGCGTAAGGGATCACTTTGGTATGACGCAGCGCGCCGCCAGTATAAACGGCGATATCCATTGTACCACCGCCGATATCCACGACACAGACGCCCAGTTCACGTTCATCTTCCGTTAACACGGAATAACTGGCCGCCAGTCCGGCAAATATCAGTTGGTCAACTTTCAGACCACAACGTTCAACAGCTTTGACAATGTTTTTTGCCATATCGTTGTGGCAGGTAATCAAATGTACTTTCGCCTGCATACGCACGCCGGAAAGACCGACCGGATTTTTAATGCCTTCCTGGTAGTCAATGGCGTACTCCTGAGGAATCACATGCAGCACGCGATGTTCATCGCGCACGCGCACTGACTTCGCAGTATGCACGACGTTTTCCACATCTTCTTGCGTCACTTCCTCTTCGGAAATGGGCACCATACCAATTTCATTCTGACAGCTAATATGTTTGCCGGAAAGCGCCAGATATACCGAGGAGATCTGGCAATCGGCCATCAATTCCGCCTGGTCAATGGCGCGCTGAACGCATTTCACCACTGACTCAAGGTCATTCACCCCGCCTTTATCCATACCCCGCGATGGGCAACTGCCCACGCCAATGATATTGACCATACCGTCGGGCAGAACTTCCCCTACTAAAGCGGCAACCTTCGCGGTGCCAATCTCCAGTCCTACTACCAGTTTTCTGTCCGTCGCCTTGATCATTGTTGTTCTGCCTGTGCCTGATTCTGTTGCTGATTAGATTCCTCAGGGGGGAGCGGCGCCCAGCCAACTGCCGCACCTGAGTCATAACGCAAATCAACGTAGCTAATCCGTTTGCCATCGGTTTGCGCCTGCTGCTGTAAAACCGGATAGAGTTCTACAAAGCGAGCCAACCTTTTCATCGTATCGCCCCTGCCGAGATTGAGCTTAATGCCGTTATTAAGCGTCAATTGCCAGGAGCGACGTGCGGTCATCGCCGCTTCCTTTAGAGTGAATTTATCCTTAGCCAGCACCTGCCCCATCTCGCGGTATCCCTGCAACACTTCACTCGCGCTGCCTTCCGGGCCATACAACATGGGTAAAACCTGTTTGCCGATGCGGTCTGACGGCACACTGAAGGTGTTCCCTTCAGCATCGACCATATGTTGATCATTCCAACGCGCAATCGGCACATATTCAACCAGATGAATCTTCAATTCATCAGGCCACTGTTTTCTGACGCTGGCCTGTTTAATCCACGGCAAACGCTCAATCTGGCTCTGGATAATGTTCACATCCTGCGTCATGAAGGTTCCCGGCGCGCCCAGAGCCAGTATCGCCTGACGGATATCATCGTTACGCGTGTAGTGACGCTCGCCGGTTAATACCAGCTTTGATAACGGTAAACGCTGCGCATCTTCCATCCACCCTAACACGACCCACCCGCTAACAAACACGGTGCACAGTACCGTCAGCAGGAATAAAATTCCTGCAAGACGCGTTCCATTATTGCGGCGTGAAGAAGGCGCCTCTTCATCACTGTTTCGCGTGTTCAGCGCAGCCTGCGACATATCAGTCCGCCAACTCCAGAATTCGTACCACTAACTGCGAGAAGCTCATTCCCGCCTGACGCGCCGCCATCGGCACCAGACTATGGCTGGTCATCCCCGGAGAAGTATTGGCTTCCAGCAGATAAAACTGACCATCGCTGTCCAGCATGACGTCAATACGCCCCCATCCCGTGCAGCCTAAAGCTTTCCATGCCTGCAGGACGAGAGACTGTAGCGCGGCTTCCTGGGACGCTTCTAAACCGGCAGGGCAGAAATACTGAGTCTCATCAGAGAGATACTTCGCCTCATAATCATAGAAGGTTCCTGCCGGTTGGATACGAATTGACGGTAAAATTTCTTCGCCAACTATCGCCACCGTAAATTCCGGACCGCACAGCCATTTCTCAATCAGTATTTCGTCATCATGCTGAAAAGCCAATGATAACGCACCCTGTAAAGCATTTTCTTCTACTACTTTCGTCATACCGACGCTGGAGCCTTCACGGCTGGGTTTGACGATCAGCGGTAAACCCAGCGCCGAAATTCGCGCTTTTTGTTCTTCGCTAAGGCCTTTTTCAAACTCAGCGCGCGTCAGCGCGACCCACGGCGCAACCGGTAAGCCTGCGCCCTGCCACAGCAATTTACTGCGCAGTTTATCCATGGAAAGCGCCGAGGCCATCACGCCGCTGCCGGTATAAGGCAGGCCGAGCAGTTCAAGCATTCCCTGTAAGGTGCCATCTTCACCGCCACGGCCATGCAACGCAATAAAGACCTTCTGAAAGCCCATTGCTTTAAGCTGCGCGACATCGACCTCTTGCGGATCGACGGGATGCGCATCAATGCCGCCTTCACGTAACCCGGCCAACACTGCCGCGCCGGAATTTAACGAAACGTCCCGCTCCGCAGAGGTTCCGCCCAACAGGACCGCGATTTTATCAGCCATGTTGCTCTTCCTCCTGGATTTGCGGCTTCAGCTTGATTTCAGATAAGTAACGCGCAATTTTGCCAACATTTCCTGCGCCTTGCACTAATATCAAGTCGTTACCCGTCAGCACCGGCGCTAACATTGTCGCAACCTGAGCCGGATCGGAAACCAGAATCGGGTCAATTTTTCCCCGATTACGAATCGTACGACATAAAGAACGGCTATCCGCGCCCGGAATCGGCGCTTCGCCCGCCGGGTAAACGTCCAGCATCAGCAGCGCATCGACCTGGGTCAGCACATTGGCGAAATCGTCATACAGATCGCGCGTGCGCGTGTAACGGTGCGGCTGAAACAGCATCACCAGGTTTTTATCCGGCCACCCTGCTCGCGCAGCTTTAATGGTGGCGTCTACTTCAGTCGGATGATGGCCATAGTCATCCACCAGCATCGCCGTCCCGGCTTTACCATTCACCGGCTCAAGCGGGAACTCGCCGAGGAAGTCAAAACGACGCCCGGTCCCCTGGAAGCTTTCCAGCGCGCGCAGGATAGCGTCATCGTCGATGCCTTCTTCGGTCGCTACCGCCACTGCCGCAGCGGCATTCAGGGCATTGTGGCGACCCGGCGCATTCAACGTGACATGCAGATCCGGCATTCCCTGGCGCAACAGCGTAAAGTGCCCCTGCGGCCCTATCTGCTGATAATCTTCTACGCGGACGTCAGCATCCTCGCTAAAGCCATACGTCGTGGTCTGACGCCCCACCCGCGGCAGCAGCTCGCGGATGACCGGATCGTCGACGCACATTACCGCGCGACCGTAGAACGGCAGGTTATGCAGGAAGTTAATAAACGTCTGCTTTAAATTTTCAAAGTCGCCATGATAGGTATCCATATGGTCGGCTTCGATGTTGGTGACGATCGCGACCATCGGCTGCAAATGCAGGAAGGACGCGTCGCTCTCATCTGCCTCGGCAATCAGGTAACGACTATGGCCCAGACGCGCATGAACGCCTGCGGCTTTCACCAGTCCGCCATTCACGAAAGTCGGGTCCAGCCCCGCTTCGGCATAAATACTGGACACCATCGCGGTCGTTGTGGTTTTTCCGTGCGTCCCGGCAATGGCGATGCCGTGGCGAAAACGCATCAGTTCCGCCAGCATTTCCGCACGGCGAATAACCGGAATACGCGCTTCATGCGCCGCGACAATTTCCGGGTTATCCGCGGAAATTGCGCTGGAAACGACGACCACGCTGGCATCACGCACATTTTCCGGACGATGGTTAAAGAAAATCGTCGCCCCCAGGCTCGTCAACTGCTGGGTCACCGGATTCGGCGCTAAATCGGAACCACTGATCTGATACCCTTCATTGGCCAGAACTTCGGCAATACCGCCCATACCAGCACCACCGATGCCGACAAAGTGAATGTGCCGAACGCGACGCATTTCGGGCACGATGGAACGCAGTTTTGCCAGTTGTTGTGTATTCATTCTTTACGCCATTAACTCCAATACCCGCCATACTTCAAATTGCAGATGCGTTGGCTTGCCTGCAACCCAAATTATTGAGGGTAGAAAAACCCTGCGATGCAAAAGGCACCGCCACAAATTATGTCCGGGCAACCCGGCTGACTTCACTGGCGACGCGTTCGGTAGCATCCGGAATGGATACCGCGCGGGCACGCTCCGCCATGGTTAACAACGCCTCGCGCGACCACCCCGCCAGGGTGTCGGCGACAGCCTCTACAGTAAACTGCGGCTGCTCAAAAATCTTAGCTGCGCCGGCGTTTTCTAACGGTAGCGCATTCCAGTACTGCTGCCTGTCTTTATGCTGAAACGGCACGAATATCGCCGGTAACCCGGCGGCGGCGATCTCGCTCACCGTTAAAGCGCCGGAACGACATACCACCACATCCGCCCACGCATAGGCGGCGGCCATGTCATCGATAAATTCCGTTACCTTATGTTGCGGTTGTCCCGCCCCGGCATATGCCTGCTCTACCGTGAGCTGCGCGCCTTTTCCGCTTTGATGCCAGATTGTAACCGTATCGCCCAGTCTGGCGGCAACCTGCGGCATCGTCTGGTTCAGGACTCGCGCCCCCTGAGAGCCGCCGACCACCAACACGCGAATCGGGCCGTCACGACCAGCCAGACGCTCCTGCGGCAACGGCAACGCCAGTACGTCGGTACGCACCGGGTTACCCACCACTTCCGCGTTCGGAAACGCACCGGGAAACGCCTGCATCACCGTGGTCGCGATTTTGGCCAGCCACTGATTGGTTAGCCCGGCGATACCGTTTTGCTCATGCAAAACGACCGGAATACCCAATGACCAGGCGGCAAGACCGCCGGGGCCGGAAACATAACCGCCCATTCCCAGCACGACATCCGGCTTAAATCGCTTCATGATCGCCCGCGCCTGCCGCCAGGCGTTAAAAATCCGCAGCGGCGCCGCCAGAAGCGCTTTTACGCCTTTACCGCGCAGACCGGAGATCCGAATAAAGTCAATGTCGATGCCATGCTTCGGCACTAAATCCGCTTCCATACGATCGGCGGTACCCAGCCAGCGAACCTGCCAGCCCTGGGCCATTAAATGATGCGCAACGGCCAGTCCGGGGAACACGTGCCCGCCGGTACCGCCCGCCATCACCATTAACCGCTTCGGTTGACCACTCATCGAGAACCTCGTGTAAACGCCTGCGCTTTTTCCAGACGCGTTTCATAATCAATACGTAATAAAAACATAATGGCCGTCGACATAATCAACAGACTCGACCCGCCATAACTGATCAGCGGCAGCGTAAGGCCTTTGGTCGGCAGCATCCCCGCGGCCGCGCCAACGTTTACCAGCGCCTGGAAACTAAACCAGATACCGATAGAACACGCTAAAAATCCGGAAAAACGGTGGTCAATCTCCAATGCCTTACGGCCAATCGACATCGCGCGAAAAGCGACGAAGAATACCATTAAAAGCGCCAATACCACACCGATATAACCCAGTTCTTCCCCAATAATGGCGAAGATGAAATCGGTGTGCGCCTCCGGCAAATACTCCAGTTTCTGCACCGAATTCCCCAGCCCTTGCCCCCATATCTCACCGCGACCAAAAGCCATCAGCGACTGCGTCAGCTGATAACCGCTGCCGAACGGATCTTCCCAGGGGTTCCAGAACGAGGTAACGCGGCGAATACGATACGGTTCGGCGAGGATTAACAGAATCACCGCCGAGATGCCCATCCCGATAATGGCGATGAACTGCCATAATTTCGCCCCGGCGAGAAACAGCATCGCCAGCGTGGTGACAAACAGTACGACCACCGTCCCGAGGTCAGGCTGCGCCAGCAGTAACACCGCCAGCACCAGAATCACGCCCATTGGTTTTAAAAAGCCGCGCAGGTTATTTCGCACCTCATCAACCTTACGCACCAGATAGTTCGCGAGGTAGCAGAACAGCGACAGCTTGGTAAACTCCGCAGGCTGAATACGCAGCGGCCCCAGCGCAATCCAGCGCGACGCCCCGTTGACCGAGCTCCCGACGACCAGCACGATAAGCAGCATAATGATCGACGCTATCAGCATCGTCGTGCTGTATTTTTGCCAGAAGGTCATGGGCAAACGCAGCGTGACCATCGCCAGACAAAATGCCAGGAAGATATAGAGCGCATCACGTTTGGCAAACAAAAACGGATCGTTCGCCAGGCGCTGCCCGACTGGCATGGAGGCCGACGTCACCATGACAAAACCAATCGCCGCCAGCCCGAAGGTCAGCCATAGCAGCGTGCGGTCATACATGATCAGACTGTCGGCGTCTTTATCGCGCGAAGCCATCACCCAGCCTTTAAGCGCCGCAAACAGCCAGGCCAGGAGGCCAAAGCCTGGTACGCGCGGCATTCTCAGACGGGGGAGAGATAAACGCATCAACCTAACTCCTTCGCCAGACGGGTAAAGACATCGCCCCGTTGCTCAAAATTTTTAAACTGATCGAGGCTGGCGCAGGCGGGCGACAACAGCACCATATCACCCGGCTGAACGTGCGGCGCCAGCAAACGCATCGCCTCTTCCATCGTCTCAGTCTGTTGGGCGATTTCCGGACGCAGTGCGGCAAGCTGCGCGCCATCGCGCCCAAAGCAATACAGGCGGATACGATCGCCGGTCAGATAGCGCGCCAGCGGAGAAAAGTCTGCCGACTTACCGTCGCCGCCCAGCAGCAGATGCAGCGTACCGTCCACATGCAAACCGTTTAGCGCCGCTTCGGTACTGCCGACGTTGGTCGCTTTCGAGTCGTTGATCCAACGTACGCCGTTATGCTCCAACGCCAGCTGGAAGCGATGCGCCAGACCGGTAAATGTCGTCAACGCCTTCAAACTGCTGGCGCGCGGCAGACCTACGGCATCCGCCAGCGCCAGCGCCGCTAACGCATTGGTATAGTTATGCTGCCCGGAAAGCTTCATCTCTTTCACGTTCAGCACCTTCTCGCCTTTGACTCGCAGCCAGGTTTCGCCCTGCTGACGATTAAGGTGATAATCACCCATATTGACGCCAAAGCTGACGCAGCGCTCATCGGCCCCACGAACCGGCATCGTCAACGCGTCATCGGCATTCACCACGCACACTTTCGCCTTCTCGTAGACGCGCAGTTTCGCCGCCCGGTACTGTTGCAAACCAAACGGATACCGATCCATATGATCTTCAGTGACGTTGAGCACCGTTGCCGCCGCCGCTTGCAAACTTGAGGTGGTTTCCAGTTGGAAACTGGATAATTCCAGCACGTACAATTCGCGATCGGCATCCAGCAGCATCAGCGCCGGAAGACCGATATTGCCGCCAACGCCGACATTGACGCCCGCCGCTTTCGCCATCTCGCCCACTAAGGTGGTCACGGTGCTTTTGCCGTTCGAGCCGGTGATGGCCACAATCGGTGCCTGCGCTTCGCGGCAAAACAGTTCGATATCGCCGACAATTTCTACTCCAGCGCTGGCGGCAGCGCTAAGAGAGGGATGTGCCAGAGCAATACCAGGGCTGGCGACGATTAAATCCGCCGCTAAGAGCCACTCGTCGTTCAGGCCGCCAACGTGACGCTCAACCTCTTGCGGCAGCTTATCCAGACCCGGCGGCGTCACGCGAGTATCCATCACCCGCGGCGTCACGCCGCGGGCGAGAAAAAAGTCCACGCAAGAGAGTCCGGTTAAGCCCAGACCAATAATGACGACGTTTTTGTCCTGGTAATCAGCCATGATTAACGTACCTTCAGCGTTGCCAGGCCAATCAGCACCAGCATCAGCGAAATAATCCAGAAGCGCACAATCACGCGCGGTTCCGGCCAGCCTTTCAGTTCATAGTGGTGATGGATAGGCGCCATACGGAAAATACGCTGCCCGCGTAGTTTAAAGGAACCCACCTGCAGGATGACCGACAGAGTTTCCACCACAAAGACGCCGCCCATGATCACCAGCAGGAACTCCTGACGCAGCAGCACGGCGATAATGCCCAACGCGCCGCCCAACGCCAGCGATCCGACGTCGCCCATAAAAACCTGCGCCGGATAGGTGTTAAACCACAAGAATCCTAATCCCGCGCCGACAATCGCCGTACAGACAATCACCAGCTCGCCCGCATGGCGTAAATACGGAATATGCAGGTAATTGGCGAAGTTCATGTTCCCGGTCGCCCAGGCCACCAGCGCAAAGCCGGCGGCAACGAAAACAGTCGGCATAATCGCCAGACCATCAAGCCCGTCGGTCAGGTTTACGGCGTTACCCGTACCGACGATGACAAAGTAGGACAGCAGAATGTAAAACAGCCCCAATTGCGGCATAACATCTTTAAAGAACGGCACCACCAGTTGGGTCGCGGGTGTGTCTTTCCCGACGAGATAAAGCGCAAAGGCCACGCCGAGCGCGATAACCGACATCCAGAAATATTTCCAGCGCGCAATCAGCCCTTTGGTATCTTTCCGCACCACTTTGCGGTAGTCATCGACAAAACCGATAATGCCGTATCCAATCAATACCACCAGCACGCACCAGACGTACGGGTTAGACGGGTAAGCCCATAACAGAACGGAAATCACAATCGCCGTCAGGATCATGATGCCGCCCATCGTCGGCGTACCGCGTTTACTGAAGTGCGATTCCGGGCCATCGTTACGTACCACCTGGCCAAAAGAGAGTTTTTGCAGACGAGCGATCATACGCGGGCCCATCCATAAAGAGATGAACAGCGCGGTCAACAGGCTGACGATGGCGCGAAACGTCAGATAAGAAAAGACGTTAAAGCCGGAATAATATTTGACCAAATGCTCGGCCAGCCAAACTAACATGAACCTTTCTCCTGTAACGCATGAACCACATCTTCCATCGCGGCGCTGCGTGATCCTTTCACTAAAATAGTCATCATCGGTTGCTCCTGAAGCAGAGCGTGTAAACGCGCAATGAGCGCGGCTTTATCGGCAAAATGTTCGCCGACGCCGCTGGCGTGGCTGATAGCCTGACTGAGTTTTCCGGTGCTTAACACGCGATCAATACCCGCCGCTTTTGCGGCCTCGCCAACCTGGAGGTGGCACGCTTCGCTTTCTGCGCCCAGCTCGGCCATATCGCCTACCACCAGCACGCGGTAGCCGGGCATTTCAGAAAGGACCTGCACTGCGGCGGTCATCGAACCGACGTTGGCGTTATAAGCGTCATCCAGTACCAGTTGGTTTTCACTTAGTTGAATCGGGAACAGACGCCCGGGTACGGCTTTTAACGCCGCCAGCCCTGCTTTAATCGCCGTCAGCGTCGCCCCCACCGCCATTGATAAAGCAGCGGCCGCCAGCGCGTTGGCAATATTGTGCCGCCCCGGCAACGGCAGCAGCACATCAATGCTGCCCATCGGCGTTTGCAGGGTAAATTCGGTACCGTGTGACGTCACGTGGATATTCGCAGCGGTAAAGTCGCTGTTTGCCGCATTCGGCGAAAATCGCCACACCTGACGATCGCCAATAATGCTTTGCCAGTTCAGCCAGTCATTATTATCGGCATTCATAATCGCGATACCGTTCTCAGGCAAACCGGTATAGATTTCGCCTTTCGCTTTCGCCACGCCGGCCAACGAGCCGAAGCCTTCCAGATGCGCCGCCGCCAGGTTATTGACCAGCGCCGCTTCCGGGCGCGTCAGGCTAACGGTCCAGGCGATTTCTCCCTGGTGATTAGCGCCTAACTCGATTACCGCATAGTCATAATCATGGTTTAAGCGCAGCAGCGTTATCGGCACGCCGATGTCGTTGTTAAAATTGCCTGCGGTATACAGAGTATTTCCGCACTGGCTAAGAATCGCGGCAGTCATCTCTTTGACCGAGGTTTTGCCGGACGAACCGGTTAACGCCACCACCCGCGCCGGTACCTGCATACGTACCCAGGCGGCCAGTTGGCCAAATGCCTGACGCGTGTCTTTTACAATCACCTGCGGGAGATCGATATCCAGAGGACGACTGACCAGCAGGGCGCCAGCGCCGTTCGCTTTTGCTTTATCAGCAAAATCATGCGCATCAAAGCGTTCCCCTTTCAGCGCCACGAACAGGCATCCCGGCGTCACTTTCCGTGTGTCGGTAATGACCGTATCGAGCGTGAGATCCGCCCCGCGGTGTTCGGCGCCAAGGACATCGGCAATTTTGCTGAGCGTTACGCTAATCATGCGATCACCCCCAGCAAACGCGCTGCGGTCACGCGGTCTGAATAATCAAGACGCTGCGTGCCGACAATCTGGTAATCCTCGTGCCCTTTACCTGCAATCAGCACGACGTCATTGTCTTTTGCCTGCATAATGGCATTGGTTACCGCCTCAGCGCGGCCTTCCATTACCCTGACCTGCCCGGCGTCCAGCATTCCGGCCAGAATATCGTTGATAATGGCGCGCGGCTCCTCGGTACGCGGGTTATCGTCAGTCACCACGACGATATCCGCGAATTCTTCGGCAATGGCCCCCATGAGTGGGCGCTTACCTTTGTCACGATCCCCGCCACAGCCAAAGACGCACCACAATTTTCCGGCGCAGTGCAGGCGCGCCGCCTGCAACGCTTTTTCCAGCGCATCCGGCGTGTGCGCGTAATCCACCACCACCGTCGGTTTGCCTGGCGCAGTGAACACTTCCATACGCCCGCAAACCGGCTGCAAACGCGCGGCGGTTTTCAGCAAATCCGTTAACGGATAGCCCAGCGCCAGTAGCGTCGCCAATGCCAGCAGTAAGTTACTGACGTTAAACGCGCCCATCAGGCAGCTTTCGATTTCGCCTTCACCCCAGCTTGAAGCAAAACGAATCGTCGCTCCGCGGTCGTGGTACTCCACCGCCTCCGCTTTCAGCCAACGACCGTGACAGTTAGGGTTGATATGCCCTTCCATTGATACCGCGACCGCATCGGGTAGCGACGCCAGCCAGCGGCGTCCAACTTCATCATCGGCGTTGACGATTGCCTGACCGTGATGGTGGGTGGAATAAAGCATCCATTTTGCCGCCTCGTAATGCGCCATATCGCCATGATAGTCGAGATGGTCGCGGCTCAAATTAGTAAACACGGAGGCGGCAAATTTCAGCGCCGCCACGCGATGCTGCACCAGGCCGTGAGAAGAGACTTCCATCGCGCCGAAGGTCGCGCCCTGCGCAACCAGACTGGCCAGCACATGCTGAACATCCACTGCGGAACCGGTTGTGTTCTCCGTCGGGATCACTTTACCCAACAGTCCGTTACCTACCGTCCCCATCACTGCGCTGGTTTCGCCGAGCAACTGGCTCCACTGCGCCAGTAGTTGGGTGGTGGTGGTCTTGCCATTGGTGCCAGTCACCGCCACCAGACGCATGTTTTCAGATGGCTCATGGTAAAAGCGGCCCGCCAGCGCAGATAAACGCTCATTGAGCTGGCTGAGATAGACGACCGGTACGCCGTGCATTTCGCGAATCTCACCGTCGCTCGCCTCGTCTTTCGCCTCTGCAATAATGGCAGCTACGCCTTGCGCTATCGCCTGCGGGATATATCGACGCCCGTCCGCCTGATGACCCACCACTGCTACAAAGAGATCGCCCGCCGCAGCCACACGGCTGTCGAGCGTCATCTCTCGCAGTTCTCGCGCGGGTAGTCCAGCCACCCACGGAGCAAGAAGGTCGCGCAAATTACGATCTGCCACCTGTTCCCTCGCCTTGATTAATTACGAATTCATTTTTTTCGCCCGTTGCCAGCGCGTCCGGTTCGATGTTCATGGTGCGCAGAACGCCGCCCATGATGGCACCAAATACCGGCGCGGAAACGGCGCCGCCGTAGTATTTACCCGCCTGCGGATCGTTGATGACAACCACCAGCGCGAAGCGCGGCTGACTCGCAGGCGCGACGCCTGCGGTGTAAGCAATGTATTTGTTGATGTAGCGACCGTCCGGCCCCACTTTTTTCGCCGTACCGGTTTTAATCGCGATACGGTAGCCTTTAATTGCCGCCTTCACGCCGCCGCCGCCCGGCAGCGCCACGCTTTCCATCATATGCACCACGGTGCGTACGGTGGATTCAGGGAAGATGCGTTCGCCGGGTACAGGCGGATCAACTTTGGTAATCGACAGCGGGCGATAAATGCCATAGCTGCCGATCGTTGCATAGACTCGCGCTAACTGTAACGGCGTTACCATTAGCCCGTAGCCGAAAGAGAAGGTGGCCCTCTCTATGTCGGACCACCGTTGTTTTTGAGGATATAAGCCACTGCGTTCTCCGACCAACCCCAAATTGGTCGCCTTTCCTAGCCCAAAACGTGAGTAAGTATCTACTAACGCTGAGGACGGCATCGCTAACGCCAGTTTGGATACACCGACGTTACTCGACTTCTGTAGAACCCCGGTCAGGGTTAATTCGCTGTAGCGCGCCACGTCTTTAATTTCGTGGCCGTTAATTCGGTATGGAACGGTATTCAACACCGTATTTTCGTTGACGATACCGCGCTGAAGCGCAGTCATCACCACCATCGGCTTAACCGTAGAACCTGGTTCAAACACGTCGGTGATGGTACGGTTACGCATCGCGTCTTTCGGCGTACCGGCAAGGTTGTTGGGGTTATAGGAAGGGCTATTCGCCATCGCCAGTACTTCACCGGTATTGACATCGACCAGCACCGCGCTACCGGATTCCGCCTTGTTAAACGCCACCGCGTTGTTCAGTTCGCGGTAAACCAGCGCCTGTAAGCGTTCATCAATGCTTAACGCCAGGTTGTGCGCTGCCTGACTGTCAGTGGAGGAGATATCCTCAATCACGCGGCCATAGCGGTCTTTACGCACGATTCGCTCGCCAGGCTGACCGGTAAGCCACTTATCAAAGCTCTTTTCAACGCCTTCAATCCCCTGACTGTCGACGTTGGTAAAACCGATGAGGTGAGCGGTTACTTCTCCTGACGGGTAGTAGCGGCGTGATTCTTCACGCAAATGAATGCCCGGCAGTTTGAGTTTTTTGATGTAGTCCGCCATGTCAGGGTTTACCTGGCGCGCCAGATAAATAAAACGCCCTTTCGGGTTGGCGTTGATACGGGCGGAGAGCTGATCGAGCGGAATATTGAGCGCAGTAGAAAGCGCTTTCCAGCGATCGCCAACGCTGATGCCGCCGGCGTCATGAACTTCTTTCGGGTCGGCCCAGATCGCCTTAACCGGTACGCTGACCGCCAGTGGACGCCCGGAACGGTCGGTAATCATACCGCGTGAGGTGGAGACTTCCTGAACACGCAGCGAACGCATATCACCCTGACGCACCAGCATATCCGGGGCGATAATCTGTAGCCACGCCGCGCGTCCAAGTAAAAAAACCAGCGCCAGTAAAATACAGCCGCACAGCAACGCAAAACGCCAACTGATGAAGTTGGTCTGTTCTTCCTGGCGCTTCGATTTTTGCGTTTTTGCCGCTGCTTTCATGCGTCGCGTTTATCCTTATTTTTGCACTACGATATTTTCTTGGGACGGATCAACATGCTGCATTTGCAGCTTTTCCGTTGCGATCCGCTCCACCCGGCTGTGATCGCCGAGCGCATTTTCTTCAAGGATCAGGTTGCGCCATTCAATGTCCAATGCATCGCGCTCCAGAACCAGTTGTTCACGCTGCGCGGTGAGTAAACGAGTATGGTGCGCCGTCGTGACCACCGTCACCGCCGTTAAAATGATGCAAATGAACAAGCAGAGTGGCAGCTTCCCGAACCGCAAAAGATCGTCACCGATCACGCCAGGCAAGGCATGGCGCTCGTTGCTTCCTATCGATCCCTTCACTTTGCTTAGGGCTTCTGTCACTCTGCTGATCATGCGTTCGTCCTCTCTGCGATACGCAGAACTGAACTACGGGCCCGAGGATTTTCAGCTACCTCTTTTTCACCCGGCATCAACTTGCCTAACGCTCGTAACTCACGACCGCCCAGTTTTTTGAGCTGCGCTTCCGTCATCGGTAATCCCGCCGGTACCTGCGGACCGCGGCTTTGCTCACGCATAAAGCGTTTCACAATACGGTCTTCCAGCGAGTGGAAACTGATGATTGAAAGCCGCCCGCCTGGGGCCAGTACGCTGAGCGAGCTTTTTAGCGCCTGCTCTATCTCCTCCAGTTCACTGTTTACCCAGATGCGCACCGCCTGGAAGGTACGGGTCGCGGGATGTTTGAATTTGTCTTTTACCGGGGTCGCCGCCGCAACCACTTCCGCCAGCTCTTTGGTGCGGGTCATCGGCTGTTCGCGATTGCGCTCAACAATGGCGCGAGCAATACGTTTGGCAAAACGCTCCTCGCCGAATGTTTTCAGCACCCAGGCGATATCCGCCTCCTCCGCCGTTTGTAACCACTCGGCGGCAGACTGGCCGCGCGTCGGGTCCATTCGCATATCCAGCGGACCGTCGCGCATAAATGAAAAACCGCGCTCCGCATCGTCAAGCTGCGGAGAAGAGACGCCAAGATCGAGAAGGATCCCGTCAATCTTGCCGGTAAGCTCGCGCTCGGCGACATAATCAGCCAGCGCGGAAAAAGGTCCATGAATGATGGAGAAGCGAGGATCATTAATGGTCTGCGCAACGGCGATCGCCTGCGGATCGCGATCGATCGCCAGCAAGCGCCCCTCTTCGCCCAGTTGCGAGAGGATCAGGCGCGAGTGGCCGCCGCGACCAAATGTGCCATCAATATAGATACCATCCGGACGAATATTCAGCCCATTAACGGCTTCATCCAACAGTACCGTAGTGTGTTTAAAATTTTCCATCATCTTATAGAGACAAGTCCTGCAGCCGCTCCGATAACGTTTCGGTAGCTGACTGTTCAGCGTCGATATCTTCCTTGACCTGTTGATACCAGGTCGTTTCATCCCACAGCTCAAATTTGTTGAACTGTCCAACCAGCATCACTTCTTTCGTCAGTCCGGCATGTTGCCGCAGAACTGGCGCGATCAGTAATCGACCTGCACCATCCATCTGACATTCGCTGGCATGGCCCAACAGTAAACGCTGTACGCGACGTTCTACCGGGTTCATGCTCGACAGACGAGATAACTTTTGCTCAATAATTTCCCATTCAGGCAGGGGGTAAAGCAGCAGGCATGGGTGATGGATGTCAATGGTACATACCATTTGACCGGTAGCGCTCTCGATCAGTTGCTCCCGATAACGGGTCGGCACGGTCAGGCGCCCTTTACTGTCGAGATTGACTAACGTTGCCCCCCGGAACATGCCAGTCTCACCCCTTCTTACCACTTTATCCCACAAATTCCCACTCGAAGGAGTTTACGGAGCGGAGGAAAAGCTTGTCAAGCAAGTCACAACGCTTACCTAAGTAAAAAAGCCAATGTTTACGGCGAATATCTGCGTTGATTAATTTCCACCCAGCGTGCAAGTCAAATTAACGTTATGAATATTTGTAAGAAAAAAACCAAAGACCCACCGCCGTTTAAAACGGACTCAATATAATCCGAGAAAAATATAAAGTGTCAGTTTGCGACGCGAGCGGCATTTTAGGACATATTGCACCGTGTTAACAGTGCCTGTTTAACGTGTGCGGCGCCTGCTATACCAGCGCCTACGAGCGACTGTCGCGCCAAAGACAAAAAGTGGCTGTTAATTCGACGATTTCTTGCCTGCTTGTAACAAAACAAGACAAAGGAAAAGACTCGTTACGTCTTAATTAGTGGAATATGGACGATTTCGGACAAAAGAAAGGTAATAAAAAAGAATTTTCGGATAATTTTAAGGAATAATCTTAATTATTTAAGGGATATTTTTACTGATACGCATTTGTTTGACGGCGGCAGAAGAGAGAGTCTTTTACCGCCGGTCCTTTAGCTACGGCTCAGAATGCCGCGACGATACAGGTTTCGCCGAATACGCGTTAAGCCGGGTTTCGGTTTACGCGGTTCATCAAGACTTGCCAGCACAATCTCCAGCACGCGTTCCGCGACATCGCGATGACGCTGCGCCACCGCCAGTACCGGGCATTGCAGAAAATCCAGCAGCTCATGATCGCCGAAGGTCGCAATCGCCAAATCCGAAGGCAGTTTTCCATCGCGCCGCAGCGTAACGTCCATCACGCCCTGTAATAGCGCGAATGATGTCGTAAAGAGCGCCTGCGGCATAGGATGCGTTTCCAGCCATTTCTCAAACAGCTGCGCGGCGGCTTCGCGCTCATAGCTGTTGGCATATAAGAAATTCACCTCCCGCGGATCGTCTTTCCATGCGGTGCGGAACCCCTGCTCGCGCAGGAAACTGACGGACAACTCCGGCAGCGCGCCCAAATAAAGCACCGTTTCCGCCGGGAATTTACGCAGCTCTTCCGCCAACATCTCGGCATCATCCTGATCGGCGCCGACCACGCTGGTGAAATGTTCGCGATCCAGCGCGCGGTCGAGCGCGACGATGGGGAATGGATCGTTGGCCCAGCGTTGATAGAAGGGATGCTCCGGCGGTAACGAAGTTGAAACAATGATTGCATCCACCTGGCGTTGCAAAAGGTGCTCAATGCAGCGCATTTCGTTATCCGGCTGATCTTCAGAACAGGCGATCAGCAGTTGGTAGCCACGCTGGCGTGCCTGGCGCTCAAGATAGTTTGCGATACGGGTGTAGCTCGTGTTTTCAAGGTCCGGGATCACCAGACCAATGGAACGTGTGCGTCCAGCACGCAGCCCGGCAGCCACAGCGTTAGGATGGTAATTGTGCTCACGCACTACCGCCATGACTTTTTCTACGGTTTTGTCGCTCACGCGGTATTGCTTTGCTTTACCGTTTATAACGTAGCTTGCAGTTGTGCGCGAGACACCGGCCAGCCGAGCGATTTCATCCAGTTTCACAATTGCCCCTTGTGTAAATTGTACAAACCATAACCTTTATGTCGGCATGGGTTAAAATCGTTAACATCTAAGCGCAGTTTGATCACTCCGGCAACCGCTTTTATTCCGGGTTACCACGGATTTCGCAAAAAAAAGCCCAACCGGTGATATTGGGTTGGGCGATAATTCCTGTTGGCTGATATCCGGCAAACCTGCCTGATGGCGCTACGCTTATCGGACCTGGGCCAGATATCAGCCTGTAGACCGGATAAAACGCAACCGCGTCGTCATCCGGCGAATCTGCTCAGCGCATAATCTTATCGCCGCGCGAAAGCCCGACGACGCCTGAACGCGCCACTTCAACAATTTTCGCCACGTCGCGCAGCGAGGCCAGAAAAGCATCCAGTTTGTCGCTGGTGCCCGCCAGTTGAACGGTATACAGCGTTGGCGTAACGTCAATAATCTGACCACGGAAAATTTCCGTATTACGCTTCACCTCTTCCCGTCCGTAGCCGCTGGCCTGGATTTTCACCAGCATGATTTCCCGCTCAACGTGCGCTCCCTGTCCCAGCTCGCTGACGCGCAGCACATCAACCAGCTTGTGCAGTTGCTTTTCAATTTGCTCAAGCACTTTTTCATCGCCTACCGTCTGGATAGTCATGCGCGACAACGTCGGATCGTCTGTCGGCGCGACGGTCAGGCTTTCAATATTATATCCGCGTTGCGAAAAGAGGCCGATAACCCGCGATAACGCCCCAGATTCGTTTTCCAGTAATACCGATAAAATCCGGCGCATCATCAGGTCCTCTCCGTTTTGCTTAACCACATTTCGTCCATCCCGCCCCCGCGAATCTGCATTGGATAGACATGCTCGCTGCCATCAACGGTGACATCGACGAACACCAGTCGGTTATTACGCACATGCTCAAGGGCTTCGCTGAGTTTACTTTCCAGCTCATCCGGACGGTTAATCTGCAGCCCGACATGGCCATATGCTTCCGCCAGGCGCACAAAATCCGGTAACGACTGCATATAAGACTGAGAATGGCGACCGGAATAGATCATATCCTGCCACTGTTTCACCATCCCCAGATAACGGTTGTTCAGGTTCAGAACCAGTACCGGTAGTTCATACTGTAAGGCTGTCGACAGCTCCTGAATGTTCATCTGTATACTGCCATCGCCGGTCACGCAGACCACCATTTCTTTCGGCAGGGCCATTTTAACGCCCAGCGCAGCCGGTAGGCCAAAACCCATCGTGCCGAGCCCGCCGGAATTAATCCAGCGACGTGGTTTATCGAACGGGTAATAGAGAGCGGCAAACATCTGGTGTTGTCCTACATCGGACGTCACGTAAGCGTCGCCCTTCGTCAGACGCCAGAGGGTTTCAATCACCGCCTGGGGTTTAATACTTTCGCTTTCCGCGTCATATTTCAGGCACTGACGGGCGCGCCAGATCTCTATCTGCTGCCACCAGTCGCGAATATCATCCTGCGGCTGAGACGGCGCATCCTGCGCCAGTAGCTCCAGCATTTGTTCCAGTACCAGGCGGGCATCGCCCACCACCGGGATATCAGCGTTAACCGTTTTGGATATGGACGTCGGGTCAATGTCGATGTGTAATACCGTCGCGTTCGGACAATATTTAGCGAGATTATTCGTCGTGCGGTCGTCAAATCGTACGCCAACAGCGAAAATCACGTCGGCGTTATGCATGGTCATATTGGCTTCATAAGTGCCATGCATTCCCAGCATTCCTAACGACTGGCGATGAGTAGCAGGAAACGCGCCCAGTCCCATTAATGAAGAGACCACCGGCAGGTTAAAGGTTTCAATGATGTGGCGCAACGGCGCATAGCAGGCCGCGCTTATCGCCCCTCCCCCAACGTAGACCACCGGCTTTTTTGCCGACGCCAGCGTTTGCAAGGCACGCTTAATTTGTCCTTTATGTCCTGATGTTGTGGGATTGTAAGAGCGCATACTGACCGTCTCCGGCCAGGCATACGGCATTTTTTTCGCCGGATTCAAAATATCTTTCGGCAAATCCACGACCACCGGCCCAGGACGTCCGCTTGCCGCCAGCCAGAAGGCCTTTTTAAGCACCTGGGGAATATCTTCCGTCTGTTTGACCAGGAAGCTATGTTTGACCACCGGTCGGGAAATCCCCACCATGTCGCACTCCTGAAAGGCATCATAGCCAATCAATGAGGTGGCGACCTGGCCGGAAAGAATCACCAGCGGAATGGAATCCATATAGGCCGTAGCAATCCCGGTAATCGCATTGGTCGCTCCCGGTCCGGAAGTCACCAGCACCACGCCAACGTCGCCAGTGGCTCGCGCCAGGCCATCCGCCATATGCACCGCGGCCTGCTCATGACGCACCAGCACATGATCGATCCCTCCAACGGTATGTAGCGCATCATAAATATCAAGCACTGCGCCTCCAGGATAGCCGAACACCTGCTTTACGCCTTGATCGATAAGCGATCGGACGACCATCTCGGCTCCAGACAACATCTCCACGGCTTGCCTCCACTTTATACCTGTCATCACGGTTTGACGGACACCTTAACCGCTCGCTATCACGCCTGGCAATTGGGTGGAATGACGTAAAGATGGGGAAGGTTAGAATAATCAGGAGGCAAGAAGAGAAGAAATGGAGAAATACTCCGTCTGAATCACACCAGGTAATAAATAATCGCTTATAAATGCAGACTTACAGCAATTCATCTATTTTTCACAACGACGAAAAGAATCGCTCACCGTTAATTCAGCATAAAATTTTTTATATACGCTAAAAAGCAGAATAAACCAGAATTTGTTTCTGATTTATTCTGCCCGGTTTTATCGCTTACAAACAGAAACTAATAAATCTTCCATCCATTGGTGCCCTTTATCACGCCCAGCCGCTTCATGCCAGGAAAGGTAGCATGTCCGGCTATTCAGTTTTAAAGGCAACGGCAATATTTGCAGATCCAGCGACTCCGCAAACTCTTCCGCCAGCCAGCGCGGGGCAATAGCGACCAAATGCGTCTGCGAAACCACGTTCAGAACGCTGATAAGCGCCATGCCCTGATAAGCCACGCTCGACTGTTTATCCGGCGTGTCATACCACGGCTGACTAAATGACGCATAACGATCGAGAGAAACAACCGCATGTTGTTCATTATAAACATCGCCTTCCAGTAGCGGGCCGCTAATACGCGGGTGTTTTCGGCTGGCGACTAAAACCATTTCATCTTTAAATAGCGGTACGCTGGTAAACTCAGGACGACGGAATTCTTCATAACTAATAACGAATTCGGTTTCCTGATAGCGTAACTGATGCTCAGTATTCTGATTCAACGACGCTTTAAAAACGACATGAATATTTGGCGCAATTTTTTCTACACGATTATAAATCTGTGACGTCAGGATATTATCCAGCGGACTGCACACGCAAAGATTGAATACACGTTCGCTGCTGGTCGGCTCAAACCCCGATCCCGGCAATTCATTTTGCACCAATTGTAACGCCTGACGGACTGAACCAAATAACTGAAATGCACGGGCAGTCGGCTGAATTCCTCGTCCATATCGAACAAAAAGTTCGTCATTAAACATAACCTTCAGACGCGCTACGGCGTTACTGACCGCAGGCTGCGACATTCCCAGCGTGTGGGCGGCGCGCGTAATATTCTGCTCTTGCATTACCGCATCGAACACGGTCAATAGGTTCAAATCAACCATGCGAAGCTGTGGTTTGCCCATATCTAAAAGATGCGGCTTTTCGGTTTTGACCTCTGGCATATTTAACTCCACTGTCACGCTTAACTCCCTTTTTCTGGCTGAAGGCAGAAATAATTCCTGAAAATATGATTTACCATGCATATAAAATAAGAAAAAGGGAAAGCGTTAAAATTCGGAAAACATAAAGACGCTGACAGAGACAAATAGAATGCCAGCGCAAGCGTAATGTGTCCTGAGTCACACCATTGCGATTCATAATGTTTAAATTACGCAAGCAATATAACCATAACTATGGCGAATACACAATCATACACCAAGTGAATGATCATTTAAGTTTCAATTAAATGTTTATATTATTAATAGCTAAAAAGTTAACATTAATTTATCAATAACTTTATCCTTATCCATTAAGTAAACAAGGTTATTTGTTAAAATATAAAACAAATCAAAAAGATAAACCAAACCTTTAGCATACCTTTAACAGTCCATTCCCCTAACCAATTTGCAAACAAAAATGCCTAAATATTTCAAACAATGAAAAGTATGAATGTCCACTCGTTCTTTTATCCTTTATTGGACGCGCAGCCCAGCACAATTAGCTAAAGTACGTATCCGGATATCGTCAACAAAATGCAATGGCGACAGAAAATAGAGTTGACATTAAACGGCATATCCAGTACCACTAAAAGCATAACGCATTCGCTGGAGCTGAATTAATGTCACATATCGTTCGTTTCACTGGGCTACTACTACTCAACGCATTTATTGTGCGCGGTAGACCGGTGGGCGGCATTCAACATTAAGTCAGCTCGAAGTCAAACAAAACCCGCGCCGTTGCGCGGGTTTTTTTATGCCTGACGCAAGGCGCCCCTGGAGACAAGGACCACATCATGAGCCAGCAAGTCATTATTTTTGATACGACCTTACGCGACGGCGAACAAGCGTTACAGGCCAGCCTGAGCGCGAAAGAGAAGCTGCAGATTGCCCTGGCCCTTGAGCGCATGGGTGTTGATGTCATGGAAGTGGGCTTCCCGGTCTCTTCTCCGGGTGATTTTGAATCCGTCCAAACCATCGCCCGCACCATTAAAAACAGCCGCGTTTGCGCCCTGGCGCGTTGTGTAGAAAAAGACATCGACGTCGCGGCACAGGCGCTGAAGGTCGCCGACGCGTTTCGCATCCATACTTTTATCGCCACCTCGCCAATGCACATCGCCACCAAGCTGCGCAGCACGCTGGATGAGGTCATCGAACGCGCGGTATACATGGTTAAGCGGGCGCGTAATTACACTGATGACGTAGAGTTCTCCTGCGAGGATGCTGGCCGGACGCCTGTTGACGATCTGGCGCGCGTGGTGGAAGCCGCTATAAACGCCGGCGCGAGAACCATTAATATTCCCGATACCGTGGGCTATACCATGCCGTTTGAGTTCGCGGGAATCATTTCCGGCCTGTATGAACGTGTCCCCAATATCGACAAAGCTATCATCTCCGTTCATACCCACGACGATTTAGGGATAGCAGTAGGCAACTCGCTGGCGGCAGTACATGCGGGCGCGCGTCAGGTTGAAGGCGCGATGAACGGTATCGGAGAACGTGCCGGTAACTGCGCACTGGAAGAAGTGATCATGGCGATTAAAGTGCGCAAAGACATCATGAACGTACACACCAACATCAATCACCACGAAATCTGGCGCACCAGCCAGACCGTCAGCCAGATCTGTAACATGCCGATCCCGGCCAACAAAGCGATTGTCGGCAGCGGCGCTTTTGCCCACTCTTCCGGCATCCACCAGGATGGCGTCCTCAAGAACCGCGAAAACTATGAAATCATGACGCCAGAGTCCATCGGTCTGAACCAGATACAGCTGAACCTGACCTCCCGCTCTGGCCGTGCCGCCGTGAAACATCGCATGGAAGAGATGGGTTACAAGGACACAGACTACAACATGGACCACCTGTACGACGCGTTCCTGAAGCTGGCGGACAAAAAAGGCCAGGTGTTCGACTATGACCTGGAAGCGCTGGCGTTTATTAATAAACAGCAAGAAGAACCAGAGCATTTCCGTCTGGATTACTTCAGCGTGCAGTCCGGCTCCAGCGATATCGCCACCGCTTCCGTGAAGCTGGCCTGTGGTGAAGAGATCAAGGCCGAAGCGGCGAACGGCAACGGCCCGGTCGACGCCATCTATCAGGCGATTAACCGCATCACTGGCTACGACGTTGAGTTGGTTAAATACGACCTGAACGCCAAAGGCCAGGGCAAAGACGCGCTGGGTCAGGTCGATATCGTCGTGAACCATCATGGTCGCCGCTTCCACGGCGTCGGGCTGGCGACGGATATCGTCGAATCCTCCGCCAAAGCGATGGTGCACGTACTGAACAATATCTGGCGCGCCGCCGAAGTTGAAAAAGAATTGCAACGCAAAGCTCAAAATAAAGAGAACAACAAGGAAACCGTGTAATGTCGAAGAACTATCATATTGCCGTACTGCCGGGCGACGGTATCGGCCCGGAAGTCATGGCGCAAGCCCTGAAAGTTATGGATGCGGTACGCAGCCGTTTTGATATGCGTATCACCACCAGCCGCTATGACGTCGGCGGTATTGCTATCGACAATCATGGTCATCCACTGCCGAAAGCCACCGTTGAAGGGTGCGAGCAGGCGGATGCCATTCTGTTTGGCTCCGTCGGCGGCCCGAAATGGGAAAATTTGCCCCCGGAAAGCCAGCCAGAGCGCGGCGCCCTGCTGCCGCTGCGCAAACATTTCAAATTATTCAGTAACCTGCGTCCGGCGAAACTGTATCAGGGACTGGAAGCATTTTGCCCGTTGCGCGCCGATATCGCCGCTAACGGTTTCGATATCCTGTGCGTGCGCGAGCTGACCGGCGGGATCTATTTCGGACAGCCAAAAGGCCGTGAAGGCAGCGGTCAGTACGAAAAAGCCTTTGATACCGAAGTTTATCACCGCTTTGAGATCGAGCGCATTGCCCGTATCGCCTTTGAATCGGCGCGTAAACGCCGCCGTAAAGTCACCTCTATTGATAAAGCCAACGTACTGCAAAGCTCTATCCTGTGGCGTGAGATCGTCAACGATGTCGCGAAAACGTATCCCGATGTGGAACTCGCGCACATGTATATCGATAACGCCACCATGCAGTTGATTAAAGACCCGTCGCAGTTTGACGTACTGCTGTGCTCTAACCTGTTCGGCGACATTCTGTCCGACGAATGCGCCATGATCACCGGCTCAATGGGGATGTTGCCCTCCGCCAGCCTGAACGAGCAAGGATTTGGCCTGTATGAACCGGCTGGCGGCTCCGCGCCGGATATCGCCGGGAAAAATATCGCCAATCCAATTGCGCAGATCCTGTCGCTGGCGCTGCTGCTGCGCTACAGCCTGGATGCCAACGATGCGGCAACGGCCATTGAACAGGCGATCAATCGCGCATTAGAAGAGGGCGTTCGCACCGGCGATTTAGCCAGGGGCGCTGCCGCAGTCAGTACCGATGAGATGGGCGATATTATCGCCCGCTATGTCGCAGAAGGGGTGTAATCATGGCCAAAACGTTATACGAAAAATTATTTGATGCCCACGTGGTCTTTGAGGCGCCAAACGAAACGCCGCTGCTGTACATCGACCGCCACCTGGTGCATGAAGTCACCTCTCCGCAGGCGTTTGACGGTCTGCGCGCGCACCATCGTCCGGTACGTCAGCCAGGGAAAACCTTCGCCACGATGGATCACAACGTCTCGACGCAGACTAAAGACATTAATGCTTCCGGTGAAATGGCGCGTATCCAGATGCAGGAGCTGATTAAGAACTGTAACGAGTTCGGCGTCGAGCTGTATGACCTGAATCACCCGTATCAGGGCATCGTCCATGTGATGGGGCCGGAACAGGGCGTCACCCTGCCGGGCATGACCATCGTCTGCGGCGACTCCCACACCGCCACCCACGGCGCGTTTGGCGCGCTGGCCTTCGGCATCGGCACTTCTGAGGTAGAACATGTACTGGCGACGCAAACCCTGAAACAGGGGCGCGCTAAAACCATGAAGATTGAAGTCACGGGCAACGCCGCGCCGGGCATTACCGCCAAAGACATCGTGCTGGCGATCATCGGTAAAACCGGCAGCGCCGGCGGCACCGGGCACGTGGTTGAATTTTGCGGCGACGCTATCCGCGCGCTGAGTATGGAAGGCCGCATGACGCTGTGCAATATGGCGATTGAGATGGGCGCCAAAGCCGGTCTGGTCGCCCCGGATGAAACCACTTTCAACTACGTAAAAGGGCGTTTGCACGCGCCGAAGGGCCGCGATTTTGACGAAGCCGTCGAGTACTGGAAAACGCTGAAAACCGATGACGGCGCGACCTTTGATACTGTCGTCACCCTGCGGGCAGAAGAGATCGCGCCGCAGGTGACCTGGGGCACGAATCCGGGCCAGGTGATTTCCGTCACCGACATCATCCCCGATCCCGCCTCCTTTAGCGATCCGGTTGAACGCGCCAGCGCCGAAAAAGCGCTGGCTTATATGGGCTTACAGCCGGGCGTACCGTTAACGGACGTTGCTATCGATAAAGTCTTTATCGGCTCTTGTACCAATTCGCGCATTGAAGATTTGCGCGCGGCGGCGGAAGTCGCCAAAGGGCGCAAAGTTGCGCCTGGCGTGCAGGCGCTGGTAGTGCCGGGTTCAGGTCCGGTGAAAGCGCAGGCGGAAGCGGAAGGTCTGGACAAGATCTTTATCGAAGCAGGATTTGAATGGCGCTTACCGGGCTGTTCCATGTGCCTGGCCATGAATAATGACCGCCTGAACCCGGGCGAGCGCTGCGCCTCCACCAGCAACCGTAACTTTGAAGGTCGTCAGGGCCGCGGGGGTCGCACGCATTTAGTCAGCCCGGCGATGGCCGCCGCTGCCGCCGTTACCGGCCACTTCGCCGACATTCGCAGCATCAAATAAGGAAACTACCATGGCAGAGAAATTTACCCAGCATACCGGCCTGGTTGTCCCACTGGATGCCGCCAACGTCGATACCGATGCAATTATCCCTAAACAGTTTTTGCAGAAGGTTACGCGCACCGGTTTTGGCGCCCATCTGTTTAACGACTGGCGTTTCCTGGACGAAAAGGGCCAACAGCCAAATCCGGAATTCGTGTTGAACTTTCCGGAATATCAAGGCGCGTCGATACTGTTGGCGCGGGAAAACTTTGGCTGCGGCTCGTCGCGCGAACACGCGCCGTGGGCGCTGACCGATTACGGCTTTAAAGTGGTGATCGCGCCAAGCTTCGCCGACATCTTCTACGGCAACAGTTTCAATAACCAACTGCTGCCGGTAACCCTGAGCGACGCACAGGTCGATGAACTGTTTGCTCTGGTGAAAGCCAATCCGGGCATTAAATTTGAAGTGGATCTGGAAGCACAGGTGGTGAAAGCAGGCGATAAGACCTACAGCTTTAAAATCGACGACTTCCGCCGCCACTGCATGTTGAACGGTCTGGACAGCATCGGGCTGACGCTACAGCACGAAGACGCGATTGCCGCCTACGAAAATAAACAACCGGCATTTATGCGGTAACCTTTCACGCCTTACCGGGCCTACAGGTTATGCAATATCACCAGGTTGCCACTATATCCTGTAGGCCTGATAAGCGTAGCGCCATCAAGCGCCGGGTTACTCATCAGTCGCTCATGCCGGGGATATTCCGGCATTTTTTATACGTCTTTTACTCGCCCGCTCACCCCCGCGTGACCACAGAAACCGCCGTATAAATCCCGTTGAGACGCCGTCCCATCGTCGTCATCCAGAAACAGCCGAAATAAAAAAAGCCAGCAGATATTATCTGCTGGCGGGTGATTTTAGGCTATCGCCTACACCAATACTCAGTCACACATGATGTCTGCAATTGGCTTCAATCGGTCGCCTCCCACTGCATCAGTTCCGCGAGCATTTTTAAGCGCTGCGGCGCGCTCAGGCAAGCCAGCCAGGACGTTTTTTCCGTCGCGGCAAAATATCTCAACCAGAACTGGCGCATAGTGACCTCTTCCTCTTGCTTCATCGAAAGATATTATTGGCCTAATATAGGGATAATAAAATTGCTGAGTTTTTCATCGGAGTTCCCCTTTTATGCCCTCAGGTCGCCTGCAACAACAATTTATCCGTCTCTGGCAATGTTGTGACGGTAAAACGCAAGACACCACGCTTAATGAGCTGGCGGATCTGCTGAACTGTTCGCGTCGCCATATGCGTACGCTGCTAAATACGATGCAGGCGCGCGGTTGGCTAACATGGGAGGCCGAGGTTGGACGCGGAAAGCGTTCGCGTCTGACGTTCCTGTATACCGGACTGGCGCTGCAACAGCAGCGGGCGGAAGACCTGCTGGAACAAGATCGAATCGATCAACTGGTACAACTGGTCGGCGATAAAAGCGCTGTCAGGCAAATGCTGATTTCCCATCTGGGACGCAGCTTCCGCCAGGGGCGGCATATTCTGCGGGTTCTTTACTATCGTCCGATGCACAATCTCCTGCCGGGAACCGCATTACGCCGCTCGGAAACCCATATTGCCCGGCAAATTTTCAGTTCGCTCACGCGGGTAAATGAGGAAAACGGGGAACTGGAAGCGGACATTGCGCACCACTGGCAGCAAATTTCCCCTTTACTGTGGCGCTTCTACCTGCGCCCCGGCATTCATTTTCATCATGGCCGCGAGCTGGAGATGGAAGATGTCATCGCCTCGCTGACGCGTATCAATACGCTTCCGCTTTACTCGCACATCACAAAGATAGACTCCCCTACCGCGTGGACGCTGGATATTCATCTTTCCCAGCCGGATCGCTGGTTGCCGTGGCTGCTGGGCCAGGTCCCGGCGATGATTTTGCCGCGGGAGTGGGAAACGCTGGCTAATTTCGCCAGCCACCCTATCGGCACCGGGCCTTATGCCGTGCGGCGTAATACGCCGAACCAGCTCAAGATACTCGCCTTTGATGACTACTTCGGCTATCGGGCGTTGATAGACGAAGTGAACGTCTGGGTACTGCCGGATATCAGTGAAGAACCGGCCTGCGGCTTGATGCTGGAAGGGCCGATACAAGGCGGTGAAAAAGCGATAGAAAGCCGACTGGAAGAGGGGTGCTATTACCTGCTATTCGACGCCAGAACGCCGCGCGGCGCGCATCCGCAGGTCAGAGAATGGGTAAGCCACGTCCTCTCCCCCACCAATTTACTCTATCATGCAGATGAACCGCTACAGCAGCTCTGGTTCCCGGCCTATGGGCTTTTACCGCGCTGGCATCACGCCCGTCCAGGCCCGGGCGAAAAACCCGCCGGGCTGGAAACCCTCACGCTGACCTTCTATCGCGAACACATTGAGCACCGGGTTATCGCCCGTATCATGAGCGCGCTTCTGGCTGAACATCAGGTGCATTTGCATATTCAGGAGATCGACTACGATCAATGGCACGCCGGCGAGATCGAAAGCGATATCTGGCTCAATAGCGCTAACTTTACGCTGCCGCTGGATTTCTCGCTGTTCGCGCACCTGTGCGAAGTACCGCTCTTGCAGAACTGCATTCCGCGCGACTGGCAGGACGACGCCGCGCAGTGGCGCGCTGGCGAGATGAACCTGGCGAACTGGTGC
This sequence comes from Salmonella sp. NW722, assembly GCF_051702785.1. NCBI lineage: Bacteria > Pseudomonadati > Pseudomonadota > Gammaproteobacteria > Enterobacterales > Enterobacteriaceae > Salmonella > Salmonella sp. NW722. The sequence goes on from NZ_JAMMIN010000003.1 coordinate 176,597, forward strand.
CAGCAACTGCTGGCCAACAAAGCGATTGTGCCGCTGATCCACCACTGGCTGATTATCCAGGGACAGCGCAGTATGCGCGGGCTGCGCATGAATACCCTCGGCTGGTTTGATTTTAAATCGGCGTGGTTTGCGCCGCCAGATCCTTAACGCCAGCTCTTGATTGCTGCCCGGCAACAAAATCACTACACTAACGCCGAACTCAACGGGGTGCCGCGCTCATGCGCGCGCTGAGAAAATACCCGTCGAACCTGATCCGGATAATGCCGGCGAAGGGATTTGAGGCTACCTCTCAAGTCCTTTGCCACTCTTTAACTGAGGTGCAAAGTGTTAAAAAAATATCTTCCGCTTTTACTCCTGTGCGCGGCGCCTGCTTTCGCCAAACCCGTTCTCACCGTCTATACCTACGACTCGTTCGCCGCCGACTGGGGGCCAGGCCCGGCGGTGAAAAAAGCGTTTGAAGCCGATTGCAACTGCGAGCTGAAACTGGTGGCGCTGGAGGATGGCGTTTCGCTGCTCAACCGCCTGCGGATGGAGGGGAAGAACAGCAAAGCCGATGTGGTGTTGGGGCTGGACAACAATCTGCTGGAAGCGGCCACGCAAACTAAACTCTTTGCCAAAAGCGGCGTGGCGAATGAGGCGGTCAAGGTGCCCGGCGGCTGGAAAAACGACACATTTGTGCCGTTCGATTACGGCTATTTCGCCTTTGTCTACGATAAAAGCAAGCTGAAAAATCCGCCGAAAAGCCTGAAAGAACTGGTCGAGAGCGATCAAAAATGGCGGGTGATTTATCAGGACCCGCGTACCAGTACGCCAGGGCTGGGGCTGTTACTGTGGATGCGCAAAGTTTATGGCGATAACGCGCCGCAGGCCTGGCAAAAACTGGCGGCCAAAACGGTGACGGTGACGAAAGGCTGGAGCGAGGCCTACGGTTTATTTCTGAAAGGTGAAAGCGATTTGGTGCTCAGTTACACCACCTCTCCGGCGTATCACATTATTGAAGAGAAGAAGGACAATTACGCCGCCGCGAACTTCAGCGAAGGCCATTACTTACAGGTAGAAGTCGCGGCGCGTACCGTCGCCAGTAAGCAGCCGGAACTGGCGGAGAAATTCCTCAAATTTATGGTTTCTCCGGCGTTTCAGAACGCCATACCCACCGGCAACTGGATGTACCCGGTAGCGGACGTCGCCCTACCAGCAGGGTTTGAATCATTGGCAAAACCCGCCACAACGCTGGAATTCACGCCGCAACAAGTGGCAGCACAACGCCAGGCATGGATTAGCGAATGGCAACGCGCCGTCAGCCGTTAATTCCCGGCTGGCTGATTCCGGGGCTGTGCGCCGCCGCGCTGATGATAACCGTCTCGCTGGCGGCCTTTCTGGCGCTTTGGCTGAACGCGCCGTCGGGCGCGTGGTCGACAATCTGGCGGGATAGCTACCTGTGGCATGTGGTGCGCTTCTCATTCTGGCAGGCGTTTCTGTCCGCAGTGCTGTCTGTGGTCCCGGCGGTTTTTCTCGCCCGCGCGCTTTATCGACGCCGTTTTCCTGGACGTCTGGCGCTGCTGCGTCTGTGCGCCATGACGCTGATTCTGCCGGTACTGGTTGCCGTGTTCGGCATTCTTAGCGTGTATGGCCGTCAGGGCTGGCTGGCCTCGCTGTGGCAGATGCTGGGGCTTCAGTGGACATTCTCCCCCTACGGCTTGCAGGGCATTTTACTGGCGCACGTCTTTTTTAACCTGCCAATGGCGAGCCGTTTGTTGCTGCAATCTTTGGAAAGCATTCCCGGCGAGCAGCGCCAGCTCGCCGCCCAGCTCGGTATGCGCGGCTGGCATTTTTTCCGTTTTGTCGAATGGCCGTGGCTGCGCCGCCAAATTCCGCCCGTCGCGGCGCTGATTTTTATGCTCTGCTTCGCCAGTTTCGCAACGGTCCTGTCGCTCGGCGGCGGCCCGCAGGCCACCACTATCGAACTGGCTATCTTTCAGGCGCTCAGTTATGACTACGATCCCGCCCGCGCGGCGATGCTGGCATTAATCCAGATGGTCTGCTGCCTGGCGCTGGTACTGCTAAGCCAACGGTTGAGCAAAGCGATTGCCCCGGGGATGACGCTGACGCAGGGCTGGCGCGATCCTGACGATCGTCTCCACAGCCGTCTGACGGACGCCTTATTAATCGTGCTGGCGCTGCTGCTGCTGCTTCCGCCGCTGGTCGCCGTGGTGGTCGATGGCGTCAACCGCAGCCTGCCGGAGGTGCTGGCGCAACCCATTCTGTGGCAGGCTGTCTGGACATCGCTACGCATTGCGCTGGCGGCGGGCGTTCTGTGTGTGGTGCTGACCATGATGCTGCTGTGGAGTAGCCGCGAGCTACGCCAACGCCAGCAACTATTCGCCGGACAAACGCTGGAACTCAGCGGGATGTTGATCCTCGCGATGCCGGGGATCGTGCTGGCGACAGGCTTCTTTTTACTGCTCAATAACAGCGTTGGCTTACCGGAATCCGCCGACGGCATCGTGATTTTCACCAATGCGCTGATGGCAATCCCCTACGCGCTAAAAGTCCTGGAAAACCCAATGCGCGATATTACCGCCCGTTATGGAATGCTGTGCCAGTCATTAGGAATTGAAGGCTGGTCGCGGTTAAAGGTCGTGGAACTGCGGGCGCTGAAACGTCCGCTGGCGCAGGCGCTGGCGTTTGCCTGCGTACTTTCTATCGGTGATTTTGGCGTCGTCGCGCTTTTCGGCAATGACAATTTCCGCACGCTGCCGTTTTATCTGTATCAGCAGATCGGCTCCTACCGCAGCCAGGACGGCGCGGTGACCGCGCTGATACTGCTGCTGCTCTGCTTTACGTTATTTACCCTCATAGAGAAACTACCGGGCCGACATGCTAAAACTGATTGATATCACCTGGCTTTACCATCATTTGCCGATGCGTTTTACGCTGGCGGTAGAACGCGGCGAGCAGGTGGCGATTCTTGGCCCCAGCGGCGCGGGGAAAAGCACGTTGTTGAATTTAATTGCCGGTTTTCTTGCGCCTGCCAGCGGTACGTTACTGATTGCCGGTGAAGATCATACGCTTACGCCGCCCTCACGCCGTCCGGTCTCAATGCTGTTTCAGGAGAATAATTTATTCAGCCACCTGAATGTGCAGCAAAATATCGGTCTGGGGCTAAACCCCGGGTTAACGCTCAACGCCAGCCAGCGGGAAAAACGGGACGCTATCGCACGTCAGATGGGCATTGAGAGTCTGATGACGCGTTTACCGGGCGAGCTGTCCGGCGGTCAGCGTCAGCGGGTAGCGCTGGCGCGCTGCCTGGTACGTGAACAGCCGGTACTGCTGCTGGATGAACCGTTCTCCGCGCTCGATCCCGCGCTGCGCCAGGAGATGCTGACGTTGGTCAGCGATATCTGCCGCGAGCGACAGCTCACGCTGTTGATGGTCTCGCACAGCGTGGAAGATGCGGCGCGAATTGCGCCCCGGTCAATCGTCGTCGCCGACGGACGCATTGCGTGGCAAGGCAAAACAGACGAGCTACTAAGCGGTCAGGCCAGCGCCTCAGCGCTATTGGGCATCAAATCCCATATTTTGTAGGCCGGATAAGGCGAAGCCGCCATCCGGCAAAGGAATCGTTAGTAACCCACAACTTTGCGCAGAATATCGATATATACCGGCATCAGCGGGTGGCGAACCAGCACCACCAGCGCGACCACGCCGATCCCGAGCGTCAACGGCGCCAGATACAGCAAACGGCTGCGGGGGAAATACGCGGTTAAACGATCGACTGCCGCTTTGCCGCTGCGCCACAGCCGCCAGCATAGCCAGCCTCCGACCCACAGCAGCAACGCCGTCGCCAGCAGCAGCCATTTGAAATCTCCGCTCTGCATATCGGAAGGAATATCGATTGCCGCTCCCGCCAGAATGCCCGGCAGGAAATAAAACGGCGGCCACAGCAAACAGCCAATCAAGTTCGGCCCAATAAATTTCGCCACGGGAAGATCCAGCATCCCTGCCACCATCGGCACCAGAGGCCTCGTCGGACCGACAAAACGTCCGACCAGGATCGTGAACATACTGTGCTGATGCAGCGCGTGTTCGGTTTTATCCAGCAGCGACTTGTTCTTTTTCATAAAAGACCAGCGGTGTAGCGGCTTTTTAAAGCGCCACCCCAGCCAGAACGAAATCCAGTCGCCCATCAGACAGCCGATAATACCCACCAGCCAGGCATGCCAAAAATTGAGCTCGCCGCTGCCGATAAGCGCGCCCAGCCCCGCCATCAGTACCGTGCCGGGTAAAATCAACCCCACCAGCGCCAGCGATTCCAGGAAGGCGACCAGCAACACGGCGATAAGCGAATACAGAGTGGATTGGGTGATAAAGTGTTCCAGCAGTGCTTGCATAGTGTGTCCGTCAGCGTGATGAAGCAGGGATTCTGCTTACCCCGTCCCCCTTCGTCAAGCCGTCAATTATCCGAATAGTTACGGCTTATGACATCTTTGTGGACACATCATTCACTTTTTATTCACATCCGGCCCTGAACTCGCTAGGACTTGCCCCGGTGCATTTTTTAAATACCCGCGAAAAATAGAGCTGATCGTCAAATCCAACATTGCGCCCAACGGTCGCTATCGGCATTCGCGTGGTGCTAAGCAGGAGTTTCGCCTGGCTGATACGCTGATCTTCGCGCCAGCTCAATACGCTAATGCCTAACTGCTGGCGGAACAGATGCGATAACCGGGAGGGCGACAGGCAGACATGCTGGGCGACGCTGGCGATATCAAAATGGCTGTCCGCCAGATGGTCGCTGATATACTGGCAGGCATCGCGCACACGGCTATCCATCGGCGGATGCAACGACTCATTAATTACCGCCATACGTCTGAGCAACAACTGCTCCAGCAGATTGATCGCCAGTAGCTCAGAATAGCGACCTTCTCCTTGCCCGGCGCTGATGATCTGCCCGAACAGTTCGCTGAAATGCGGCTGGCGCGCCTCGTCCGGGCGGAAAAATCCTGTCTGGGCAAAGATTGTCGGCCAGGTCAGCCACTCCTGCCAGTAGGCGCGAGGCCGGAAATAAACCCACTGGTGATACCACTCGCTGGCGTCCGGATGCCGTCCATAGTGATGAATCTCGCCCGGCGGAAACAATAATATATCGCCAGGCCGACAGACAAACTGCTCGCCATTATTATTAATGACGCCCTCTCCGCGGATGGTCAGGTTAAGAATATATCCCTTCATGCCCAACGGACGATCGATAAAAAAATCCAGATATCCATTCGCTTCAATTGGCGTCAGTCCGGCGACCAGATGGGCATTAAATGAATATCCCGGCAATAGCGGATCATTTTGCGTTTCAGCCATGATTTCTCTACCCCCCGATGTTCAGAGAAGAAACAAATTGTCCATATTGACCAGGACGACAGTGCTTACGTCTCCGCAAGACCTTGCGCTTGATGAAAGCACGTATCAACCCCGCTTGTGAAAAGCGCTTTGTAACAAAAGCGTACAGTTCAGGCGATAAAATTAAGTAACAGAAGTGTCTATAACTATGGCTGGAATGTCCACATTGAATATTTGCACAGCGTCACACTTTGCAAAGCATTAGCATTTTTGTCCATAAGATTAGCGGATCCTGCCTGACGGTTTTTGCCGCGACTCTCTACTGTTTCTCCATACCTGTTTTTCTGGATGGAGTAAGACGATGGCAATTGCAATTGGCCTCGATTTTGGCAGTGATTCAGTGCGCGCTCTGGCAGTGGACTGCGCCACCGGCGACGAGATCGCCACCAGCGTAGAGTGGTATCCGCGCTGGCAAGAAGGCCGTTATTGCGACGGCCCGAACAACCAGTTCCGTCATCATCCGCGCGACTACATGGAGTCAATGGAGGCCGCGCTGAAAGCCGTTCTGGCACAATTAAGCGCCGCGCAACGCGCAAATGTCGTTGGCATTGGCGTTGACAGCACCGGCTCTACGCCAGCGCCGATTGACGCCGACGGTAACGTCCTGGCGCTGCGTCCGGAGTTCGCCGAGAACCCGAATGCGATGTTTGTGCTGTGGAAAGATCACACCGCCGTGGAAGAGGCCGACGAAATCACTCGTCTGTGCCATAAGCCAGGCAAGGTCGACTACTCCCGCTATATTGGCGGCATTTACTCCAGCGAATGGTTCTGGGCGAAGATTCTGCACGTTACCCGTCAGGATAGCGCCGTCGCGCAGGCCGCCGTCTCGTGGATTGAACTGTGTGACTGGGTGCCGGCGCTGCTTTCCGGCACCACTCGCCCGCAGGATATCCACCGTGGCCGCTGCAGCGCCGGGCACAAAACACTGTGGCATGAAAGCTGGGGCGGTCTGCCGCCCGCGAGCTTCTTTGATGAACTCGATCCGTGCATTAACCGTCATCTGCGCTACCCGTTATTTAGCGAAACCTTCACCGCCGATCTGCCCGTGGGCACCCTGTGCGCCGAATGGGCGCAGCGCCTCGGCTTGCCGGAAAGCGTGGTGATTTCCGGCGGCGCGTTCGACTGTCACATGGGCGCGGTCGGCGCGGGCGCACAGTCCAATACGCTGGTAAAAGTCATCGGCACGTCTACCTGCGACATTCTGATTGCGGATAAACAGAGCGTCGGGGATCGCGCCGTGAAAGGCATTTGCGGTCAGGTTGACGGCAGCGTGGTGCCGAACTTTATCGGTCTGGAAGCGGGGCAATCTGCTTTCGGCGATATCTACGCCTGGTTTAGCCGCGTGTTGAGCTGGCCGCTGGAACAACTTGCCGCGCAGCACCCGGAACTGAAACCCCAGATTAACGCCAGCCAGAAGCAGCTACTGCCAGCGCTCACCGACGCCTGGGCGAAAAATCCGTCCCTGGATCACCTGCCGGTGGTGCTCGACTGGTTTAACGGTCGCCGCACGCCCAATGCTAATCAGCGTCTGAAAGGCGTCATTACCGATCTCAATCTCGCCACCGACGCGCCAGCGCTGTTTGGCGGTCTGGTCGCCTCGACCGCCTTCGGCGCGCGCGCCATTCAGGAGTGTTTTACCGATCAAGGTATCGCGGTCAATAACGTGATGGCGCTTGGCGGCATCGCCCGTAAAAATCAGGTCATTATGCAGGTCTGCTGCGACGTACTGAATCGTCCGTTGCAGATCGTCGCTTCCGACCAGTGTTGCGCATTAGGCGCCGCTATCTTTGCCGCCGTCGCTGCGAAAGTCCATGCCGATATTCCTGCCGCCCAGCAAAGCATGGCAAGCGCGGTAGAACGCACTCTGCGCCCCCACCCTGAACAGGCGCAACGCTTCGAACAGCTTTACCGCCGCTACCAGCAGTGGGCGCTAAGCGCAGAACAACATTATCTTCCGACTGCCGCGCCGGCGCCAACGACCCCGGCCAATCAGGCAATCCTGACTCATTAAGGACACGACAATGACGATTTTTGATAATTATGAAGTATGGTTTGTGATTGGCAGCCAGCATTTGTATGGCACAGAAACCCTGCGTCAGGTCACCCAACATGCCGAGCATGTGGTCAACGCGCTGAATACCGAAGCCAAACTGCCATGTAAACTGATATTAAAACCGCTGGGCACCTCGCCGGATGAGATTACCGCCATTTGTCGTGACGCCAATTATGACGATCGCTGCGCAGGGCTGGTGGTCTGGCTGCACACCTTCTCCCCGGCCAAAATGTGGATCAACGGGCTGAGTATTCTTAACAAACCACTACTGCAATTCCATACCCAATTTAACGCCGCCCTGCCGTGGGACAGCATCGATATGGACTTTATGAACCTGAACCAGACTGCGCACGGCGGCCGCGAGTTCGGTTTTATCGGCGCGCGGATGCGTCAGCAGCACGCGGTCGTCACCGGTCACTGGCAGGATAAAGAGGCCCATACGCGTATCGGCGCCTGGATGCGCCAGGCGGTCTCTAAACAGGATACTCGCCAGCTAAAAGTCTGCCGCTTCGGCGACAATATGCGTGAAGTCGCAGTGACTGACGGTGATAAAGTGGCCGCGCAAATCAAATTTGGCTTTTCGGTCAATACCTGGGCGGTCGGCGATCTGGTGCAGGTGGTGAATTCTATCGGCGACGGCGATATCAACGCTCTGATTGACGAGTATGAAAGCAGCTATACCCTGACGCCCGCCACCCAAATCCACGGCGATAAACGCCAGAACGTGCGAGAAGCGGCGCGTATTGAACTCGGTATGAAGCGTTTCCTGGAACAGGGCGGCTTTCACGCCTTTACGACGACATTTGAAGATTTGCACGGCCTGAAACAACTCCCGGGTCTGGCCGTACAGCGTCTGATGCAACAGGGCTACGGCTTTGCGGGCGAAGGCGACTGGAAAACCGCCGCTCTGCTTCGCATTATGAAAGTGATGTCAACCGGTCTGCAGGGCGGCACCTCATTTATGGAGGATTACACCTACCACTTCGAGAAAGGCAACGATCTGGTGCTCGGCTCGCACATGCTGGAGGTGTGTCCGTCCATCGCGGTGGAAGAGAAACCGATCCTCGACGTCCAGCACCTCGGCATTGGCGGCAAGGAAGATCCGGCGCGTTTGATTTTCAATACCCAAACCGGCCCGGCGATCGTCGCCAGCCTGATCGACCTCGGCGATCGTTATCGCCTGCTGGTCAACTGCATTGACACCGTAAAAACGCCGCACTCCCTGCCGAAACTGCCGGTGGCTAACGCGCTGTGGAAGGCGCAGCCGGATCTGCCGACCGCCTCCGAAGCGTGGATTCTGGCTGGCGGCGCGCACCATACCGTCTTCAGCCACGCGCTGGATCTGAACGATATGCGCCAGTTCGCAGAAATACACGATATCGAAATCGCGGTGATTGATAACGATACCCGTCTGCCGGCCTTTAAGGACGCGCTGCGCTGGAACGAGGTGTATTACGGTTTAAAACGCTAAAAGTGGAGTCTGAATGCCCGGTGGCACTGCGTTTACCGGGCCTACGGTCCTGTAGGTCGAATAAGGCATTTGTGTCGCCATCCGGCACACCGTCGCTCGTAGGCCGGATAAGCGAAGCGCCATCCGGCAGGGAGAAAACAATGTTAGAAGATCTCAAACGCCAGGTACTGGAAGCTAATCTGGCGCTGCCAAAACACAACCTGGTCACCCTCACCTGGGGTAACGTCAGCGCCGTCGATCGCGAACGCGGCGTACTGGTGATTAAGCCGTCCGGCGTCGATTATAGCGTCATGACCGCTGACGATATGGTGGTGGTCAGTCTGGAGAGCGGTGAAGTCGTTGAAGGTCATAAGAAACCGTCGTCCGATACGCCAACCCACCGTCTGTTGTACCAGGCATTTCCGACTATCGGCGGCATCGTACACACCCATTCGCGCCACGCGACTATCTGGGCGCAGGCGGGTCAGCCGATTCCGGCGATGGGAACCACCCATGCCGACTATTTCTACGGTACGATTCCCTGCACTCGCAAAATGACCGAGGCGGAAATTAATGGCGAGTATGAATGGGAAACGGGCAATGTCATTGTTGAAACCTTTGAAAAACAAGGTATTGACGCTGCTCAAATGCCCGGCGTGCTTGTCCATTCGCACGGCCCGTTTGCCTGGGGTAAAAATGCCGAGGATGCAGTGCATAACGCCATCGTGCTGGAAGAAGTGGCCTATATGGGGATCTTCTGCCGCCAGCTTGCGCCGCAGTTGCCCGACATGCAGCAATCCCTGCTGGATAAACACTATCTACGCAAACACGGCGCAAAAGCCTATTACGGGCAGTAATGCCTCTAAAAACGCGTCCCATGGGGGGCGCGTTGATGAATCTGGTCGGTGATATATTCAGCAAATGCGCTTTGATAGACGTAATGATCAGAACTCACATATTCAATAATATTATCATAATATCCCTGCAACACTTTTCCTTCCAGCGCATGGAAGAAAATATAATCCTCGATTGTTGACTGCCAGCGTTGCCCATTTAACAGATAGTTAATAATGGTATCCCGATGTCCGTTTTTTCTGTCGTGTCCTTGCCAGTGAAAAAAAGCATTGCCGTTTTCAATAATCTCGGTACGCCAAATTTGTTCTGTCCATGTTTTATACTCAAAAAATCGACTCACGGTTTTTATGGAAGGGTTAGCGCGTTGAGTATTGACGAAAAGATAACGGTCGCTCCCTACCAGACGCGCCTGCATACTCACATTCATAAAAGATCATTCCCGAATACCACAAATTTTGATAAAAACACCCGCACCCGAAAGTCAAAATAAAATTATATTCTAAAATAAAAATTAAATTATGCAGAGAGTTCCCGACGAATTCGCACTGTAATCCATTTTTATTTAACCATAGCGGCCAATTGGAATATTATATTTCTACCTGACGGTGCGGATGTTCCAAATGAAATTGTTACACTTTTCATTAAGTAAAACAAACAAAAAATATCGCTTTTTTGTTAATCCGAGAAATAAGTAACAGATTCGAACAAGCGCCTTTCTGAAAAATACTTAATGTATGAAAACAGACTTGACACAAAACGGCTAATACATGGGTAAAAATGGTAAATAAACATGATTCAAAATTAGCAGTTATAGGATAATTATATCTGCTGTATATACCGGCATCATTATATTGATAAATATACGTCAGCAAAAATATCTGACGCTAAAAGCCCTTTTATCGTTAAAATATCCATTACACCCGTCACGGGGAACGAACTCATTCATGAAATATCGCTACATCATCAGAATCGCGGCAGGCATAATTCTCATTATGGCTACGGTGTTTATCCATAATGCCATCGCTATTTATCAGTTCAGTCAGCAAAACCAGACGCGCATAGCTGACTGCGCGATTGTCGCAGGAGCAGGCGTTAGCGGAAAAACGCCTTCTCCCGTTTTTCAGGCCAGACTGGATCATGCCATCTGGCTTTACCAACAACACATTGTCCGCGCGTTGGTATTAACGGGCGGCTACGGCGCTGGCGCAACGGTTTCCGACGCGGCGATAGCCCGTCAATACGTTCTGGAAAAAGGCATTCCGGCTAAGGCGATTTTTATTGAAGAGCGCTCTACCGTGACGCGCGAAAATATTCGTTACGCAAAACAGATACTGCGACAACAACAATGGCGCACAGCGTTACTGGTCAGCGATCCGCTGCATATGCTGCGTCTGAAAACTATCGCTCAGGATAATGGTATCGATAGCCGCTCATCACCCACGCGATCCACCCGCTATAAATCCTGGTGGGCGAAAACCCGCTTCTTACTGCGAGAAACTTTTTATTACAGCGGATATCGGCTTTTACGTTATATGCCTGTACAAAATAACAGTATTACCCCCTAAAACAGGTTATAATTAGCGTGAATTTTTTAGACAGGTAATCATCGTGGCGCAGGCAGGTTTCATTTTAACCCGGCACTGGCGGGATACGCCGCAAGGGACGGAGGTCTCTTTCTGGCTGGCGACAGACAACGGCCCTGTGCAGGCGACGCTGGCGCCGCAAGAGTCCGTGGCGTTTATTCCGACCAGCCAGACCTCCCGCGCCGCCTCGCTGCTACAGGCGGAAAAAGACTATCGCCTGACGCCGCTCCAGCTGCGAGACTTTCATCGTCAGCCGGTATCCGGTCTGTATTGCCGTACTCACCGCCAGCTTATGCGGATGGAGAAACTGCTGCGCGAAAACGGCGTCACCGTTTATGAAGCGGATGTACGCCCGCCGGAACGTTACCTGATGGAGCGTTTTATTACGTCGCCCGTTTGGGTAGACGGCAAGATGCGCAACGGCGTTATCCGCAATGCGCGTCTTAAACCCCACCCCGACTATCGACCGCCGCTAAAATGGGTCTCGCTGGATATCGAAACCACGCGACACGGCGAACTGTATTGCATTGGTCTGGAAGGCTGCGGCCAGCGTACCGTTTATATGCTGGGCCCGGCGAATGGCGATGACCGCCAACTGGACTTCGAGCTTGTGTATGTCGCCAGCCGCCCGCAGCTGCTGGAAAAACTCAACGCCTGGTTTGCCGAACATGATCCTGACGTCATCATCGGCTGGAACGTGGTGCAGTTCGACCTGCGTATGCTGCAAAAACATGCCGAACGCTACCATATCCCTTTACGGCTGGGGCGAGACAATAGCGAACTGGAGTGGCGCGAACATGGCTTCAAAAACGGCGTTTTTTTCGCCCAGGCCAGAGGGCGAGTCATTATCGATGGTATCGACGCGCTTAAATCCGCGTTCTGGAATTTTTCGTCTTTTTCGCTGGAAGCCGTCTCGCAGGAACTGCTCGGCGAAGGAAAATCCATTGATAATCCCTGGGATCGTATGGATGAGATCGATCGTCGCTTTGCCCAGGATAAACCCGCCCTCGCCACCTACAACCTGAAAGACTGCGAGCTGGTCACGCGCATTTTCCATAAAACCGAGATCATGCCGTTTTTGCTGGAACGCGCGACGATCAACGGCCTGCCGGTCGATCGCCACGGCGGTTCGGTCGCCGCATTCGGGCATCTTTACTTTCCGCGAATGCACCGCGCCGGCTATGTCGCGCCCAATCTCGGCGAAGTGCCGCCGCTGGCAAGTCCCGGCGGCTACGTAATGGATTCACAACCCGGATTATACGATTCAGTACTGGTGCTGGATTATAAAAGCCTGTACCCGTCGATTATCCGCACGTTTTTGATTGATCCCGTCGGGCTGGTCGAAGGCATGGCGCAGCCGGATCCGGAACACAGTACCGAAGGTTTCCTTGACGCCTGGTTTTCACGAGAAAAGCACTGCCTGCCGGAAATTGTTAGCCAAATCTGGCACGGGCGCGATGAAGCCAAACGTCAGGGCAATAAACCGCTCTCGCAGGCGCTTAAAATCATTATGAACGCCTTTTATGGCGTACTCGGCACCACGGCCTGCCGCTTTTTCGATCCCCGTCTGGCGTCGTCAATCACCATGCGCGGTCATGCGATTATGCGCCAGACCAAAGCATTGATTGAGGCGCAGGGTTATGACGTGATTTATGGCGATACCGATTCCACTTTCGTCTGGCTCCGGCGTGCGCATTCAGAAGCCGACGCGGCGGAAATCGGGCACAGGCTGGTGCGCCACGTGAACGAATGGTGGGCGCAGACGTTACAACAGCAAAATTTGACCAGCGCGCTGGAGCTGGAGTTTGAAACCCACTTTTGCCGTTTTCTGATGCCGACCATCCGCGGCGCGGATACTGGCAGTAAAAAACGCTACGCGGGCCTGATTCAGGAAGGCGACAGCCAGCGCATGGTATTTAAAGGTTTGGAAACGGTGCGGACCGACTGGACGCCGCTGGCGCAGCGCTTTCAACAGGAGCTGTATCTGCGTGTTTTTCGCAATGAACCTTATCAAGACTATGTGCGTGAGACTATCGATAAACTGATGGCGGGCGAACTGGACGCGCAGCTGGTTTATCGTAAGCGTCTGCGTCGCCCTTTACATGAGTACCAACGTAACATCCCGCCGCACGTTCGCGCCGCCCGGCTGGCGGATGAACAAAACCTGAAGCAGGGTCGTCCGGCGCAGTATCAGAATCGCGGCGCCATAAAATATGTCTGGACTGTTAACGGCCCCGAGCCCGTGGATTACCAGCAGTCGCCGCTGGATTACGAACACTATCTTACCCGCCAGCTACAACCCGTGGCGGAAGGAATTCTTCCCTTCGTTGAAGATAATTTTGCTACACTACTGACCGGGCAACTGGGGCTATTTTGACGCGTGACGAAAGCGCCGCCTTCCAGTACCATAGCGCCCTTTCCATTCCTGGACCTAATTAACGCCACTACCACATTAGCCTGGTAGCGGGGTCGTATACTCGCAATTATCCAGTGCTGTCGCCTGGGAATGGCGAGTAATGCCTGCAATTAAAGATATAGAGCCGAACACATATGCCTTTTACACTTGGTCAACGCTGGATCAGCGATACAGAAAGCGAGCTGGGACTTGGAACCGTTGTTGCGATGGATGCGCGAACCGTCACCTTACTTTTCCCGTCCACGGGGGAAAACCGCCTGTATGCGCGCAGTGATTCTCCCGTGACCCGCGTCATGTTCAACCCTGGCGATACGATTACAAGCCATGAAGGCTGGCAGCTACATATCGATGAAGTAAAAGAAGAAAATGGCCTGCTTGTTTATGTCGGCACCCGCCTGGATACCGAAGAGACCAATGTGACGCTGCGCGAAGTTCTGCTCGACAGCAAGTTGGTTTTCAGTAAGCCCCAGGATCGTCTGTTCGCCGGTCAAATCGATCGAATGGATCGGTTCGCGCTGCGCTATCGCGCCCGTAAATTTCAGAGCGAGCAGTACCGGATGCCATACAGCGGCCTGCGCGGTCAGCGGACCAATCTGATCCCGCATCAGCTTAATATCGCTCATGATGTGGGTCGTCGCCATGCGCCGCGCGTACTGCTGGCGGATGAAGTGGGCTTAGGTAAAACCATTGAAGCCGGGATGATACTGCATCAACAGTTATTATCCGGCGCGGCGGAACGCGTATTGATCATTGTTCCGGAAACCCTGCAACACCAGTGGCTGGTAGAAATGCTGCGCCGTTTCAACCTGCGCTTCGCGCTGTTCGATGACGAACGCTATACCGAAGCGCAGCACGACGCGTATAACCCGTTTGAAACCGAACAACTGGTGATCTGCTCGCTGGATTTCGCCCGCCGTAATAAGCAGCGTCTGGAACATTTGTGCGACGCCGAGTGGGATTTGCTGGTGGTCGACGAAGCGCATCATCTGGTGTGGAGCACCGATGCGCCGAGCCGTGAATATATGGCCATCGAACAATTAGCTGAACGCGTACCGGGCGTGCTGCTGCTGACCGCCACGCCAGAACAGCTGGGGATGGAAAGCCATTTCGCCCGTCTGCGCCTGCTGGATCCGAACCGTTTCCACGATTTCGAACAGTTTGTCGAAGAACAGAAAAACTACCGCCCTGTCGCCGATGCGGTGGCCATGCTGCTGGCGGGCAATAAACTCAGCAACGACGAACTGAACAGGCTGGGCGATCTGATCGGCGAACAGGATATTGAACCGCTGTTGCAGGCCGCTAATAGCGATCGCGACGACGCGCAGGCCGCCCGTGATGAGCTGGTGTCGATGCTGATGGATCGCCACGGCACCAGCCGCGTTCTGTTCCGCAACACCCGTAACGGCGTCAAGGGGTTCCCGAAACGTGAACTGCATACGGTAAAACTGCCGCTGCCGACCCAGTATCAGACCGCCATTAAGGTCTCCGGCATTATGGGCGCGCGTAAGAGCGCGGAAGATCGCGCCCGCGATATGCTCTATCCGGAACAAATTTATCAGGAGTTCGAAGGCGATACCGGCACCTGGTGGAACTTCGACCCACGCGTTGAGTGGCTAATGGGCTATCTGACCAGCCATCGTTCGCAAAAAGTGCTGGTGATCTGCGCTAAGGCGACCACCGCGTTACAGCTGGAGCAGGTGCTGCGCGAACGCGAAGGCATCCGCGCCGCCGTGTTCCATGAGGGCATGTCGATTATCGAACGCGACCGCGCCGCCGCCTGGTTCGCCGAAGAAGATACCGGCGCGCAGGTGCTGTTATGTTCTGAAATCGGCTCCGAAGGACGTAACTTCCAGTTTGCCAGCAATCTGGTGATGTTCGACTTGCCGTTTAACCCGGATCTGCTGGAACAGCGTATTGGTCGTCTGGATCGTATCGGCCAGGCGCATGATATCCAGATCCACGTCCCGTACCTGGAAAAAACCGCCCAGTCGGTGCTGGTTCGCTGGTATCACGAAGGGCTGGACGCCTTTGAGCACACCTGCCCGACCGGTCGCGCGATTTATGATTCAGCCTACGCCAGTCTGATTAACTATCTGGCCGCGCCTGAAGAAACCGACGGGTTTGACGATCTGATCAAATCCTGCCGCGAGCAACATGAAGCGCTAAAAGCCCAGTTAGAACAGGGCCGCGACCGCCTGCTGGAGATCCACTCCAACGGCGGAGAAAAAGCCCAACAGCTCGCACAAAGCATTGAAGAACAGGACGACGACACCAACCTGATCGCGTTCGCCATGAACCTGTTCGATATCGTCGGCATTAACCAGGACGATCGCGGCGACAACCTGATCGTGTTGACGCCGTCCGATCACATGTTGGTGCCGGATTTCCCCGGCCTGCCGGAAGACGGCTGTACTATCACGTTTGAACGTGACGTAGCCCTGTCTCGCGAAGATGCGCAGTTTATTACCTGGGAACATCCGCTCATCCGTAACGGGCTGGATCTGATCCTCTCCGGCGATACCGGCAGCAGCACCATTTCGCTGTTGAAAAATAAAGCGCTGCCCGTCGGCACGCTGCTGGTCGAACTGGTTTACGTCGTGGAAGCGCAGGCGCCGAAACAGCTACAACTGAACCGCTTCCTGCCGCCGACGCCGGTACGTATGCTGTTAGATAAAAACGGCAACAATCTGGCCGCCCAGGTCGAGTTTGAAACCTTCAACCGTCAGCTCAGCGCCGTGAATCGCCACACCGGCAGCAAACTGGTTAACGCCGTGCAACAGGACGTCCACGCCATTTTGCAACTGGGCGAGACGCAGATTGAAAAGTCCGCCAGAGCGCTGATTGATAACGCGCGTCGCGAGGCGGATGAAAAACTGTCCGGGGAACTGTCGCGTCTGGAAGCGCTGCGCGCCGTCAACCCGAACATTCGCGACGACGAACTTGCCGCTATCGACAGCAACCGTCAGCAGGTGCTGGAAAGCCTGAATCAGGCAGGCTGGCGTCTGGACGCGCTGCGTCTTATCGTCGTCACGCACCAATAACGGAGCCGTACATGGGGATGGAAAACTACAATCCGCCGCAGGAACCCTGGCTGGTTATCCTGTATCAGGATGAGCACATTATGGTGGTCAATAAGCCCAGCGGCCTGTTGTCCGTGCCGGGGCGTCTGGAAGCGCACAAAGACAGCATTATGACGCGTATCCAGCGCGACTACCCGCAGGCAGAGTCGGTGCATCGTCTGGATATGGCCACCAGCGGCGTGATTGTAGTGGCGCTGACCAAAGCCGCGGAACGGGAGCTAAAACGCCAGTTCCGCGAACGGGAGCCGAAAAAGCAGTATGTGGCGCGCGTATGGGGGCATCCCTCCCCGGCGGAAGGACTGGTTGACTTACCGCTCATCTGCGACTGGCCGAACCGGCCAAAGCAGAAAGTGTGTTATGAAACCGGCAAACCGGCGCAAACGGAATATAACGTGGTGGAGTTTGCGGCGGATAATACCGCCCGCGTGGTGCTCAAACCGATCACCGGGCGTTCGCATCAGCTTCGTGTGCATATGCTGGCGTTAGGCCACCCGATTTTAGGCGATCGGTTTTACGCTTCGCCGGAAGCGTTGTCGCTGGCGCCGCGTTTGCAGTTACACGCCGAAATGCTGACCATTACCCATCCCGCTTACGGTAACAGCATGACGTTTAAAGTCCCGGCAGATTTTTAAATTCGGAGCCAATTTATGCCGGGGCGCTTCGCTTGCCCGGCCTACATTCATTAACGTAGGCCGGATAAGGCGCTAGCCGCATCCGGCAATTCAATCACTTGAAGCCTTTCTGTTCTTTGATTAGCTCATACGCTTTCTGAATTTCCTGCGCTTTTTGCTTCGCCATCTCCATCATTTCCGGCGGTAAACCTTTCGCGACCAGTTTGTCCGGATGATGCTCGCTCATCAGTTTGCGATAAGCGCGTTTAATGGTGGTTGCATCGTCGGTGGTTTTAACCCCCAGCACATTACAGGCATCTTCCAGCGTCGGGCCGCGCTGCGCCTGCTGCCAGCCGCCGCCGGACTGTTGATGATAACCGCCGCCAAACTGCGCGCCGCCCTGCATCATGCGCAGAAACTGATCGAACTGTACGCGGGAAATACCTAACTCTTCCGCAATCACGTACAGCACTTCCCGCTCATTAGGATGCAGCGAGCCATCGGCAAACGCCGCCTGGATCTGAATTTCCAGAAACATCCGGATCAGATCAAAACGTCCGAAGCAGACGCTACGAAACTGCCGCATCTTTTCACGTAATGGGTAATTATCCGCTTTTCCGACCCGAAAGGCGTTCTGCGCGGCAGTACGTGAATCGCCGTGTAAATTCATGCGATCCATCAACTGACTGGCGATATGAATATCTGCTTCCGTCACCCGTCCTTTTGATTTGGTTAAGTGGCCCATCACTTCAAAGGTGGTGGCAAAAAACAGCGCCTGCCGTTCCCGCTGGTTGGCAAACCACGCCATTTTTCGGCTGCGGGCTTTGTCGAACATATGGCCCACCAGCAGACCCAGGACCACGCCCCAAAAGCCGCCGCCCATCATCAGGGCTACGGCGACGCCAATTATCTTTCCCCAGTACTGCATAGACTCCCCAAAACGTTACGCTATCGGTGAGGCTATCTCCCACAAAATAAGGTGCTTTTCTGCGAATGAAGGCTACGGTCAATTGTGGGACATCGCCTATAATTTGCATTATCATACCTGTCATTCAATGCCGTGCCTAACACCACAGACGCTAAACGGCAGGATTAACACTGGCGCAGCGAAGATGAGTAAGTTAGGCTGTGACCGTTTGTCACGCGCAACGCTACCGATGATGGAACAATAAATACAACGTATGAAAAAACGTATTCCCACTCTTCTGGCCACCATGATCGCCAGCGCCCTTTATAGTCATCAGGGGCTGGCAGCCGATCTCGCCTCACAGTGTATGTTGGGCGTGCCGAGCTACGATCGTCCTCTGGTAAAAGGCGATACCAACGATCTGCCGGTTACTATCAATGCCGATAACGCTAAAGGTAACTACCCGGACGATGCCGTTTTTACCGGCAACGTGGACATTATGCAGGGGAATAGCCGCCTGCAAGCGGATGAAGTGCAGCTTCATCAGAAGCAGGCGGAAGGTCAGCCGGAACCTGTACGCACCGTCGATGCGCTGGGTAATGTGCATTATGATGATAATCAGGTCATCCTTAAAGGGCCGAAGGGCTGGGCGAACCTGAACACCAAAGACACGAACGTCTGGGAAGGCGATTACCAGATGGTGGGCCGTCAGGGGCGCGGTAAAGCCGATCTCATGAAGCAGCGCGGCGAAAACCGCTATACCATTCTGGAAAACGGCAGCTTTACCTCCTGTCTGCCTGGCTCCGATACCTGGAGCGTGGTGGGGAGTGAAGTCATCCATGACCGCGAAGAACAGGTTGCGGAGATCTGGAACGCCCGGTTTAAAGTAGGTCCGGTTCCGATCTTTTATAGCCCCTATTTACAGCTACCCGTCGGTGACAAACGTCGCTCAGGTTTCCTGATCCCGAACGCGAAATACACGACCAAGAACTATTTCGAGTTCTACTTACCGTATTACTGGAACATCGCGCCCAATATGGACGCCACCATCACCCCGCACTATATGCACCGCCGCGGCAATATTATGTGGGAGAACGAATTCCGTTATCTCACGCAGGCAGGCGCCGGGTTGATGGAATTAGATTATCTGCCTTCTGATAAAGTCTACGAGGACGAACATCCCAAAGAGGGCGATAAGCACCGCTGGTTATTCTACTGGCAGCACTCAGGCGTGATGGATCAGGTGTGGCGTTTTAACGTCGATTACACCAAAGTCAGCGACTCCAGCTACTTTAATGATTTCGACAGTAAGTACGGTTCCAGTACCGACGGCTACGCAACGCAGAAATTCAGCGTCGGCTACGCCGTACAAAACTTTGACGCTACGGTGTCGACCAAACAATTCCAGGTGTTTAACGATCAGAACACCAGCAGCTACTCTGCGGAGCCGCAGTTAGACGTTAACTACTACCATAACGATCTCGGGCCGTTTGATACCCGGATCTACGGCCAGGCGGTACATTTCGTCAACACCAAAGACAATATGCCGGAAGCGACCCGCGTCCACCTGGAGCCAACCATCAATTTGCCGCTCTCCAACCGCTGGGGCAGCCTGAACACCGAAGCGAAGCTGATGGCGACGCACTATCAGCAAACGAATCTGGACAGCTATAACAGCGATCCAAACAACAAAAATAAGCTGGAAGATTCGGTTAACCGCGTCATGCCGCAGTTTAAAGTCGACGGTAAGCTCATCTTCGAACGCGATATGGCGATGCTGGCGCCGGGGTATACCCAGACGCTGGAACCACGCGTGCAGTACCTGTATGTGCCGTACCGCGACCAGAGCGGCATCTATAACTACGATTCTTCTTTGCTGCAATCCGACTATAACGGCCTGTTCCGCGACCGCACTTATGGCGGTCTCGACCGTATTGCTTCCGCCAACCAGGTCACGACCGGCGTCACAACACGCATTTATGATGATGCCGCCGTTGAACGTTTTAACGTTTCTGTTGGTCAAATCTACTATTTCACGGAGTCTCGCACCGGCGATGACAACATTAAATGGGAGAATGACGACAAAACCGGTTCGCTGGTTTGGGCAGGCGACACTTACTGGCGTATTTCAGAACGCTGGGGGCTGCGTAGCGGAGTGCAGTACGATACCCGTCTGGATAGCGTCGCTACCAGCAGCAGCAGCCTCGAATACCGTCGGGATCAGGATCGTCTGGTACAGTTGAACTACCGCTATGCCAGCCCGGAATATATTCAGGCTACGTTGCCTTCGTATTATTCCACGGCAGAGCAGTATAAAAACGGCATCAACCAGGTGGGCGCGGTGGCAAGTTGGCCGATTGCCGATCGCTGGTCGATTGTCGGCGCGTACTACTTCGATACCAATTCGAGCAAACCTGCAGACCAGATGCTCGGCTTGCAGTACAACTCTTGCTGCTATGCGATCCGCGTCGGATACGAACGTAAGCTGAACGGTTGGGATAACGATAAACAACACGCGATTTATGATAACGCGATTGGCTTCAACATTGAGCTGCGCGGTTTGAGCTCTAACTACGGCCTCGGCACGCAAGAAATGTTGCGTTCGAACATTCTGCCGTACCAAAGCTCTATGTAATCTGATTGATTTACAACGTAATCCGCATTGCGGTTAATTGAAATGGAAAAAGTATGAAGAACTGGAAAACGCTGCTTCTCGGTATCGCCATGATCGCGAATACCAGTTTCGCTGCCCCCCAGGTAGTCGATAAAGTCGCAGCCGTCGTCAATAATGGCGTCGTGCTGGAAAGCGACGTTGATGGCTTAATGCAATCAGTCAAACTCAACGCGGGTCAGGCAGGTCAGCAGCTTCCGGACGACGCCACGCTGCGTCACCAGATCCTGGAACGTTTGATTATGGATCAAATTATCCTGCAGATGGGTCAGAAGATGGGGGTGAAGATCACGGATGAGCAGTTGGATCAGGCCATCGCCAACATCGCCAAACAAAACAATATGACGATGGATCAGATGCGCAGCCGTCTGGCTTACGATGGACTGAACTATTCAACCTACCGTAACCAGATTCGTAAAGAGATGATTATCTCTGAAGTGCGCAACAACGAGGTTCGTCGCCGTATCACCGTTTTGCCGCAAGAAGTTGACGCGCTGGCAAAACAGATTGGCACCCAAAACGACGCCAGCACCGAGCTGAACCTGAGCCATATCCTGATTGCTCTGCCGGAAAACCCAACCTCCGAGCAGGTTAACGACGCGCAGCGCCAGGCGGAAAGCATTGTTGAAGAAGCGCGTAACGGCGCAGATTTCGGCAAACTGGCGATTACCTACTCTGCCGACCAGCAGGCGCTAAAAGGCGGTCAGATGGGCTGGGGCCGTATCCAGGAGCTGCCGGGGATTTTCGCCCAGGCGCTGAGCACCGCGAAGAAAGGCGACATTGTCGGCCCGATTCGCTCCGGCGTCGGTTTCCACATTCTGAAAGTAAACGACCTGCGCGGTCAGAGCCAGAGTATCTCCGTGACCGAAGTTCACGCTCGTCACATTCTGCTTAAGCCGTCGCCTATCATGAACGATCAGCAGGCGCGCCTGAAGCTGGAAGAAATCGCGGCTGACATTAAGAGTGGTAAAACCACATTTGCCGCTGCGGCGAAAGAGTACTCTCAGGACCCGGGCTCCGCTAACCAGGGCGGTGATTTGGGTTGGGCTACGCCAGATATTTTCGATCCGGCGTTCCGCGACGCGCTGACGAAGCTGCATAAAGGCCAAATAAGCGCGCCGGTACACTCCTCTTTCGGCTGGCATCTGATCGAATTGCTGGATACGCGTAAGGTAGACAAAACCGATGCGGCGCAGAAAGATCGCGCTTATCGTATGCTGATGAACCGTAAGTTCTCAGAAGAAGCGGCGACCTGGATGCAAGAACAGCGCGCCAGCGCTTACGTTAAGATTTTGAGTAACTAATGAGCAGTGCGCAACGCGTTGTTATCACTCCCGGCGAACCCGCCGGGATTGGCCCCGATCTTGTCGTCCAACTGGCGCAACGCGCGTGGCCGATTGAACTGGTCGTCTGTGCGGACGGCGCGCTCCTGACGGAGCGGGCCGCCATGCTCGGCCTGCCCCTCTCGCTTCTCCCTTACTCGCCTGATGTCCCCGCTGCGCCGCAGCCCGCGGGAACGCTGACCCTATTGCCGGTCTCGCTGCGCGCGCCTGCCATCCCCGGTCAGTTGACGGTAGAAAATGGCCCCTATGTGGTAGAGACGCTGGCGCGAGCGTGTGATGGCTGTCTGAACGGTGAATTTGCCGCGCTGATCACAGGCCCCGTGCACAAAGGCGTTATTAACGACGCAGGCATTCCGTTTACCGGTCATACCGAGTTTTTCGAAGAGCGTTCGCAGGCGAAAAAAGTCGTGATGATGCTGGCAACCGAAGAACTTCGCGTGGCGCTGGCGACCACGCATCTGCCGCTACGGGCGATTGCAGACGCCATCACCCCTGCGCTTTTGCACGAAGTGATTGCTATTTTGCATCACGATTTGCGGACCAAATTTGGTATTGCCGAACCGCGCATTCTTGTCTGTGGCCTGAATCCGCACGCGGGCGAAGGCGGTCATATGGGCACGGAAGAGATAGACACCATCATTCCGGTGCTCGACGAGCTGCGGGCGCAGGGAATGAAACTCAACGGGCCGCTACCTGCTGATACGCTGTTTCAGCCCAAATATCTCGATAATGCCGACGCGGTGCTGGCGATGTACCACGATCAGGGCCTGCCCGTGCTAAAATACCAAGGATTCGGTCGGGGAGTGAATATTACGCTCGGCCTACCTTTTATTCGAACCTCCGTTGACCACGGCACCGCGCTTGAACTGGCAGGTCGTGGAAAAGCGGATGTCGGCAGTTTTATTACGGCGCTTAATCTCGCCATCAAAATGATTGTTAATACCCAATGAATAATCGAGTCCATCAGGGCCATTTAGCCCGTAAACGCTTCGGGCAAAACTTTCTCAACGATCGGTTTGTGATCGACAGTATTGTTTCTGCTATTAATCCGCAAAAAGGCCAGGCGATGGTTGAAATCGGCCCCGGTCTGGCGGCGCTGACGGAGCCGGTCGGCGAACGACTGGATAAGCTCACGGTCATTGAACTTGACCGCGATCTGGCGGCGCGTTTGCAAACCCATCCGTTTTTAGGGCCGAAGCTGACTATTTATCAGCAGGACGCCATGACCATGAACTTTGGCGAACTGTCTGCGCAGTTGGGCCAGCCGCTGCGTGTGTTCGGCAATCTGCCCTATAATATCTCCACCCCGCTGATGTTCCATCTCTTTAGCTATACTGATGCCATTGCCGACATGCACTTTATGTTGCAAAAAGAAGTGGTAAATCGTCTGGTTGCAGGGCCGAACAGCAAAGCGTATGGTCGTTTAAGCGTGATGGCGCAATATTACTGTCAGGTGATCCCGGTGCTTGAAGTGCCGCCATCCGCCTTCACGCCGCCGCCCAAAGTGGACTCCGCCGTGGTGCGTCTGGTTCCACACGCAACAATGCCTTACCCGGTTAAAGATATTCGCGTGTTGAGCCGTATTACCACCGAGGCCTTTAACCAGCGCCGTAAAACGATCCGTAACAGTCTCGGCAACCTTTTTAGCGTTGAGACGTTGACGGAAATGGGTATTGACCCGGCAATGCGCGCGGAAAATATCTCTGTCGCGCAGTACTGCCAGATGGCCAATTATCTGTCGGAAAACGCGCCTTTGAAGGAGAGTTAAACATGATCAATTCGCCCAGAGTGTGTATTCAGGTGCAAAGCGTC
The DNA here is from genome assembly GCF_051702785.1 of Salmonella sp. NW722. NCBI lineage: Bacteria > Pseudomonadati > Pseudomonadota > Gammaproteobacteria > Enterobacterales > Enterobacteriaceae > Salmonella > Salmonella sp. NW722. Next base: position 200,772 of record NZ_JAMMIN010000003.1, read on the forward strand.
TACATTGAGGCGCAATCCTCACCTGACGATGAACGTTACGTTTTTGCCTATACCGTAACCATCCGCAATCTGGGCCGGGCGCCAGTGCAGCTATTGGGCCGCTACTGGCTGATTACCAATGGTCATGGCCGTGAAACCGAAGTCCAGGGCGAAGGTGTGGTTGGCGTCCAGCCGCGCATTGCGCCTGGCGAAGAGTATCAGTACACCAGCGGCGCGGTAATTGAAACGCCGCTGGGCACCATGCAGGGTCATTACGAAATGATCGATGAAAATGGCGACGCCTTTACCATCGACATTCCCGTGTTTCGACTCGCCGTCCCTACACTCATTCACTAAAATTATAACAATGGCAACTTATCTCATCGGCGACGTTCACGGTTGCTACGACGAACTGATCGCCTTATTACAGCAAGTGGAATTTACGCCAGACACAGACACTCTGTGGCTGACTGGCGATTTGGTCGCCCGCGGTCCTGGTTCGCTGGACGTGTTACGCTACGTCAAATCACTTGGCAATAGCGTGCGTCTGGTGCTGGGGAATCACGATTTACACCTGTTGGCCGTATTCGCCGGGATTAGCCGCAACAAACCTAAAGACCGGCTGACCCCGCTTCTTGAAGCGCCGGACGCCGATGAGCTGTTGAATTGGTTACGCCGTCAGCCACTGTTGCAGGTAGATGAAGAGAAAAAGCTGGTCATGGCGCATGCGGGTATTACCCCGCAGTGGGATTTGCAGACGGCAAAAGAGTGCGCCCGCGATGTTGAAGCGGTGCTGTCGAGCGACTCGTACCCGTTTTTCCTCGACGCGATGTATGGCGATATGCCGAATAACTGGTCGCCGGAGTTAAGCGGTCTGGCGCGGCTACGCTTTATTACTAATGCCTTTACCCGTATGCGTTACTGCTTTCCTAACGGTCAACTGGATATGTACAGCAAAGCGTCGCCGGAAAATGCCCCTGCGCCGCTGAAGCCGTGGTTCGCCATTCCGGGGCCGGTGAGCGAGGCTTACAGTATTGCGTTCGGGCACTGGGCGTCGCTGGAAGGGAAAGGGACGCCGGAAGGTATTTACGCGCTGGATACCGGCTGCTGCTGGGGCGGGGAGTTGACCTGTTTACGCTGGGAAGATAAACAGTATTTTGTGCAGCCGTCAAACCGCCAGATGGATATGGGCGAAGGCGAAGCGGTCAACGCCTGATAGGTTTATGCCTGATGGCGCTACGCTTATCAGGCCTACATCCGGCTCAAGAGTAGGCCGGATAAGGCGTTTCGCCGCCATCCGGCACTACAGTATTAACGACGTTCCAGAATCTCGAAACAATAGCTGTGAGAATTCTGCGCGTCGGCATCGTGAAACTCACTGAATACCGATTCCCAGTCATCCGGTTCATAATCCGGAAAATGGGTATCGCCTTCGACTTCCGCATCAATATGCGTCAGATAAAGCTTCTGCGCCTTTGGCAAGAACTGCTCGTACACGCGCCCGCCGCCAATGACCATAATTTCCGGCGCATCGCCGCAAGCGGCAATCGCCTCATCGACAGACTTCACCCACTGCACGCGATCGTCGGTGCCCGGCTGGCTGCTGATAACAATATTTTTACGTCCCGGTAAGGGGCGTCCGATGGACTCCCAGGTGTGACGTCCCATGACGACAGGTTTATTTAACGTGTTACGTTTAAACCAGGCGAGATCGGCAGGCAGGTTCCACGGCATGGCGTTTTCCATACCGATGACGCGATCCACCGCTAACGCCGCAATCAGACTGATCATTAATTATTTCCTGATACAAAAAAAATTGCCGCCACTATACGTAAAGCGCAATCTTTCGTCGACTGACGAAAAGAGGATGAGCACGAAAATTTTTCGTTCTGCTGGCGACGCCACTCATTTGATGTGGAGCGCCAGCATTACAGTAGTTCAAAAACAGCCAATTAGCAGTAAAGTTTGCAGAACATCACATTTTTTACTTTAGATTGACGGTTTGACCTCGGGTTCATCGGCGACCTCCCCGGAATGTTTGCCCTCAGCCGTTCCCTGCCAGCCGTGGCGCTGAATCAACGACAGATGCTCCCGGTCCTCGGTAATAATTTCGCTCAACATCGCGCTGGTACGTTTATAGGCGGCGGCGCGAGATAACGGATCGTTTTCCCCTTTCGCCATCTCTTCCACCATCCGGGTATTAAAATGGCGGAACAGATCCGCGCGCTCGCGGGCTTCATAACGCCCCAGCCCCAGCGCCTCCAGCGCCTGTCGCCCGCTTTTGAGCGCGCCTTCGAAGGTTTCACGTTCGGGCATCGCCACACCAGCCTGGCGCAGGCGAATGTAATGATCGACATCACGGGCACGGGCGATAATCTGCAGATGCGGGAAATGCGACTTCACCAGTTCACTCAGTTGCAAATTGGTTTGCGGATCGTCAATGGCGTTAATCAATACCTCCGCCTTCGCCGCTCCGGCAGATTCCAGTAAATCCATACGCGTCGCGTCGCCATAAAAAACCTTCATGCCGAATTTACGCAGCGTTTCGATATGATCGGGGTCGTGATCGAGCACCACCATCTTCACCCCGCTCGACAGCAGCAAACGCCCGGCTATCTGACCAAACCGTCCAAACCCGGCCACAATAACCCGCGGTTGCTCTTCGTCGATTTCATCCGCCTCGCGCGCTTCCCCCTTCTCGGTCTTTTCCATGCGCGTCAGCAGCATCAGAAAAATCGGCGTTGCCGCCATCGACAGCGCGACCGCCAGCGTCAGCGCTTTTGCCCATTCCGGCTCAAGTACACCCGCCATTTGCGCCGCGCCAAAAACCACAAACGCAAACTCACTTCCCTGGCCTAATAAGACGGCAAACCAGCGACGCTGTTTTGCCGGTACGCCCAGGGGCCTCGCGACCAGCCACAGCATGACGATTTTGATTGCCAGAAAACCGGCCAACAACAGCAGAATGCGCAGCGGATTCTCCACCAGCGTGCCGAAATCAATCGACATGCCGACGCCAATAAAGAACAGCCCCAGCAGCAACCCTTTAAAGGGTTCAATATCGCTTTCCAGCGCATGACGATATTCCGAACTCGCCAGCAGAACGCCCGCCAGAAACGCGCCCATCGCCATTGACAGCCCAACCTCTTCCAGCAACAGGCCGAAACCAAACACCAGAAATAGCGCCACGGCGCTGAACACCTCCCGCAAACCAGAACGCGCGACAAAGCGCAGCGCCGGGCGCGTAACGTAGCGTCCCAGCAACACCACCAGCGCCAACGCGCCTGCGACTTTCAACGCCGATAGCGCAAACGCGCCAAGCGTGGTGGATGCGCCGCTGGCGGCCAGCAGCGGAATCATCGCCACCAGCGGGATCGCCGCGATATCCTGGAACAAGAGCACTGCAAATGCGCTACGCCCTACTTGCGAAACGGTCAGGTTACGCTCATTCATTGCCTGCATGGCGATAGCCGTGGACGAAAGCGCCAGCGTCATGCCAATCAGTTCCGCCACCTGCCAACGCAGGCCAAGAAACATGCAGAACAGACCAATCAGTCCGCCGCAGACCACCATTTGTAACGCGCCGCCGCCAAATACCGAGGCGCGCAGCTTCCATAACCGTTGCGGGTCCAGCTCAAGCCCAATAACAAACAACATCAGCACGACGCCGATTTCCGCAAAATGCAGAATAGATTCGGCGTCCGTTACCAGCCGTAGCCCCCAGGGGCCGATAATGCAACCCGCAATCAGATACCCCAGCACCGATCCTAAGCCCAAACGTACCGCAATCGGCACAATCAACGCCGCCGAACCAAGATAGATCAGCGCCTGCAGTAGAGTATGGCTATCCATGATTCACCTCCTGCCATGCCAGTAAACGCTGTTTATACTGACGCGCCTGCGCCTGTAAGGTGTCGTCATCGCAAATGAACGTGCAGTGCATGGCAAACGGCGGCAGCCATTTGAGGCCGCAATAGAGCGCCGTCGCCTGTAGCGGCTGAGAAAGGACGTCAAATCCGGGATGGGAGCCGATAGCAAAGTGGTTTTCACCACCGCCGGTCGTTACCGCCCACAGCAGATGTTTACCGTGCAATGCCGTACCGCCATGACCGTAAGCCCAGCCGTGGGTGAGGACTTTATCCATCCATAATTTGAGTAAAGGAGGGACGCTGTACCACTGCATCGGATGCTGCCAGACGATAAGACTCGCGCGCGACAGCGCCTCCTGCTCGGCGGCAACGTCAATATTGAAATCGGGATAGAGGTGATAAAGCGAACGTATTTCGACGTTTTCCAGCGTCCCTGCCTGTTCAAGCATCCGCTTATTCGCATGAGAATGATGCGGATACGGATGCGCATAAATAATGAGGATCATGATTAGCCTGTGATGATCTGTTTTTTATTACAAAGTGTAGTGACAAATTCGCCAGGCTAATAGTGAATATTATTGAGCGGCTAACCAGAAAAAATTGAATTAACGCCAGCAAGGAGTTGACGCCATCCTGCTCCCGGAAGACGCTCTCGAAGGGCCGCAGGCGTTTGCGGAAAAGCGCGATCCGGTGTGGAAAGGTCGGTGATGATAGCAGTCTTAAATCGCTGACCAATCGGTTTAAGGCCTTCTTGTCGGGCGGCGCTGCGCTAAATTTGCCTGTAATGACTGTAATATCAATCCATTACATGATGACACAGGCCCAATAAGCGCAGCGCCAACAGCATCTGAACCTCCAGACACGCTGGATGCCAGATCGCCGACGCATAAATTAACCTAATGGGTCAGGTACTTAGAGCCTGGCCCAGTAGGCGTAATTGTTGAAGCCAGTTTGGGGCCGACCAGCGCGCAGAAACCGGAGCGTACACGTAGTACGTGAGGATTTTGAGCACTGCCCGGCCCCCAAATGGCGAATAAAATAGCCTAATGGGCCAGGCTCTTAATCTTTCGCCATGCGGTTAAACTGCTCAATAGTAAGATCCCACGGCTCACGGGCCGCATCCGGCATAAAACTGCCGTCATCCACGCCAATTTCGTCCTTGATAATTTTATTCAGTTTCTCATTCATCGTAAGAATGAGATCCTGATATTTCTGTTTATCAGCAGCAAGGTTATGGTTCTCATCGGGATCATTTTTAAGATCGTAAAGTTCAAGATCGTTGTACTTAATAAGATCCTCCCAGGTTTCCGGCGTATTATGCTCCCTTAGTGAGAAATAGCGTGCAAACTTATAACGACCATCGTTAATCATCCGCGTCCCTGAACGATGGCTAAAATCAGGATGCAGATGGGATATTTCCTGCTTGATTTGCGCCACCGTTTTTTGTTTATCTCTTTGTAGCGCGATAACGCGGTGGAGATAATGGGCATCGGTATACAAGATCATGCCATAGCAATATAAGCTGGCATTTCTCACCGCATTAACCGCAACGCCCTCCGGGTTTTTTAGCAATCCGCTAAAATTAACGCCTTTGCGGTTGCCTAACGCCTGGTGCTGTTTTTCTTCCGGCAAACCGGTCAGCCCAACTAATGTCGGCGCGATATCAAGATGACAGGTCAACGCCTGACATTTCTTATTACCGGGGTACGCCGGGTGGGAAATAATCATCGGTACATGGATCTGTTCTTTATAAACGGAAGCGCCTTTACCGTGCATCTGATGGCTTCCGCCTAATTCGCCATGATCGGCAGTAAATACAACAATCGTTTTATCAGTTAACTTGAGGGCATCAAGTTCATTTAATATCCGGTCAAGGTGTGTATCACAATCGCGGATACAGTTGAAATAGTAGTCAAGCAGTTTACGCCAACGACGATCTTCATCAGGAAATTGCCCTTCCAGCGCAGCGCGCGCCGTCTGGTATTCAAGATGCGCCGGCGGTCTTCCCTGCTCATTGAATGACTGATGCCTGTTTGCCGGCAGCGGATAGTTCGGCCAGCTTGCCTGATAAAGCTCGTTTTCCGGCGGCTGCGTGGGCGCCAGGGTATTATCATCCTGATCCAACTCGCCACGCCACTGTACCTTTTCTCCCTCTTTATCGGTATCAATAAACATGACGTCATGAGGATTAACGAGGTTAACGGCCAGGAACCAGGGCTTGTGTTGGTCATTCAAGGGCTGCCCCTTGCATCTTAACCAATTTATAGTCTGAGCCGTGGTGGTTGAATCATAAAAATAGCCGCCTTTACTATGGCCTATAATATCGCCGATGCCGTGATAGTCAGCAAAACCATATTTTTCCATAATATTATGTAATTCTGGTTCAGGAATATCCCCGACATCAATATCCTCATCTTTTTCGTCAGGCAAAGGCTTCTCCAGTTTTTCTGTAAGATGCCACTTACCTTTATAGGCCGTATAGTATCCCAGTTCCCGCATCATATGGCCTGTGGTTCCAAGAGCGGGGTCAAGGTCATAAGGCATCCAGGGCAATCCCAGATTATCAAACATCTTTGTCTGGGGCATATGTAAGCCGGTATACAATACGGAGCGGGAAGGCGTACAGACATTACTGGTATTCTGATGATTACAGAATGTCACCCCCGTTTTCATGAGCCGCTCTCTGCCGGGTACCGGGAAAGGAAACGTAGGAAAAAAACGCTCCTGGTCGGTCACGACTAACAGAATATTATATCCTTCTGGCAATTTTTCCGGGATTTCGCCGGTAAACGGTTTATCCCACGCCGGTTTCGCCTTGACGGCACATTTTTCATCAGCTTTTACCGCGCCGGATAGCATACCGCCGGCGGCAAGAATACCGGCGCTGGTTAACAGTTTCCTACGCGTAAGATCCGTCTCTTCTGCGGACAGATTTTTTTTATTACTCATATTATTATACCTGTAGTCAGTAACTTTATCACATATTCATTTATTACTGTACGAGGAAGCGTGGATATGTATCAATGCCTTCCGGGTAAGAATATGTGTTATAAATTGATTTGTATTTCAAATTAGAAATATATTAATAAATAACCATAATTCACTGAAAAATCATTTAGATGAAAAGTTCATTTTTTTATTTTAGAGATACAACTGCAGACATTACTTCATAAAAAAATACATTATTAAACATACTCTATAGCTCTGTGTTCGCGCCTTTTCCCTTCAGCTACGGTGATTACCCTATGCCGCTACAATAAAATCCCCCCGAAAGAAACACTATCAGTAACAGGCCGCGTAACCATAGACATACAACCGGTAATATCACTCTGTGAAATTAAAACATAACTCAATTCTGTTATGTTGCTTATGAATAAAACTAGCGTATTGCCGTGTGATTCAATAAAAATTACGTCATTACAAGAAATAATATAAAAATTATTATTTACAGGGGGTTAAGTTTCTTTTTAACTGGCAGCGCATTATTTTACATTGACAACAACATAAAGAGGTGACTATAACAAGATATAAGACGGTCACACCAAATAAGGCTATTTTCAGATAATCAACCGAGGTTATTACCCAAAATAATTCGAGTTGCTTAAAGGCGGCAAGGGTGTGAGTCCCCAGGAGCATAGATAATTATGTGACTGAGGTGAGCGACAAATCTGCCGGGAGCAGATTTGAACGTCGCGTGCGACGGCCCGTCAGGGCGAGGCCCATGGATGGGCCGGGTAATCCGTAGCCAACCCATAAGCCACCTGAAGTATGAAGGGGATAAATAATTTCGTTACGGATTACTGATATTGCGCAAACCTTATCATCAATGCAACAGGAACAGAACTATGAAAAAACGCATTATTGCCGCCGCATTACTGGCAACAGTTGCTTCATTCAGCACACTTGCGGCAGAGCAGGTCTCTAAACAAGAAATCAGCCACTTCAAACTGGTTAAGGTTGGCACCATAAATGTGTCCCAGAGTGGCGGGCAGATTTCCTCACCCTCTGATCTACGCGAAAAACTGTCAGAATTAGCCGATGCGAAAGGCGGAAAATATTACCATATTATCGCTGCACGTGAGCATGGTCCGAATTTTGAAGCCGTTGCCGAAGTTTATAACGATGCGACGAAATAAAGCTCTGATTGCGCCATAACGAAGGCGCAGGCATGAAATAATAAGAGAGCGCCAGCAAGGTGCCATGTTCCGTCACAATCCACTCAGGGCCGTCTGGAAACAGATGCTGGCCCTCTTTTTTATCAACAGTTCATCCGGGGCAGGCAAGCCGTTGGAATGTGCGCGCGCAGGCAGTAAGCCCTTCGTGAATAAGACGGTTTTGCGGGCTGTTTTAAGGTAATATTTAGTGCGCTTTTACCTGCCTGAACCAGTAATTTTCCATTTTCGTTATCCATTTCCCCTTTTTATTTTTCGGTATTACGCCAGCCCAAAGTAATTGCAGCTGTCGGTTATAGGTTCCAATAGCGTGTCCACCATACGCCCCTTCAAATGCTATCACCATGGGTCCCTGCCCTTTTACCCCCTCTTGTCCTTCATGGCAATAAAGCGCGTTGCGGTGAGTCACGTCAAGTTCATACTGCACGTTCAGTTTCACACATTTTTCCCCGCAGCCTTCTACTGGCGGCAATATTGTCATGGTATAAGGCGGGTTATCTGCCGTGGTTTTCCATGTTCCGATCAGGTCTTTGCAGGCGTTTATCTCCGTAGCCCCGGAGGCGGCAGAAAATAGCGCGAGAAAATAAAAAGGTATTAGTTTCAGTTTCATTACAGACTCCTGTTCCTTATACCTCATCATTTATACCTAATCATAAGGATAAATGCCCTGCGATATGTTTTTTTCCGGGAAATGTTGAGCCGCTGTTCAGAGAAATGTCGATGAGTGTAACCTCATGTAAGCGGACAGCGCGGTGGGGAAAGCGGGAACACGGGCGAATGGTCTAACGTATTTCGACGTTTTCCGGCGTCCCTGCCTGTTCAGGCATCCGTTTATTCGCATGGGAATAAATGGATGCGCATAAAGAGAAAATATTATTGAGCGGCTAACCAGAAAAAATTGAATTAATTATCCAGCTCGCTCATATTTTTCAGCTGATCGCGGTTAATCTGTTCGGTTTTCCCGGTGGCGGCGTTTTTGTAAGACACCATACCGGTGTCGTTATCGACCTCGGGTTTCCCGTCGGTGACAATAGTTTTGCCATCCGTGGTTTCAACCGCCTGGTTAGAAGAGCATCCTGCGACGGTGAATAGTGTTGCTGCGGTAAACAGTGCGGTCATAAGACGTTTTTGCATGGTGTTCTCCCTGCTTTTCAGTTGTTTTAGCATGTGACTGTTAACTGTAGCGTTATTGGCGAAAAGCAGGGAGAAATGCAGAACACTCTTAACGAGGGTTATCCGATGGCGTTCCGCGCAAAGTCATGTTTCCGGTCTGTGTTAGCGTCAAGCCGCGAGTTTCCGGGGCAAACATCACCGATACGCCAAGCCCGACTAACGAAATCAACGCGCCAATCAGCATGACGTTATTAATACCGTAACGAGTAATGAAAATCGGTAATGCCCAGGTGGAGACAATGGTTCCGATGCGGCTTAATGACATGATGACCCCCACGGCCGAAGCGCGAATATCCGTCGGGAAGAGTTCATTAGGATAAAGCCATTGCAGTATGCCCGGCCCGCCGGAAAAGAAGGCGTATACCGCAAACGCCACCACGACCAGTATGATGCCCAGATTTGACACCAGCCCCAGCAGCGCCAGCGCGATAGTCATCATGGCGAAGCTGCCAATAAGCAGAGGGCGACGGCCAATACTGTTTAGCCAGAACATCGCCGGTATACAGCCCAGCATAAAAAAGAGGCTAATGACCACATTGCCGAGCGCCGCGTTGCGCCCCTGCTCCCAGCCGAGTAACCCGACGATCTGCGGCCCAAAGGTATAGATAGCGAACATCGGGATCACCTGACAGGTCCAGATAGCCGCAACGAACAGTACAAACGGGAAATGACGGCGGTTAAACAGCTGCAGGAAGCGGGTCTCCTGCGGCGGCTCATCGTCAAAGCAGACCGGTTCACCGAACAGTTTGATCATCATTTGTTCGCACTCTTTTACCCGTCCTTTTCGCAATAGCCAGCGTGGCGATTCCGGCAGGTCAAAGCGGCCAATCAAAATGATTAAGCACGGGATAAAGGCGCTGCCAAGCATCCAGCGCCAGCCGCCTTCCATGTCATACAGCCAGTAGCCCACCAGGTTGGCGCAGGTCGCGCCGACGTACCACATCGCGGCGATAAAACCGATGGAGAACGCGCGCTGGCGGGTGTTGGAAAACTCCGTAATCATGGAAGTGGCGATAGGGTAATCCGCGCCGATAACAATGCCAATTAAAACGCGCATCACCAGCAATTCAAGCGGCGTGGAAACAAACATGGTCGCCACGGAGATAACACCGATAGCGATAATATCAAGCAGGAACATTTTACGCCGCCCGACTTTATCGCAAATATAGCCAAACAACGAGGTGCCGATAAACAGTCCGGCAAGCGTAGCCGCGCCGAGCGCGCCAATCCATTCAGCATCAAGGTGCAATAGCGGCGTCAGTTGTTCCAGCGCCACGCCAATGATCACCAGCACGTAGCCATCAAGGAACGGGCCGCCGCTTCCCCACAGCATAATTCTGCGATGAATGGAGGAGAATTTAAGGTCATCAAAGTTCCTGGGCTGCTGCATGGTGATGTCCTGTTTCAACACGGGCAAAGCGCATCTGTAGGCCGGATAAGGCGTTTCCGCCGCCATCCGGCATTGGCGCCACATGGTTGCCGGATGGTGACGCTACCGCATCTTATCCGGCCTACGGGGGCACAACTTCGTACTTATTAGCCGTAGCGGAACTCCACGCCAAACGTCCCGCGCGGGTATTCCCATTTTTCCAGCGCCGTATCAAGGCCGAGGATCCGGCACGTTCCGCACTCCAGGCACCCGGCGTAATCAAAACGAACGCTGCCGTCGTCCTGCTCTTTATACAGTCCCGCCGGACAGGCCTTAATCAGTACCTCCAGCGCCTGTTTATCAGGATCGGTTTTGAGAATGATGTGCGGGCTGTCTTCATCCACATTGAACTTATTGACGCCCAGTTTGACGTCCACATTAACGGGAGATGTCATAATACGGTCACTCCTTTCAGGCCATCTTTCATCAGGTTGATGAAGCCCACTTTCTTCGCATGGCGCAGGATTTTTTTACGCATCGGCACCGGAGCGGAGCCATCCACGGTGAACAGGTCGCGCGCGATATTGACCGCCATTTCGGGATAAGCGGTAAACATGCGGGGATTATCAAGAAAAGCTGGCAGTTTCTGATACATACGCATATCGCGCATCGGACCTTCGTCCAGATGCTGACGGTATTCCCCCAGCGATTGCTTGCTAAAATCGTCGCGCTTCATCGCCGAAAGCACCGTCTTCGCCGCCGCTTCGCCTGCGGATATGGCGAGATCCATACCCCGGATGGTAAAGCCGAGGTTCATACACATGCCGGCAGCATCCCCGGCAATCAGTACGCCATCGCCCACCAGTTCAGGCTGCATATTCATTCCCGCCTCGGGTACAACGTGTGCGGCATATTCCACCAGCTTGCCACCGGCGATCAGCGGCGCAACTGCCGGATGCTGTTTGAAATCTTCCAGCATTTGCGGGACCGATTTTTTCGCGTCTTTCAGATGATGAAGTCCGCAGACCAGCCCCAGGGAAAGGGTTGTTTCATTCGTATACAGGAAGCCACCGCCCATCAGACCATCGGTTGGCGCCCCGGCAAACAGACAGGCGGCACCTTCGTTGCCCTGTAGCTGGAAACGATCTTCAATGACCGACTTCGGCAATTCGATCAGTTCCTTCACACCGACGGCAACATGCGATGCCTCAACACGCTTGGCCATGCCCAGCTTTTCAGCCAGCAGAGAATTCACCCCGTCAGCGAGGATTACGACTTTGGCTTCCAGAATATCGCCATCGGCTTCCACGCCCACGACTTTGCCATCACGCTGAACAACGTTATCGACGCGAATACCGGTGATCAGTTGCGCCCCCGCCTCTTCGGCCTGCTCCATCAGCCAGGCGTCAAATTTACTGCGTAAGACGGAATAGGAAACCTGCGACGCTGAAGCATCTTCACCATTGCAGTAGTCGATAGTCATCGCCCCGTTGTCGGTCATAAAGGCGAGTTTTTCGTGGGTGATCATGCGTTCAATGGGGGCCTGATCCGCAAAGCCGGGAATGATGCGTTCCAGGCTATGTGCATACAAACGCCCACCGGTGACATTCTTCGCGCCAGCAGAATTGCCGCGCTCGATAACCAGCACCTGTGCACCTTCGCGAGCAAGCACCAGCGCCGCAACCGAACCGGCCAGACCTGCACCCACGATGATGGCATCAAAGATATCTTCGGACATACGTACTCCTGTCAGCGGCAGGATACCTTCGCATCCTGCCCGAAATGGTTTATCGCGCTAAGGCAGCCGTCAGCGCAGGCAGGATCTTCAGCGCATCGCCAACGATGCCAAAATCCGCATACTGGAAGATTGGCGCGTTTTTATCTTTGTTGATGGCGAAAATCGTCTGCGCGCCGTTGGCGCCAACCATATGTTGGATCTGCCCGGAGATCCCCACCGCCAGATACAGTTCAGGTTTGAGCATCAGGTTGGAGATACCGACGTAGCGCTCGTGCTCCATCCACTTCTCGTTTTCCGCCACCGGGCGGGAACAGGCCAACTCGGCGCCAATCGTCTGGCACAGCGCTTCGGCCAGCGAGATATTCTCTTTGCTGCCGATGCCGCGTCCCACGCTGACCACCAGACGCGCTTTGTCGAGGTCAACGCTGTTGCTCTGACGCGCCTGGGTTGCGGTGCGGGTCACGGCAGTGGCCGGAGCCTGCCACTGCACGGTGTGCATCTCGCCGCTGCGAGAAGCATCCGGTTGTTGTGCGTCAAACGTTCCGCTGCTGAGCGTGATCACGGCAAACGGCGAAGCGATGGTTTCTGCCCCTATCGCCAGACCGCCGTAGACCATATGTTTAACCGCCGCTTTTCCATCCTGCAGGGCGACTTCGCTGGCATCGTTGGAAACCGCAGCCGACAAGCGATAGCCCAGCTTTGCCGCCAACAGCTTGCCCCGACGCGTATTCGGCAGCAGCACCGCGCCGCCCTCGCTATGCTGACGAATAGTCTCAGCCATCGCAGCAGCGTAGTCTTCGATCATGCGGTCTTCTGGTTTGCCGCTGAGCAGCCAGACATGATCCGCGCCCAAATGACATGCTGTCGCGCTGTCTGCTTCGTTCAGTACGAACGCGTTAACTTTTTCACCTACAGCCTGCGCGCCACTCATCAGTTCGGGCAGACGAGAAGGGGTATCGCTGAATACCCAGACACTGGAAAATTTGTTCATAACATCCCCTGATAATTAAATGATTTTGCGCAGATTCTCGACAAACGCGGCGATTTGTTCTTCACCGTCACCTTCAATCACCACACGCTGACGCTCGCGCTGCTTCGGTGCGGCAACCTGTTGTGCGGAATACGCGGGTACGCTGTTCAGCCCGATATCCGCAGGCGACCAGACCTGAACCGGTTTTTTCGCCGCGCCAAGAATGGCTTTCATCGAAGGGATTTGTGGGGTGTTAATGTCGGTGGAAACCGCGATCACCGCCGGGAGCGGGATGCTCAGCGTTTCAACTTCATCTTCCAGTTCGCGTTCTACTGTCAATGTGCTGTCGGTAAGAGAGAGGATTTTACTCACGCCGTTAATCGCCGGAATGTTCAGCGCTTCGCCCACCAGCAAACCAACCTGCTGAGCATAAAGATCGGAAGAACCGTCGCCGCAGATAAGTAGATCGAAACCTGATTTTTGCGCCGCGGCGGCCAGCGCGCTGGCGGTTTGTTGCGGCAGCGCCTGCTCAAATTGATCGTCAATGACCACAATCAGTTCATCAGGGCCACGAGAGAGGACATCTTTGCGCCCTTTTGCATTGGTCAGCGCTTTGCCGCCAACGCTCATGGCGACAACCTGAGCGTCTCCCAACTGCTGTTTTAACTGGCAAGCAGCTTCAATTGCATTCAGATCATATTGGCTGATTTTGCTATCCGCTTTGCTGAAATCGAGTGTTCCGTCAGCATTATTAATCGCAATATCCTGCTCATCAGGTACGCATTTGTAGCAAGTAATTATCTTCATTGCATCTCCAGAAATCATGAAGGAAACGTATTTATATCGGCGGTGTTAAATACAGATATCACGCTCTTTAATTCGGAAATAAAACCTTAATCACCAATATTGAAAATGTCACACATTGATATTCGTAACTTTCAATAGTGTTACGCACCTCACCAATATTGAAAGAAATATGCCAAATATGAAAATTTTCAATATTGTTTGCTGGCTCAACAATATTGAACGTCAGATACTTAAAAAAGTTAAAAAACCACAACCAACAAATTGATAAATAAAGAAAAATCAAAATTTAGACACAAAATAATCAACGCAAAAAAGTGTGACGAAGATAACAGAATCACCCGAAGTGAATACCCATCATGAGTTACTCATTGAGGCGTCCCAGAGGTTAAAAACTTATCAACAAATCATTAATAATAAATAAACAAACGTTCATGGACTGGCACGCTAAATAAATTTCGTTTTCACACTGGAATTCACTTATGAAAAATGAAAAGAAAAAATCGGGAATTGAACCGAAGGTTTTTTTTCCGCCATTAATAATTGTCGGGATACTTTGCTGGCTAACAGTCAGAGATCTTGATGCCGCTAACGTCGTTATTAATGCGGTATTCAGTTATGTCACCAACGTCTGGGGTTGGGCATTTGAATGGTATATGGTCGTCATGCTCTTCGGCTGGTTCTGGCTGGTTTTTGGCCCCTATGCCAAAAAGAGATTAGGTGACGAAAAACCGGAGTTTAGCACCGCCAGCTGGATTTTCATGATGTTCGCCTCCTGTACATCCGCTGCGGTTCTGTTCTGGGGCTCTATTGAGATCTACTACTATATCTCCACCCCGCCGTTCGGCCTGGAACCAAATTCCACGGGCGCGAAAGAGATAGGCCTGGCGTACAGCCTGTTCCACTGGGGGCCGCTACCGTGGGCAACCTATAGCTTCCTTTCCGTGGCCTTCGCCTACTTCTTCTTTGTACGCAAGATGGATGTCATCCGCCCCAGCTCCACGCTGGTACCGCTCGTCGGTGAAAAGCATGCGAAAGGGTTGTTCGGTACCATCGTCGATAACTTCTACCTGGTGGCGCTGATCTTCGCGATGGGCACCAGCCTCGGTCTGGCTACCCCGCTGGTCACCGAGTGTATGCAATGGCTGTTCGGTATTCCGCATACGCTGCAATTGGATGCCATCATCATTACCTGCTGGATCATTCTGAACGCGATTTGCGTGGCCTGCGGCCTACAAAAAGGGGTCAGAATCGCCAGCGATGTGCGTAGCTACCTGAGCTTCCTGATGCTCGGCTGGGTGTTTATCGTCAGCGGCGCCAGCTTCATCATGAACTACTTCACCGACTCCGTCGGGATGCTGTTAATGCATCTGCCACGGATGCTGTTCTATACCGACGCCATCGGTAAAGGCGGCTTCCCACAGGGCTGGACCGTTTTCTACTGGGCGTGGTGGGTTATTTACGCCATCCAGATGAGTATCTTCCTGGCCCGTATTTCCCGTGGTCGTACCGTACGTGAGCTGTGCTTCGGGATGGTGATGGGTCTGACCGCGTCTACCTGGATCCTGTGGACTGTCCTTGGCAGTAACACGCTGCTGCTGATGGATAAAAACATCCTCAACATTCCGCAACTGATTGAGCAACACGGCGTGGCGCGCGCCATTATCGAAACCTGGGCCGCCTTGCCGCTCAGCACCGCCACCATGTGGGGCTTCTTCATCCTCTGCTTTATTGCCACCGTTACGCTGATTAACGCCTGCTCTTACACCCTGGCGATGTCGACCTGTCGCGAAGTTCGCGATGGTGAAGAGCCGCCTCTGTTAGTGCGTATCGGCTGGTCGGTGCTGGTCGGCATCATCGGTATCGTTCTGCTGGCGCTGGGCGGGTTGAAGCCGATTCAGACCGCGATTATCGCCGGAGGATGCCCGCTGTTCTTCGTCAACATTATGGTGACGCTGTCCTTTATTAAAGACGCCAAAGTGCACTGGAAAGACAAGTAATTCTTATTAACCCAATTGATCAAGAGGCTGAAAGATGGATTTCAACTTAAATGACGAACAGGAGCTGTTTGTCGCCGGTATTCGCGAACTGATGGCCAGTGAGAACTGGGAAGCTTATTTTGCCGAGTGCGATCGTGACAGCGTCTACCCTGAGCGTTTTGTAAAAGCGCTGGCGGATATGGGTATTGATAGCCTGCTGATCCCGGAAGAACACGGCGGTCTGGAAGCGGGTTTTGTTACCGTCGCCGCCGTCTGGATGGAGCTGGGACGTCTTGGCGCGCCAACTTACGTGTTGTACCAATTGCCGGGAGGTTTTAACACTTTCCTGCGTGAAGGAACTCAGGAGCAAATTGATAAAATCATGGCCTTCCGGGGCACCGGTAAGCAGATGTGGAACTCTGCTATCACCGAACCGGGAGCGGGATCGGATGTTGGTAGTCTGAAAACCACTTATACACGCAAAAATGGTAAGGTTTATCTTAATGGCAGTAAGTGCTTTATCACCAGTAGCGCCTATACCCCGTACATCGTGGTCATGGCGAGAGACGGTGCATCGCCGGATAAACCGGTTTACACCGAGTGGTTTGTGGACATGAGCAAAGCAGGTATCAAGGTCAACAAACTGGAGAAACTCGGTCTGCGCATGGACAGCTGCTGTGAAATCACCTTTGACGACGTTGAACTGGACGAGAAAGACATGTTCGGTCGGGAAGGTAACGGCTTCAACCGCGTGAAAGAAGAGTTTGACCATGAGCGCTTCCTCGTCGCGCTGACCAACTACGGTACCGCAATGTGCGCTTTTGAAGACGCTGCGCGTTACGCGAATCAGCGCGTGCAGTTTGGTGAAGCTATTGGCCGTTTCCAGCTGATTCAGGAGAAGTTTGCGCATATGGCGATCAAACTGAACTCCATGAAAAATATGCTGCTGGAAGCCGCGTGGAAAGCAGATAACGGCACTATTACCTCCGGCGACGCGGCAATGTGCAAATACTTCTGCGCCAACGCCGCGTTTGAAGTGGTAGACACCGCCATGCAGGTACTGGGAGGTGTTGGTATCGCGGGCAACCACCGCATCACGCGTTTCTGGCGTGACCTGCGCGTTGACCGTGTTTCTGGTGGTTCTGATGAAATGCAGATCCTGACGTTGGGTCGTGCGGTACTCAAGCAATACCGCTAATCGATCCCTTGTAGGCCTGATAAGACGCGGGGCGTCGCCATCAGGCAATCATGCCGGATGGCGCTGTGCTTATCCGGCCTACATACCGCAAAAAATGCCAGGAGAAAAATGATGAATCATTTACCAATGCCAACCTTTGGCCCGCTTGCTGGGGTACGCGTTGTTTTTTCGGGAATCGAAATCGCCGGTCCATTCGCCGGACAGATGTTCGCCGAATGGGGCGCCGAGGTTATCTGGATTGAAAACGTCGCATGGGCCGATACCATCCGCGTACAGCCTAACTACCCGCAGCTCTCACGCCGCAACCTGCACGCCCTGTCGCTGAATATTTTCAAAGATGAAGGTCGGGAAGCGTTTCTGAAACTGATGGAAACCACCGATATTTTCATTGAAGCCAGTAAAGGACCGGCCTTTGCCCGCCGTGGTATTACTGATGAAGTGCTGTGGGAACATAACCCGAAACTGGTCATTGCCCACCTTTCCGGCTTCGGCCAGTATGGTACCGAGGAGTACACCAATCTTCCGGCGTATAACACCATCGCGCAGGCATTCAGTGGTTATCTGATCCAAAACGGCGACGTTGATCAGCCGATGCCAGCCTTCCCGTATACCGCCGATTACTTCTCCGGGATGACCGCGACGACAGCCGCGCTGGCAGCCCTGCACAAAGTACGCGAAACGGGTAAAGGTGAAAGCATCGATATCGCCATGTACGAAGTGATGCTGCGCATGGGTCAGTACTTCATGATGGACTACTTCAACGGCGGCGAAATCTGTCCACGTATGACGAAAGGGAAAGACCCCTACTACACCGGTTGCGGCCTGTATAAATGCGCCGATGGTTACATCGTCATGGAGTTGGTCGGCATCACGCAAATCAACGAGTGTTTTAAAGATATTGGCCTGGCCCATATTCTCGGTACGCCGGAAGTTCCGGAAGGCACGCAGCTCATCCATCGCGTGGAATGCCCTTACGGCCCGCTCGTCGAAGAGAAACTGGACGCCTGGCTGGCAACACACACTATCGCCGACGTTCAGGCGCGCTTTGCTGAGCTGAATATCGCCTGTGCGAAGGTGCTCACCATTCCGGAACTGGAAGGTAATCCGCAGTACGTTGCCCGCGAATCGATTACTCAGTGGCAAACAATGGACGGTCGCACCTGTAAAGGGCCGAACATCATGCCGAAATTTAAAAACAACCCGGGGAAAATCTGGCGTGGCATGCCGTCACACGGCATGGATACCGCCGCCATTCTGAAAAACATTGGTTATAGCGAAGCAGATATTAAGGAACTGGTCGGCAAAGGCCTGGCCAAAGTTGAGGATTAAACGCGATGCGCTAATCGGTTTTCCGGTTAGCGCTCACGCCTGATTTCAGTGGATAAAGCAATATGGATATCGTTGGCGGACAAAACTTACGTCAGATGTGGGACGACCTGGCCGGGGTGTACGGAGATAAAACGGCGTTAATTTTCGAATCCTGTGAGGGAATCGTTCGGCAGTTTAGCTATGCTTCGCTCAATGAAGAGATTAACCGCACGGCGAACCTTTTTTATTCCTTAGGGATCCGCAAGGGTGATAGGGTCGCGCTGCATCTGGATAACTGTCCGGAATTCATCTTTTGCTGGTTTGGACTGGCAAAAATCGGCGCCATTATGGTGCCGATTAATGCCCGCTTACTGGGCGAAGAAAGCGCCTGGATCCTGCAAAACAGCCAGGTGAGTCTGCTGGTTACCAGCGCCCAGTTTTATCCTATGTACCGTGAAATACGCCAGGACAATAGCACTCCGCTTAATCATATCTGTCTGATTGGCGAGCAGCTTCCGGCTGACGACGGCGTGAGCCACTTTACCCAACTACAAGCACGCCAGTCGGCCACGCTGTGCTATACGCCCGTGTTATCCACTGACGATACGGCGGAAATTCTGTTTACCTCCGGTACCACCTCGCGTCCAAAAGGGGTGGTGATTACCCACTATAACCTGCGTTTTGCAGGCTACTACTCTGCCTGGCAAATCGCCCTGCGCGATGATGACGTGTACATGACGGTGATGCCCGCGTTTCATATCGACTGCCAGTGTACCGCCGCAATGCCAGCCTTTTCCGCCGGCAGCACCTTTGTCCTGCTAGAGAAGTACAGTGCCAGGGCATTCTGGGATCAGGTACGTAAATATCAGGCGACGGTGACCGAGTGCATTCCGATGATGATCCGCACGCTGATGGTCCAGCCCGCCGCGCCAACGGACAGGCAGCATCATCTGCGCGAAGTGATGTTCTATCTCAATCTATCCGCGCAGGAAAAAGACGATTTTACCGAACGCTTTGGCGTCAGGCTGCTGACCTCCTACGGTATGACTGAAACCATCGTCGGTATTATCGGCGACCGTCCCGGAGACAAACGGCGCTGGCCTTCCATTGGTCGCGTGGGTTTTAGCTATGAAGCTGAAATTCGCGACGATCAAAATCGCCCGCTGCCCGCCGGAGAAATTGGCGAAATCTGTATTAAAGGCATCCCCGGCAAGACTATCTTCAAAGAGTATTACATGCAGCCGGAGGCAACCGCCAGGGCGCTGGAACCAGAGGGCTGGTTACATACCGGTGATTCGGGTTACCAGGATGAGGATGGCTATTTCTATTTTGTCGACAGACGCTGCAACATGATTAAACGCGGCGGGGAAAATGTCTCCTGCGTCGAGCTGGAAAATATTATTTCTGCGCATCCGAAAATTCAGGACATTGTGGTGGTTGGTATTAAAGACGCGATCCGTGATGAGGCCATTAAAGCGTTTATCGTCCTTAATGAAGGTGAAACATTAAGCGAAGCCGAGTTTTTCAGCTTCTGCGAAAACAATATGGCGAAATTCAAGGTTCCCTCTTTTATGGAGATCAGAACTGACCTGCCACGCAATTGTTCAGGAAAAATAATCAAAAAAAATCTGAAATAAACCTTCCGGCAGGAATCCCTCCCGCCGGGAAACTATTTATCTGGAGATGAACTATGAGTGAGTCATTACATCTGACCCGTAACGGCCCGATCCTGGAAATTACCCTCGACCGACCTAAAGCGAATGCCATTGACGCGAAAACCAGTTTTGCGATGGGTGAAGCTTTTCTTAATTTCCGTGACGACCCGGAATTACGCGTAGCAATCATTACCGGCGGCGGTGAGAAATTCTTTTCTGCTGGCTGGGACTTAAAAGCGGCAGCGGAAGGTGAAGCGCCAGATGCCGATTTTGGTCCCGGCGGCTTTGCTGGTTTAACCGAAATATTTGACCTCGATAAGCCGGTCATCGCCGCGGTGAACGGCTACGCGTTTGGCGGCGGTTTTGAGCTGGCGCTGGCGGCAGACTTTATTGTCTGCGCCGAAAACGCCAGCTTCGCGCTGCCGGAAGCAAAGCTCGGCATCGTGCCTGACAGCGGCGGCGTATTGCGTCTGCCTAAGCTGCTGCCACCGGCTATCGTCAACGAAATGGTAATGACCGGCAGACGAATGAGCGCCGAAGAAGCGCTGCGTTGGGGGATCGTGAACCGCGTTGTCAGCCAGAGCGAACTGATGGATAGCGCGCGCGAACTGGCGCAACAACTGGTCAATAGCGCCCCGCTGGCTATCGCGGCGCTGAAAGAGATTTATCGCGCGACCAGCGAAATGCCGGTAGAAGAAGGCTACCGCTACATCCGCAGCGGCGTACTGAAGCATTATCCGTCGGTACTGCATTCAGAAGATGCGCTCGAAGGACCGCAGGCATTTGCCGAAAAACGCGATCCGGTGTGGAAAGGTCGTTAATATGACTATGCCGGATGGCGCTTCGCTCATCCGGCCTACAGCACATGCGCAACCGTAGGCCGGATAAGGTGTTTACGCTGCCATCCAGCAAAAAACCGAGGTACAACTATGAGCTATTACGCCTTTGAAGGACTGATCCCGGTGGTGCATCCGGACGCGTTTGTCCATCCCAGCGCCGTGCTGATTGGCGATGTCATCGTGGGCGCCGGTGTTTATATTGGCCCACTCGCGTCATTGCGTGGGGATTATGGTCGCCTGATCCTGGAGGCAGGCTCTAATCTGCAGGATGGCTGCATTATGCATGGCTACTGCGATACCGATACCATCGTGCATGAAAACGGCCATATCGGCCACGGCGCTATTCTACATGGCTGCGTGGTGGGACGGGACGCCCTGGTCGGCATGAATAGCGTCATTATGGACGGCGCAGTGATTGGCGAAGAGAGCATTGTCGCCGCCATGAGTTTTGTCAAAGCCGGATTTCAGGGTGAGGCAAGGCAACTGCTGGTGGGATCACCGGCGCGCGTACTACGCCAAGTTACGGACCAGGAGCTGCACTGGAAACGCCTCAATACCAAAGAATATCAGGATCTTGCGATCCGTTGTCGAACGGGGTTATCTGAAACGAAGCCGTTAACGCAGGTCGAAGAAAACCGACCGCGCCTGAAAGGCACGACGGACGTGAAGCCAAAATCAGCACAGTAATTGATGCCGGATGCGCTCACGCTTATCCGGCCTACGCGTCAATTACCGTTTACCCCGCCATCAGGTTAAACAGACAATTAGCGACGCATACTCTTGGAGAGCATCATCTGCCATTTCTGCTCACGGTTTAGCTCTGTGGGGGGAACGGCAGACAGTCGCGGCGCTTTCGCCACGCTCACTTTTCTTTCCTGCAAATTATGATTCAATCGGCGATAGAGTTGAGAGTCGATACTCACGACTTTCACCAGACGCTGGCACTGGCAGCCTCGTCCTGCAATTTGGTTAGGGATCATCTTCACTTCACAAACAATTTCCCCCACTTCTGACAGAATATAGGAGAGCGTATTAATTGCTTTGCAATGTTCAATATCAAATTGACGGGAAATCTCCCTGGCAGTGATCCATCGGTTCTCTGCCATCATCCAGTCAGCAATTAACAAATAAAGCGGTCTTTCAACATATTTTTCACACATAAGCACACCATTTCACAAATTAAAAATCTGGCTACGGCCTGTCCAAACTAATAAAAACTAAGCCATATTAAAATTGTGGATATGCAAGATAGTATGCGACTTAAATATTGATTAGTGTGAGCAATATCGTGCTTATTACATTGAAAATGTGGTTACGGAAACGGACTTCTCCAGGAATGACCTTACGCAAGATAAAAAAAGGGTTTCTTTACAGAAACCCTTTCAACATTATATTACAGGTCCGGTTAGAGCAATATCCGCCGGACCCTTTGTTTACGACTTTTTGATCTGCGCGTGCATTTCCTGCACCGAGGTTACCTTCTCGGTGGCATCAGCATTGAGCGCCATCGTCGTGGCAAAACCGCCGTTCAGCGTGGTGTCATAATGCACTTTATACTGCAGCGCGCTGCGGCGAATCACCCTGGAGTCTTCAATCGCGCGGCGGCCTGCGGTGGTGTTGATGATGTAGGTATATTCGCCATTCTTGATACGGTCCTGAATGTGCGGACGACCTTCATGCACCTTGTTCACCAGACGCGGGTTGATACCGGCTTCGCCCAGCACAATCGCCGTACCGTGGGTGGCATCCAGCTCAAAGCCCTGTTTCAGCAGCTTGGCGGCGAGATCCACCACGCGCTCTTTGTCGCCTTCGCGGACGGAGAGCAGCGCACGGCCCTGTTTCTTCATGGTGGAGTTACTGCCCAGCTGCGCCTTAGCGAACGCTTCCGCGAAGGTACGGCCGACGCCCATCACTTCCCCGGTGGAGCGCATTTCTGGCCCTAACAGCGGGTCAACGCCCGGGAATTTGTTAAACGGCAACACCACTTCTTTCACCGAGTAGTACGGCGGGATAATTTCTTGGGTCACGCCCTGCTCGGTCAGCGATTTGCCGGCCATCACGCGCGCCGCCACTTTCGCCAGAGGCACGCCGGTGGCTTTAGAGACGAACGGTACGGTACGCGCCGCACGCGGGTTGACTTCAATCAGGTAGACTTCGTTGTCCTTGACCGCAAACTGCACGTTCATCAGGCCGCGCACCTGCAACTCGAAGGCCAGCTTCTGCACCTGCTGGCGCATCACGTCCTGAATTTCCTGGCTCAGGGTGTAGGCCGGCAGGGAACAGGCGGAGTCGCCGGAGTGTACGCCCGCCTGCTCAATGTGCTCCATAATGCCGCCAATCAGCACCATTTCGCCGTCGCAGATAGCGTCCACGTCCACTTCAACCGCGTCATCAAGGAAGCGGTCCAGCAGCACCGGCGCATCGTTAGAGACGCTGACCGCCGTCTGGAAGTAGCGACGCAGATCGGCTTCGTCATAGACAATTTCCATCGCCCGACCGCCCAGCACGTAAGAAGGACGTACCACCAGCGGGTAGCCGATCTCTTTCGCTTTTTCGACAGCCTGTTCAATGGCGGTGACGGTGGCGTTGGCCGGTTGCTTCAGCTTCAAACGGTCAACCGCATGCTGGAAGCGTTCACGGTCTTCCGCGCGGTCGATGGCGTCCGGGCTGGTGCCGATTACCGGCACGCCTGCCGCTTCCAGCGCGCGCGCCAGCTTCAGTGGAGTCTGGCCGCCGTACTGCACGATAACGCCTTTCGGCTTCTCGATGCGCACGATTTCCAGCACGTCTTCCAGCGTCACCGGCTCGAAGTACAGGCGGTCGGAAGTGTCGTAGTCGGTGGAGACGGTTTCCGGGTTACAGTTGACCATGATGGTTTCGTAACCGTCTTCGCGCAGCGCCAGCGAGGCATGGACGCAGCAGTAGTCAAACTCAATGCCCTGGCCGATACGGTTCGGGCCGCCGCCGAGGACCATGATTTTATCGCGATCAACGGACGGGTTCGCTTCGCACTCATCTTCATAAGTGGAGTACATGTAGGCGGTATCGGTGGCGAATTCCGCCGCGCAGGTATCCACGCGTTTGTAAACCGGGTGCAGGTCATACTGGTCACGCAGCTTACGGATTTCCGCTTCACGCACGCCCGCCAGTTTCGCCAGACGCGCATCGGCAAAGCCTTTACGCTTCAGCTGACGCAGGAAGTCGGCGTTGAGGCCGGTAATCCCGACGTCAGCCACTTTCTCTTCCAGACGCACCAGCTCTTCAATCTGCACCAGGAACCAGCGGTCGATGTTGGTCAGGTTGAACACGCCGTCGACGGAGAGGCCTGCGCGGAAGGCATCGGCGATGTACCAGATACGATCAGCGCCCGCATCTTTCAGCTCGCGGCGGATTTTGGTCAGCGCTTCCGGGTCGTCGAGGCTGACTTTCGGGTCGAAACCGGTGGCGCCCACTTCCAGGCCACGCAGCGCTTTCTGCAGGGATTCCTGCTGCGTGCGACCAATCGCCATCACTTCCCCGACCGATTTCATCTGGGTGGTCAGACGGTCGTTGGCACCGGCGAATTTCTCGAAGTTAAAGCGCGGAATTTTAGTAACCACATAGTCGATGGACGGCTCGAAGGAGGCCGGAGTGCGCCCGCCGGTGATGTCGTTCATCAGTTCGTCAAGGGTGTAACCCACCGCCAGTTTGGCGGCTACTTTGGCAATCGGGAAGCCGGTGGCTTTCGACGCCAGCGCCGAGGAGCGGGAGACGCGCGGGTTCATTTCGATAACGATCAGACGACCGTTTTTCGGGTTCACTGCGAACTGGACGTTAGAACCGCCGGTTTCGACGCCGATTTCACGCAGTACCGCCATCGAGGCGTTACGCATGATTTGGTATTCTTTGTCGGTCAGGGTCTGGGCGGGCGCCACGGTGATGGAGTCCCCAGTATGGATACCCATTGCGTCGAAGTTTTCGATAGAGCAGACGATGATGCAGTTGTCGTTTTTATCACGCACCACTTCCATCTCGTACTCTTTCCAGCCGATCAGCGATTCATCAATCAGCAGCTCGTTGGTTGGCGAGAGGTCCAGACCGCGTTCGCAGATTTCTTCGAACTCTTCACGGTTGTAAGCGATACCGCCGCCGGTGCCGCCCATGGTAAAGGACGGACGGATGATGCACGGGAAGCCCACGTCAGCGGCAACCGCCAGCGCTTCTTCCATGGTGTGCGCGATACCGGAACGCGCGGTGTCGAGACCAATTTTCTTCATCGCGATATCGAAGCGACGACGGTCTTCGGCTTTATCAATGGCGTCGGCGGTGGCGCCAATCATGGTGACGCCGAACTCTTCCAGCACGCCCTGCCGCTCCAGCTCCAGCGCGCAGTTCAGCGCGGTCTGGCCGCCCATGGTCGGCAGCACCGCATCCGGACGCTCTTTTTCAATGATTTTGCGCACCACTTCCCAGTGAATCGGCTCGATGTAGGTGGCATCGGCCATTTCCGGGTCGGTCATGATGGTGGCCGGGTTGGAGTTCACCAGAATAACGCGGTAGCCCTCTTCGCGCAGGGCTTTACACGCCTGAGCGCCGGAGTAGTCAAACTCACACGCCTGACCGATAACAATCGGACCCGCGCCCAGAATCAGGATGCTTTTTATATCTGTACGTTTTGGCATGGCTCTTATTACTCCTGATTATTTCGCGGACTGACGGTATTGCTCAATAAGCTCGATAAAGTGGTCGAACAGCGGCGCCGCATCGTGCGGGCCCGGGCTCGCCTCCGGGTGTCCCTGGAAGCTGAACGCCGGTTTGTCGGTACGATGAATCCCTTGCAGGGTGCCGTCGAACAGCGACTTGTGGGTCACACGCAGGTTGGCTGGCAGCGAGTCTTCATCCACCGCAAAGCCGTGGTTCTGCGCGGTGATCATCACCACGTTTCTGTCCATATCTTTTACCGGATGGTTGCCGCCGTGATGGCCGAACTTCATCTTAACGGTCTTCGCACCGCTCGCCAGCGCCAGCAGTTGATGGCCGAGGCAGATGCCAAATAGCGGAATGTCGGTTTCGAGGAATTTCTGGATAGCAGTAATCGCGTAGTCGCACGGGGCCGGATCGCCAGGGCCGTTTGACAGGAAGATGCCGTCCGGATTCATTTTCAGCACCTCTTCAGCAGAGGTCTGCGCTGGCACCACCGTCAGGCGGCAGCCGCGATCCACCAGCATACGTAGAATGTTGCGCTTGGCGCCAAAATCGTAGGCCACCACGTGGAACGGCAGGTCATCCTCAGATTTCGCTTCCGGTAAACCGTCTTTCAGCGTCCAGCTACCCTGCGTCCAGCGGTAAGTTTCCGCCGTGGTCACTTCTTTCGCCAGATCCATACCGTTCAGTCCAGGAAATGCTTTCGCTTTTTCCAGCGCCAGCTTCGCATCCGGGCTATCGCCTGCAATGATGCAGCCGTTCTGTGCGCCTTTCTCACGCAGCAGTCGGGTCAGCTTGCGGGTATCGATATCAGCAATCGCCACAATGTTATGCCGTTTGAGGTAAGAAGAGAGGTCTTCGGTGTTACGGAAGTTGCTGGCAATCAACGGCAGATCGCGAATCACTAAACCTTGCGCATGAACCTGAGAAGATTCTTCATCGGCTTCATTGGTGCCGACATTACCAATATGGGGATAAGTAAGAGTGACGATTTGGCGGGAATAGGAAGGATCAGTGAGGATTTCTTGATAACCGGTCATTGAAGTATTGAAAACGACTTCCCCAACCGCCGAACCCGTTGCCCCAATGGCCCGACCGTGAAACTGGGTTCCGTCTTCCAGAACCAATAGCGCTGACTTAATCAAAACACCCTCCAGAGAATATTCACTCACTTTATTTGCATATTAATTCATTCAGTCAGTATGAAGCAATGCAAATTTGCTTACCCGTGGATTTCTGGCAAACGGCGGCATTCTGAAGTTAAGCCGGATAAAAGTCAACTTAAAGAGGGTATTTTTTATGTTATTTTGCACATTATAAGGAAGTTATTCTGTTTAAGAGGCAAAAAGATCAACTAAGTGACGATAGAAAACGCTTGCGCTTCCTTGAGTTCGCAAAAAACTGGCTGGCATGATAAAAAGTGGACCAAATGGTCAAATTTCACATTAAAACAACAAAAAACAACGATAAAAACTAACTTAATAGCCATCAATGTAATTAAATGCATAAAAATTCAAAATTAATCAAATTAACAAGAAAAACATTTTAAAAATCAATAAATTAAAAATATAAAAAACAAATCAAATGCATTATAAAATCAACAAAAAACAGCAAATTAAGACAATGTAATGACAACTCCAATCGCGATATAAATATCCAGCTTCTTTTTCTTTAAGACTAGCGCATACGATTGGACCACAACCAGCCTCACTACAGCATAAAAAAGCCAACCTATTGAAGCAAAAGAGATAAAACGCCCCCGTGGAACAGCACTAACCCCCCGATGGATATCAGTCTTATTAGTCTGGTCGAGGTGCCTTTTGCATACGGTAAGCCACTGCGGCAGAACATGTCGTGGGCGAAGAAACTGTCGAAACATGAATGGTGAAAAGCGTTATTTATCTGACCGAATAACCGGGGGGGCAAAAAACAAAAGGGCAATAATATATTGCCCTTTGTAATCAATTAATCTTGATTACCACAACCACATCACGAAGGTATTTAGTCGCTATAATACATCCAGCCCCAGCACATCCCGCATGTCAAATAGCCCATTTTTCTTCGTTTTTAGCCATAACGCCGATCGCAACGCGCCATTTGCAAACGTCATGCGGCTGGAAGCTTTATGCGTAATCTCTACGCGCTCGCCAATATCGGCAAACATCGCGGTATGTTCGCCGACGATGTCGCCCGCCCGAACGGTCGCAAAGCCAATCGTGCCCGGTACGCGCTCGCCGGTATAACCTTCACGCGAGTAGACCGCGCAGTCCTTCAGATTTTTATCCAGCGCCCCGGCGATTGCCTCGCCCATTGCCAGCGCCGTACCCGACGGTGCATCCACTTTATGGCGGTGGTGCGCTTCAATAATTTCAATATCGCTATAGTCGCCCATTACCTTCGCGGCTTTCTCCAGCAGCTTGAGCATGACGTTAACGCCGACGCTAAAGTTTGCGGCGAAAACGATCGCAATCTCTTGCGACGCCTCGCGAATGGCCTGTTTACCGGCGTCGTCAAAGCCGGTAGTACCAATCACCATCCCTTTACCATGCTGGCGGCAAAACGCCAGATGCGTCAACGTGCCTTCCGGACGGGTAAAATCGATGAAAACGTCAAAATCATCTTTTACCGCCTCAAGACTGCTTTGAACGATCACGCCGGACTTTCCCGCCCCCGCCAGTTCGCCAGCATCGCTGCCCAGCAAGGAAGAGCCTTCGCGCTCCAGCGCGGCACCCAGCTGAACACCTTCCATCGCCATGGCGGCCTGGATTAACTGCCGTCCCATGCGGCCACCGGCGCCGGCAATGGCGACGCGGATTTGTGCTTCATGCATAGCTATTCTCTTTTGTAAAAATTGCGTAAACCGTTTTCAGAGTAACCAGCGCGCCCGGAGGCCGCCATCTAAAATCGCCGATAATTAGAAATTAATGATAAACAGGGAGCGATATCAGTAAAAGACATGATTCATCCCGCAGGATGAATCATTGCTGGAGAGAATGAAAGAAGAGAAACTTACTCAGGATAGAGGGAACCGGCAGGAAAATGACTTAAAAACCAGGTCACTGCCAGTAAATCCGCGCTACCGCCAGGGCTTAAGTTACGCAGGATGAGTTCATCATCGAGGGACTGCATCGCTTCAATGCCCCCCTCAACCAATACGCCCCCTTGCCACAACAATTTTTGTGCCTGCTGCTGCACGTAGTAAAGCCCTTCCAGGCCTCCCCGTGACACCAGATTGGTATCATCATTCCACGCCATCAGATGCAACAATGTTTGCAGTAGGGCAAGATGGGTATCGTCATGCTCCTGCACGACCCGGTTAAACACCGGCAAAGCCTGCGTTCTGACGGTTCGAAAACCGCTTTCCGCTTCTCCCCGCGCGCCCGACAGGCCATAACACTGGAAATGGGTTTCACTCTTTGTCAGTTTTCCCGCTTTTTTTGCTGAGAGCTCGTGGGCAACAATATTCCGACTCAGGCGGGCAACCTGGTCGCAGATACGATTTT
Organism: Salmonella sp. NW722; assembly: GCF_051702785.1. Taxonomy (NCBI): domain Bacteria; kingdom Pseudomonadati; phylum Pseudomonadota; class Gammaproteobacteria; order Enterobacterales; family Enterobacteriaceae; genus Salmonella; species Salmonella sp. NW722. Next base: position 230,011 of record NZ_JAMMIN010000003.1, read on the forward strand.
GCTCCAACGGTTCTCCCCGCGCGAGAAGTCGGCCAATCGCTGCGCTCAGCAGGCCAAAAGCGAAAATCGCCCCGCGATGGGTATTCACACCATTGGTCGCCTGTAGCATATCGTTCTCACAGGCCATCCCCAGCGGACGCAGCATCACCAGGACATTTTCTGCCGCCAGCGCCGCCGTGTTGTTGCCCATGATAAAAAACTTTTCCATCCATGGAGCAATGGCGGTAGTGCTACGTTCAAATGCCGCCAGATCCATATCCCTATGCGCTCCCGAATTACGAATATCGACCAGACCGGGTTTTGGTGTCAGCCTGGCTTCCGTCAGCAGCGCTCTTGCAACCAACCCGTTAAGATCGCCAGCCGCCAGCGATGAGTACGCTGGCGTACGCCGTTCAGTTACAACGCTCACGCTCATAGCATTCAATCCTTCGTGCAATTTCATCCAACAAAAGGTCAAGGGTGTGATGCTTGCCCCGGGCACAGAGATGAGCATCCTGCTGGCATATCAAACATGGCCGGGCAGGATACCCGAGTTCACGGCGTGATAGCGACTTACCGTCGCTATCAATAATGTCGATGTCCCAAAGCCGCCCTAACGGATGGCTCATCTCTAGTGTCGACATGTGCTGTTTCAACGCCATTGCCGGCGCACAGACCGCTGCCATCCATTCCGGGCCGCTGCGTTCATTTACCTGCATTTCCCAGACGTTGACCCACTCCTTCTGTTCGCAAAGCGCCAGTATTTCGGCAATTGCGTAATCGGCGACACGCCGCCAGACCGCTGAGTTTTTAACGGCGCCCGGTGCAACCAGCGTGAGGGAAATCAACGGTAGCCGATAGCAGTTCAACGCCTGACGCTGTCTGGCGGCACGTTTATCGCGCGCTTGTAGCATCTCCTCCAGCGTAACTGCCTGGCCCTGGTACAGCAGGTCTGTGCCCTTCATCAGCCTTTAACCTGGCGAATCACGTCAATCACTGAACCGTCGCGATAACGCACCACAGCCACCACCCGATCGGTAAACTCAATCGGCTGCGGTTTACCGGTCAGTTGCTCAGCGCGCTGTTGCAGTTGTTCGATGGTCATCAGCGCCACGCCCGCAGCACGCAGGTTATCAAGCAGATCCTGACGCGCAGGGTTCACCGCAATACCATGGTCGGTAACCAGCACATCAACACTTGCCCCAGGCGTGACGGTAGTCAGCACTTTTTCCACCACGCATGGGATTCGGCCACGGACCAGCGGTGCGGTAATAATGGTGAGATCGGCCCCTGCTGCCGTATCGCTATGGCCGCCCGATGCGCCACGCAGTACGCCGTTTGAACCGGTCATCACGTTAACGTTGAAATTCACGTCAATTTCCAGTGCGCTCAGCATCACCACATTCAGGCGTTCGCATGCCGCGCCTTTAGAGGCGGGGTTCGCGTATTGATTGGTTGAGATTTCAATATGATGTGGATTCTGCGCCAGCGAACGGGCTGCATCGCCATCGAATGATTGCGTATCCAGCAGCGCTTTGATCAACCCTTTCTCATGCAGATCCACCATGGTGCCGGTGATCCCGCCCAGGCCAAAACTCGCCGTAATGTTGTGGCGACGCATTTTGTCTTCCAGGAAACGGGTGACCGCCAGAGAAGCGCCACCGGTGCCGGTTTGCAGCGAGAAACCATCACAAAAATAACCTGAGTGTTCGATCACATTGGCCGCCTGCCGGGCGATCAACAGTTCACGCGGGTTGCTGGACAGACGAATCGCGCCCGCAGTGATTTTTTCCGGATCCCCTACTTCGTCCACCTGTACGATCAAATCAACCTGATCCTGCGCGATACTGGCCGGATAATTGGGGAATTCGACCCACTCTTCAGTCAGGAGCACCACACATTTAGCGTACTGCGCATCAACCTGCGCATACCCCAAAGAGCCGCAGCGTGACTTGCCGCTAAAGCCGTTCGCATTACCAAATTCGTCGCAGCACGGCACGCCGAGGAAAGCGACATCAATATTCAGCTCACCGCTCTGAATCAGCTTTACGCGGCCGCCGTGAGAGTGGATCTGTACCGGGTTTTCCATCAGGCCAGCGGAGATCTCTTCCCCTAACTTGCCGCGCAGCCCGGAGGTGTAAATCTGCCGCACCACGCCATTTTTAATGTGTTCGATAAGCGGCCAGTGGGCATCAATTAATGAGCTGGAGGCAAGCGTCAGATCGCGGAATCCCATTTCCGCCAGCTTCGCCATCACCATATTGACAACTTTGTCGCCACCACGAAACGCATGGTGGAAGGATATCGTCATGCCATTTTTAAGCCCGGAACGACGAATAGCCTCTTCAAGCGAGTCACAAATTTTACGCCGACGCTTTTCCGTTTCACTGGCAAGCCACGGGCTGTTCGCTGTTACCCCCTGGTAGGGCTGTAATCCTTCCGGTACGACATATTGCTGGTTGAGCATGGTTACAGTCTCTTTCATGGTTCCTTCCTTAATCACGAATACCGGAAGCCGACAGCGCCACCACTTTGCGCGCGTGGTCGATAATCGGGCCGTCAATCATTTTGCCGTTGAGTGAAACGACGCCCAGACCGCGAGACTCAGCCTCTTCAGCGGCGGCAATCACCTCATACGCATGCTCAACTTCTTTACGTGTCGGAGAATAAGCCTGATGTAACAGCTCAATCTGACGTGGGTTCACTAAGGACTTACCGTTAAAACCAAGCCCTTTCGCCAACTGCACTTCCTTCAGGAAGCCTTCTTCATTATTGATATCCGACCAAACGACATCATAGGCGGCAATACCCGCAACGCGCGCCGCATGCAGCACTGCGCAGCGGGCGTAGAACAGCTCGGTGCCATCGCCCCGGCTGGTGCCCATATCCATCACGTAATCAAATGCCGCCAGCGCAATTGCCACCATGCGCGGGCTGGAGGTGGCGATGTCGACGGCATTGACCACGCCTTTCGCTGATTCGATCGCCGCCATCAGCCTGGTACTGCCGACTTCACGTCCACATTCACGTTCGATCCGTTCAACCTGCGCTTCCAGCTCCAGCACATCGTTTTTGCTGTCGGTTTTCGGCAGACGCACGATATCCGCGCCACCACGCACGACGGCCTCAAGATCGGCCAGACCGAATGGCGTGTTCAGTGGATTAATGCGCACCACTTTTTCAACATCCTGATAGAACGGATGTTGAAGCGCGTGATGGACTAAAAGACGGGCGGTATCTTTCTCACGTAATGCTACGGCGTCTTCTAAGTCGAACATCACCGCGTCCGCACCATAGACAAACGAGGTGCTCAACATGGCCGCATTTGCGCCGGGGATAAACAACATACTGCGACGAGGTCTCATAACGCACTCCATTGAATTTCCGTTTGTTCTGCAGCGCGTAACGCCGCCGCCTGCACTCGGGCGCGTAAAATACACTCCAGCGCGCCTTTGTCATCGACGCTAACCAGCGCGCGTTCAACGCCCAGCTTCGCCAGCGTTTCCCGAACCACCTGCTCAATCGCCGCGCCAAACTGCTGCTTCACCAGACTCTCTAGCTCCAGCCGAATTCCTGGCTCGCTGGATGGACCAATCCTGATCATCACATCGCTGGATTCCAGCGTGCCTGCCAGGGCATCTTTAATGATTTTCATTAGTTATGTTCCTTGTTAACGGTGTTACGTCATATGGTTTCAGTGTGTCTGGCGGCATGCCGCTGCAGATATGCCAGGGTGCCAGCAGGCACCAGCGCGCTTATTGCCGGCCAATTACGTTCGCTATACAGTTTTCTGACGCGAGAGGCGGAAATAGCCGCGCCGTTTTTCTCCACCCGCGCCAGCTCGACGACCTCAATAACCGGGCCGCTACGCTTCGGATCGTGCAAAATGTCGTGCATTCGCTGGTTATAGGCACAGGTCAGAGGGCAAAACGGTTCACTGCCGACAAAACGATGGGTAATCCCCAGCGCTGGAGCCAGATGTTCACGGAAGAGTTGCAGATCGATCTGGCAATGGCAGTCGTCCACAACCCCTTTTTCTTTGAGGAAATAGCCGGGAAACGTCGCACGCGAGATCATATAAGCGGAGCCGGAATGCAACGTGACGTTGTCAATGCCCGCGATTCCTTGTTCGATCAGCGCCCAACGGTCGGTATAGGAAAAAAATGAAGCATCTTCTTTGACTACAAACAGATGCAACCAGTCACAGGCCGCAGCCGCTTGCTCCACCAGATAACGGTGGCCCAATGTAAACGGATTGGCGTTCATGACGATGGCGCCGATCGTTTTTCCCGGTTGACGATAAAGCGCCAGTTGGCGACAAAAGCGCGCTAACCGTTCACTGCTGTTCTCCATTAACACCGCCAGCTCACCTGCCTGCGCAATGGGCCAAAACCCCGCGCCAGAAAACAGCAACCGATTTTGCGGCTTAGTGAACAGGAAAAGCTCGCTGCGGTTTAACTCGTAGGCCAATGTAAGCAGCTCAGTCAGCAGTTTGAGGCTGAGCCCTTCCCCTTGTAAAACCGGGGAAACGGCGATGCATTTCAGTACGTTTCCGGCCAGCGAGCCGCATCCAACTATCTCACCCTGCCAATATGCGCATACTGCGATTTCACAATCATCTTCCAGGGCGAGTCCCACGCCCTCCAGAAACATGGCGACCGACTCGCGACGCAATACATCCTTTTGCAAATAAATGCGTTTAAATATTAGATTCACTCTATTCTGCATCCGTCAGCAAATAACGTCGCATATTTCGCCAGCGTTTGTATTACTCGTCTGGAATAGACATCACACTTTCCCCCTTGCTTTTATAAGCTTTATGGTTTTTATTTCCTTAATTAACCAGAGTTAATAAAAATAATTAAATTAATTAAAAACACAACCATTCAGTGAAGATAGTCACATCTCACGGTTCATTGAATTTATTAGTATGCGCGGGTCTTGTTACCCATCAATACACAGGAAAATGTTTATGACCAACATGACCCAGGCTTCGGCGACGGAGAAAAAGGGGGCCAGCGATTTACTCAGATTCAAAATCTTTGGTATGCCGCTACCGCTTTATGCCTTTGCATTAATTACTTTATTACTGTCTCATTTCTATAACGCTATACCGACTGACTTAGTCGGTGGTTTTGCCCTTATGTTTGTGATGGGAGCCATTTTTGGTGAAATCGGCAAACGTTTACCGATCTTCAATAAATATATTGGCGGCGCACCGGTTATGATATTTCTGGTTGCAGCTTATTTTGTCTATGCTGGCATATTTACGCAGAAAGAAATTGATGCGATCAGCAACGTAATGGATAAAAGCAACTTCCTTAACCTGTTTATCGCAGTGTTGATCACAGGCGCTATCCTGTCGGTAAACCGTAAGCTGCTATTAAAATCACTGCTGGGCTATATCCCAACTATCCTCGCCGGGATTGTCGGCGCGTCCCTTTTCGGTATCGTCATTGGTCTGTGCTTCGGTATCCCGGTCGACCGTATCATGATGCTGTACGTTCTGCCGATTATGGGCGGTGGTAACGGCGCGGGCGCCGTGCCTCTGTCTGAAATTTATCACTCGGTTACCGGACGTTCTCGCGAAGAGTATTACTCAACGGCTATTGCTATTCTGACCATTGCGAATATCTTCGCCATTATTTTCGCCGCCCTCCTCGATATGATAGGCAAAAAATACACCTGGCTTAGCGGTGAAGGTGAATTGGTTCGTAAGGCTTCCTTCAAAACCGAAGATGATGAAAAGGCCGGTCAGATTACCCATCGTGAAACGGCGGTTGGCATGGTGCTATCCACCACCTGCTTCCTGCTGGCCTATGTCGTTGCCAAAAAAATTCTGCCAAGCATCGGCGGCGTCTCTATTCACTACTTCGCCTGGATGGTCCTGATTGTTGCTGCGCTGAACGCATCAGGTCTTTGCTCACCGGAGATTAAAGCCGGGGCGAAACGTCTTTCTGACTTCTTCTCCAAACAACTGCTGTGGGTGTTGATGGTAGGTGTGGGTGTTTGCTACACCGATCTGCAAGAGATCATCGATGCCCTGACGTTCGCGAACGTCGTTATCGCCGCAATCATTGTGGTCGGCGCTGTCGTTGGCGCAGCTATCGGGGGCTGGTTGATTGGCTTCTACCCGATTGAATCATCCATTACTGCGGGTCTTTGTATGGCCAACCGCGGCGGCTCCGGCGATCTGGAAGTGCTCTCCGCCTGTAACCGTATGAACCTCATTTCATATGCACAAATTTCCTCTCGTCTGGGCGGCGGTATTGTGCTGGTTATCGCTAGCATCGTGTTCAGCATGATGGTGTAAAAAAACGCACGGCGGTGTCTTTGCCGCAAACGACCTGGAGAAAAGTAGAGGCCAAAGCCAGAGGTGGCCAAGGGAAATCCACTCTACTCCTTAGCCGGATTCACCAGGAAGGTTGTCGTCAAGGCCACCGTCGTGCCTCTCATTATGGAAAATGATTCATGAATGAAGCTGTACTACTGGGTGAAGGTTTCACCCTGATGTTTTTAGGGATGGGGTTCGTACTGAGCTTTCTGTTCCTGCTCATCTTTGCCATTCGCGGCATGTCTGCCGTGATTACTCGCTTCTTCCCGGAACCCGTCGCCGCGCCCGCACCGCGCGCCGTTCCCGTCGTGGACGACTTCACCCGCTTAAAGCCGGTGATTGCCGCCGCCATTCACCATCACCGCCTTAACGCTTAATTCCCGGAGGGATCCATGACTATTGCCATTACCGACGTCGTCCTGCGTGACGCCCACCAGTCTCTGTTCGCCACCCGCCTGCGCCTTGATGACATGCTGCCGATTGCCGCTCAGCTCGACGACGTGGGCTACGGGTCGCTGGAGTGCTGGGGCGGCGCCACCTTTGACGCCTGTATCCGCTTCCTCGGCGAAGACCCGTGGGTCCGCCTGCGCGAGCTCAAAAAAGCCATGCCCAAAACCCCGCTGCAGATGTTGCTGCGCGGCCAGAACCTGCTCGGCTACCGCCACTACGCCGATGATGTGGTGGAACGCTTCGTTGAGCGGGCGGTGAAAAACGGCATGGACGTGTTCCGCGTCTTCGATGCCATGAACGACCCGCGCAATATGAAAGCCGCACTGCAGGCGGTGCGCAGCCACGGCGCACATGCCCAGGGTACGCTGAGCTATACCACCAGTCCGGCGCACACGTTGCAGACCTGGCTGGATTTAACGGAGCAACTGCTGGAAACCGGCGTCGATTCCATCGCCATCAAGGATATGTCCGGCATTCTCACACCGATGGCGGCGTATGAGCTGGTCAGCGAAATCAAAAAACGCTACGACGTGCGCCTGCATCTGCACTGCCATGCCACCACCGGGATGGCGGAGATGGCCCTGCTGAAGGCTATCGAGGCGGGCGTTGACGGCGTGGACACGGCGATTTCCTCCATGAGCGCCACCTACGGCCACCCGGCCACCGAAGCGCTGGTGGCGACGTTGGCAGGTACTGAGCACGACACCGGGCTGGATATCCTGAAACTGGAAAACATCGCCGCGTACTTCCGCGAGGTGCGCAAAAAGTATCACGCCTTTGAAGGCCAGCTGAAGGGCTACGACAGCCGTATTCTGGTGGCCCAGGTGCCGGGCGGGATGCTGACCAACCTCGAAAGCCAGCTGAAGCAGCAGAACGCGGCGGACAAACTCGACCAGGTGCTGGCGGAAATCCCCCGCGTGCGCGAGGACCTCGGCTTCATCCCGCTGGTGACCCCCACCTCACAGATTGTCGGCACCCAGGCGGTGCTCAACGTCCTGACCGGCGAGCGCTACAAAACCATCGCGAAGGAAACCGCCGGGATACTGAAGGGCGAATACGGCCACACGCCGGTGCCGGTGAACGCGGCACTGCAGGCCCGCGTGCTGGAAGGGGCTGCCCCGGTGACCTGCCGCCCGGCAGACCTGCTGAAGCCGGAGCTGGCTGAACTGGAAGCGGACGTCAGGCGCCAGGCGCAGGAGAAGGGCATCACTCTGGCGGGAAACGCCATCGACGACGTGCTCACCGTGGCGCTGTTCCCGCAAATCGGCCTCAAATTCCTCGAAAACCGCCACAACCCGGCGGCGTTTGAGCCACTGCCGCAGGCGGAAGCCGCGCAGCCGGTGGCAAAAGCAGAGAAGCCTGCCGCTTCCGGTATCTACACCGTGGAAGTGGAAGGCAAAGCCTTTGTGGTGAAGGTCAGCGACGGCGGCGATATCAGCCAGCTCACTGCTGCCACCCCGTCTTCCGCACCGGTTCAGGCTGCCACCCCGGCGGGCGCAGGCACACCGGTCACCGCGCCGCTGGCGGGCAACATCTGGAAGGTGATTGCCGCTGAAGGCCAGACGGTGGCCGAAGGCGATGTGCTGCTGATTCTGGAAGCCATGAAAATGGAAACCGAAATCCGCGCCGCGCAGGCCGGCACCGTCCGCGGTATCGCGGTGAAGTCCGGGGACGCGGTCTCCGTGGGCGACACCCTGATGACGCTGGCGTAACGGAGAACTGAAATGGAAAGTCTGAACGCCCTGCTTCAGGGCATGGGGCTGATGCACCTTGGCGCAGGCCAGGCCATCATGCTGCTGGTCAGCCTGCTGCTGCTGTGGCTGGCGATTGCGAAAAAGTTCGAACCGTTACTGTTGCTGCCGATTGGCTTCGGCGGGCTGCTCTCCAACATCCCGGAAGCGGGCATGGCGCTGACCGCGCTGGAAAGCCTGCTGGCGCATCACGACGCCGGGCAACTGGCGGTGATTGCCGCGAAGCTTAACTGCGCGCCGGACGTGCACGCCATTAAAGAGGCATTAGCGCTGGCGCTGCCGTCGGTGCAGGGCCAGATGGAGAACCTGGCGGTGGACATGGGCTACACGCCGGGGGTGCTGGCGCTGTTCTATAAAGTGGCGATTGGCTCCGGCGTCGCGCCGCTGGTCATCTTTATGGGCGTGGGCGCGATGACCGACTTCGGCCCGCTGCTGGCGAATCCGCGCACCCTGCTGCTGGGGGCGGCGGCGCAGTTCGGCATCTTCGCCACCGTACTGGGGGCGCTGACGCTGAACTACTTCGGCCTGATTGCCTTCACCCTGCCGCAGGCGGCGGCCATCGGCATTATCGGCGGCGCGGACGGCCCGACGGCGATTTATCTGTCGGGCAAACTGGCGCCGGAGCTGCTGGGGGCCATCGCGGTGGCGGCGTACTCGTATATGGCGCTGGTGCCGTTAATCCAGCCGCCGATTATGAAGGCGCTGACCACGGAGACGGAGCGGAAAATCCGCATGGTGCAGCTGCGCACGGTGAGTAAGCGGGAAAAAATCCTCTTTCCGGTGGTGCTGTTACTACTGGTGGCGCTGCTGCTGCCGGACGCCGCGCCGCTGCTGGGGATGTTCTGCTTTGGCAATCTGATGCGTGAAAGCGGCGTGGTGGAGCGTCTGAGCGACACGGTACAGAACGGGCTGATTAATATCGTCACCATCTTCCTCGGGCTGTCGGTGGGCGCGAAGCTGGTCGCGGACAAGTTCCTGCAGCCGCAGACGCTGGGCATTCTGCTGCTGGGGGTGATTGCCTTTGGTATCGGGACGGCGGCCGGGGTGCTGATGGCGAAGCTGATGAACCTGTGCAGTAAGAACAAAATCAACCCGCTTATCGGTTCGGCGGGGGTGTCGGCGGTGCCGATGGCGGCCCGCGTATCGAACAAAGTGGGGCTGGAATCGGACCCGCAGAACTTCCTGCTGATGCACGCGATGGGCCCGAACGTGGCCGGGGTGATTGGCTCGGCCATTGCGGCGGGCGTGATGCTCAAGTACGTGCTGGCGATGTAATAGTGGATGGGATACGCATGTCGTATCCCATTTTCATCCAAATTTTTTCTGAAAGAAAAGTAAGTATGAACTGGTTCAGGTTCCGGTGATGCCGAATGCAAGAAAATACCGTAATTAAATATCTAACTACCAATATGTTTATACGGGAAATTACACACTGGTTTGCCAGACGCTCGTTTCAAAACCGGATATTTCTACTGATCCTGTTTACATCCACCATCGTGATGCTGGCAATCACCTGGTATCTGACCGATATCACGAAAGAACGCCTGCATTATCAGGTGGGCCAACGTGCGCTTATTCAGGCAATGCAAATATCCGCTATGCCAGAATTAGTTGAAGCCGTAGAGGCGCATGATTTGTCACGCATCAAAGCGCTGATTGACCCAATGCGCTCGTTTTCGGATGCGACTTACATTACCGTTGGCAACGAAAAAGGTCAGCGACTGTATCACGTCAACCCGGATGAGATCGGCAAATATATGGAGGGCGGCGATAGCGACGACGCGCTGTATAACGCTAAAAGCTACGTATCGGTGCGCAAAGGTTCATTAGGCTCTTCCCTACGTGGTAAATCCCCGATTCAGGACAGTACCGGTAAAGTCATTGGTATTGTTTCCGTCGGCTATACTCTGGAACAGTTGGATAGCTGGCTTAACTTACAAATCAGCTCGTTGCTGTTCCCGATGGCGTTACTGCTGCTGGTGCTGTTGTACTGCGCCCGCCGCTTCTCGCTGCATATTAAAAAGCAGATGCTTAACATGGAGCCGCAGCAGCTTTCACAACTATTAATTCAGCAAAGCGTGTTGTTTGAGTCGGTATTTGAAGGGTTGATCGCCATTGACTCCCATCACCGTATTACCGCCATTAACCAAACGGCTCGCCGCTTACTGAATCTGAGCCAACCGGAGTCTGAACTCATTGGCTATGCAATCCACCATATCGTGTTGCCGGAGGCCTTCTTTTACGATGCGCCGCAAAAAAACAAAAAAGATGAGATCGTCACCTTTAACCAAATGAAAGTCATCGCCAGTCGCATGGCGGTCATTATTGACAACCAGCCTCAGGGCTGGGTTATTAGCTTTCGCAACAAAGACGATATCAATACACTCAGCCTGCAGTTAAGTCAGGTACGGCAATACGCCGATAACCTGCGCGCCGTGCAGCATGAGCATCGCAACCTTATTTCCACCATTGCCGGACTGCTGTTCCTGAAGCGCTACGATAATGCGCTGGCGCTGATTCAGCAGCAGTCGGAAAGCCACCAGAAAGTACTCGATTTTATTTCCCATAATTTCCGCGACCACCACCTTGCGGGGCTATTAATCGGTAAATATTATCGGGCAAAAGAGCTGGGGCTGGAGCTGATTTTCGATCCTTCAAGCTTTGTTGAACACCTGCCGTCATCGCTCTCGCATAATGAATGGATTTCGATTGTTGGCAATTTATTGGACAACGCCTATAACGCCACCCTGCTCAATAGCGAAGGCTCGCGACAGATTGAGTGCCTGATCAATAGCGAAGGTAATGAAGTCATTATTGAAGTTGCCGATCAGGGATGTGGTATTGACGAAAATATCCGCCAGCATATTTTCGAGCGTGGAGTGACCACCCACAACAACGGCGATCACGGAATTGGATTATGGTTGGTGCACAGCTACGTCAAGCAGGCCAATGGCGACATTATCGTCGATAACAATAATCCTTTTGGCACCATTTTTACCCTCTATATCCCTTTTACCAGAGAAGAATAACATGGATAGCATTACGACACTCATCGTTGAAGACGAACCGATGCTAGCGGAAATCCTGGTGGATACCATCAAGCTTTTTCCCCAGTTTTCAATCATCGGCATCGCAGACAAACTGGAAAGTGCAAAGAAGCAAATACGCCTCTATCAACCACAGTTAATTCTATTGGATAATTTTTTACCCGATGGCAAAGGGATCGATTTAATTCGTCATACCATCAGCGCCAACTACACGGGGCGAATTATTTTCATTACCGCCGACAATCATATGGATACCATCAGCGATGCCTTACGCATGGGCGTATTCGATTATCTGATTAAGCCGGTACATTATCAGCGCCTGCAGCATACCCTGGAGCGGTTCACCCGTTACCGCAGTTCGTTACGTTCCAGTGAGCAGGCAAACCAGACGCACGTTGATGCCTTATTTAATATCCAGGCCAAAGAACAAACCGCAGAACCGAATAGCGGACTGCGGGGAATTGATGAAAACACCTTCAACCGGGTACGACAAATATTCACCGACCCGCAGGCAGTACATACAGCAGACACTCTGGCGCAAATTCTGGGCAGCAGTAAAACCACTGCCCGACGCTATCTGGAACAAGGCGTGAAAAATAACTTTCTCGAAGCGGAGATCAGCTACGGGAAAGTGGGCAGGCCGGAGAGACTCTATCGCGGCAAAGTATGAGATTATGGCGCCAACATGTAATTACGGCGCACAGGCAAACACCTCAGCCACCCACTGACGAAAACCGTCCACATCCAGCGCCAGCGCCACCTGCGCGTTGGCGGGCTGCCCCAGACGCCCTTCAATATCAACGACCGTCGTGCCTGCGGTATATTCCCCCTGCGTTTCTACGGCCACAAAACAGGATTGCAGGGTAAAAAGCTCCGGACGCACCAGCCAGGCGATAGCGCAGAGATCGTGCATCCGGACGCCAGTGCGCATACTACCGCTGCGATAATGGTTGAACAGGCTGTGCAACATCTTACCGGTGCGATTCAGCGCGGGCAGTTTATTCAGAAAATCTGGCGAGAGCATTGCCTGATTTGTAACGTCCAGCCCACACATCACAATCTCCAGACCGCTGCGGAACACCAGCGCCGCGGCCTCCGGATCGACAGCAATGTTAAATTCAGCATTAGGCGTAAAATTGCCGCGCCCTGCGGAACCGCCCATCAACACCAGACGGCGAATGTTACACGCACACTCCGGATAGTGCATCAGTAGCAACGCAATATTGGTCAATGGCCCAATCGCCACTAATGTCATGGGCTCCGGGGCGTTCATCAGCACATCCCGGATAGCGATAAACGCAGGCTTCGCCAACGGTTGGCGCTGATGGTCGACAAAATCATAGCCTTCCATGCCGGACTCGCCGTGGACGTATGCCGCATCGCGTAACGGACGCAGCAGCGGCGTCGCGGCCCCCTGGGCAAGTGGGATATCGCTGTTCCAGAAATGCAGAAGCTGCAACGCATTACGGGTGGTTTTTTCGACCGAAACGTTGCCGGCAACGGTGGTTATTAGTTGCAGATCAAGCTCGGGGGCGAACAGCGCAGCGGCAATCGCAGCCGCGTCATCAATGCCCGGATCGGTATCAAGAATAATGTGTAGGGATGCTGTCATTAACGCTCTCCTGACCTATTGTTTTATATCTTCATACTCAGCGCGACTGATACAGGTATCAGGCACATCGTCATCCGTCACCAGACGCGGACTTAGCTTATCACCTTCGATAAACGGAACTAATGGGCAAAAACGCCCTGGCGATGCTTTGTTTTCCTGCCACTGAATCTCAAGCGATTCGGGCTCAGCGCCGGGTTTTTCTGCCTGAATCACGGTACGAACATTACCGATTAGCCAAAAAGGTTGACACGTCCCATCAAGGCTAAGAGGCGGCGTCAAATGACCATTTTTACGTACTAGCGGATAAATAATACGCCCATCAGCGTAGGAAGGTGTCATGTAGCAGTTATACATTTTGCCTTTACTTATCACAGGCTGAAAGTAGCTTTCACCGCGATCGATCAGTTCAATCGTTTTTCCTTTCCAGCGATACACATTGACGCCATGGCTGCAGCAACCGCCGCGCCAATAGCTGACAATCTGTTTATGTTCAGCATCGATCTCTGGTGAAGTGATTTCCTGATAAGACGCTGGCGCATCAACATAACGCTGTTTGGCGGGGTCATAGAGCCATGTTTGTACTGGAGCATCCGGCCCAGCAAGTAACTCTGTTACAATCGACAGATCCGGGTAGCCATCAAAATTGACATCCCCCCATTGAGGCATAAACGGGCTACAAGTGCCCACCGAGGCGGTATCTAAGGTCTGTATGAGTTTACCATCACGGTATAATTTTATCGCCGAAATGGCCGGCATATTGCCGCAATCAATCTCTTTGGAAGGGTCGTAACCCCCTGCATCATTCGTGTTCGTGACCAGCACAATATCAGGGGAGTTTTTAGGTTTGAGGTAGATAAGGGCAACAGGAAAATGTCGTTTTTTATCTGCGGACGTCCATTCGCCTTTAATCTCACTACTGGAGATTTCCGCATTCCAGTAACCCGAAAGCGCCTTCACGCGTTCTTCAAGATGCACCTCTTTATCCTGGAGTGAGCCGCGTAGAACAATCACTGCCTTGTGCTGATTGCAAGGTTCATAGCAGTAATATCCATTAAGAGAGTTACCAAATCGCGTGATATTAACGTTTACCGGTTTCCCCGCGATAGTCCCGGTATAGTTTCGCTCCCAGGCGGGTAGCTCCAGCACCGTGGCGCTTGCCGCGTCCATCCAAAAGCCGATGGCGAGTAACGTTGGCAATCCATATTTTATTTTGCCCATTTCCCTTATCCCTGTAGGTATTACAACCCAAAAACCAGCAACGATTGTGCTGGTTTTTCAGATGAATAGCAAAAAGGTGGGGCATTAGCACCGGATGACGACTACGCCTTATTCTTCCTGTCGCACATTGAATATCAAAAGAAATTCTTAAGATCTGGTCAACGTAGCGTCATCGGGCAGATTTCTGAATTGTGAAATCTTATTCGACCTCACGAACATCCACACGCAGCTCTTTCGGCACTTCAAAAACAATATTTTCTTCGCGCCCCTCAAGCGTGACGGCTTCACCGCCGCCAAACTCGCGCAGACGCGCAATAACATTCTGCACCAGAATATCCGGCGCGGAAGCGCCTGCGGTGACGCCGACGCAGGCGGCTTCTTTCACCCACGCCTCCTGGATATCCGCCGCATCGTCGATAAGAAACGCGGTTCTTCCCATCCGTTGGGCCAGTTCCGCCAATCGGTTAGAGTTAGAAGAGTTTTTCGAGCCGACCACCAGCACCACGTCAGCCTGCTCCGCCAGCGCCCGCACCGCTTCCTGACGATTAGTAGTGGCATAGCAAATATCGTCTTTGCGCGGGCCGACGATTTTCGGAAAGCGTTTACGCAGCGCATCAATCACATCGGACGTATCGTCCACGGAAAGCGTGGTTTGCGTCATGAAGGAGAGCTTGCCTTCATTTTTGACATTCAGCGTCCAGACGTCCTCTGGCGACTCAACCAGGTACATCCCCCCTTCCGGGTTGCTGTACTGACCCATGGTGCCTTCCACTTCCGGGTGCCCGGCGTGGCCGATGAGAATAGATTCCTCACCGCGACGGCTGGCGCGCGCCACTTCCATATGGACTTTCGTCACCAGCGGGCAGGTGGCGTCAAAAACGGTAAGATCGCGGCTTTTCGCCTCGTTACGCACCGCCTGGGAAACCCCATGAGCGGAGAAAATCAGAATGGCGCCATCCGGCACTTCGCTAATTTGCTCTATAAAGATTGCCCCGCGCTGGCGCAGGCTGTCCACTACATAGCGGTTATGCACGACTTCGTGCCGAACGTAAATTGGCGCGCCGTAAATAGCGAGCGCATTTTCAACAATGCTGATAGCGCGGTCTACCCCGGCGCAAAAACCGCGTGGGTTGGCCAACAGGATCTGCATGTTTATGCCTCCAGCGCCGGATCGATTTCCAGCACTTCAATATCAAAGTGAACGGTATGCCCGGCCAGCGGATGGTTAAAATCAACGGTAATCGAGTCGCCGTTGATTTCGCGAATCACGCCAGGCATTTCGCTGCCATCCATTGCGGTAAAAAGCATAATCGCCCCGACTTCCGGTTCGCCCGCCGCCATAAACTCACGGCGCGAGAAATACTGGATCAAGTCCGGACTGGGGACGCCAAACGCGGCGTCAGGCTCCAGCGAAAACGCTTTCTTTTCCCCTTCTTTCAACCCCAGAAGCTGCTGCTCCAGACCTTCGGAAAGCGAGGTATCGCCAAGACGGAACAGGGCTGGCTTGCCGTTATTGCGGGTAGATTCCGCCGTTGAGCCATCATCCAGTTTCAGGGTGAAGTGAACGAGGATCGCGCTGTTGCTCTGTACGGATTTAGACATGCAAATTGCTCACGTGTTTTGCCCGGAGGCATAAAGAACGATAAAACCGTAGGCCGGATAAGGCGTTTTCACCGCCATCCGGCACCACGTTTGCCTGATGGCGCTGCGCTTATCAGGCCTACAAAACCGGATAAGCGCCACCCGGTATTTACGCTTATGCCTGTTCTTTCGCTGTCGGCTTCGGCAAAAAGCCTTCCAGTACAATCAGCGCCGCGCCGATACAGATCGCGCTATCGGCAAGGTTGAACGTCGCGAAATGCCAGTTGCCGACGTAAAAATCGATCATATCGACAACAAAGCCGTGCCACAGGCGGTCGAACAGGTTACCCAGCGCGCCGCCGATGATTAACGCATAAGCGATGTTATTCAGCTTCTGCGTCGCTTTCGAGCGATACATCATCACCAAAAGAATTACGCAGATCCCTATCGCAATCCCGGCAAAGAACCAGCGCTGCCAGCCGCCGCTATCCGCCAGGAAGCTAAAAGCCGCGCCGTAGTTACGCGCATAATGCAGATTAAGCGACGGAAACAGCCCTACCGTATCCCCCAGCGCGAAATTCTGGAGGATCAGGTATTTGCTGCCCAAATCGATAATCAGCACGACTACTACCAGCCATAGCCAGCGTAGTCCTGTTGAACAGAGTGGTTTACTCATCAGGCAAATTTACGTTGTTCGCCATTACCGGCGATGTTGCTGACACAGCGTCCGCAGATATCTGCATGTTCCGCCACCTTGCCGACATCAGTAGTGTAGTGCCAGCAGCGCGGACACTTATCACCCTCGGCACGCGTTACCACTGCCTGAACTGTCGTATTACCAGCATTGTACTGAATATTTTCATCATCAATACCCCCCGCGTGCTCAGAAATCACGAACTGGGAAGTAATGAAGATAAATCTGACCTCTTCGCCCAACAGTTTCAGCTTCTTGATCGTACCGTTAGCATCGTCAGCATATTTCAGCGTCACTTTTGCTTCCAGGTTCGATTTGATGCCATTGGCTTTCTGATTTTCCAACTCTTTGTTGACCTGGTCCTTGATATAGCGGACATCGTCCCAGAATGCGTCATTAAATTCTTCATTCTCTTCCAGGCCAAACAACCCGTCGTACCATTCGCCGGTGAAGACATATTTTTCACGCTCGCCCGGCAGGTAGCCCCAGATTTCATCAGCCGTGAAGGACATGATCGGCGCCATCCAGCGAACCAGCGCCTCTGCGATATGATACAGCGCAGTCTGGCAGCTACGACGCGCGACGCTATCGGCCTTCGCGGTGTACTGGCGGTCTTTGATGATGTCGAGGTAGAACGAGCCCATTTCAACGGAGCAGAAGCGCATCAGGCGCTGTACCACTTCATGGAAGTCGTAAGCTTCGTATGCCTTCAGAATCTCTTGCTGCGCAGTTTTCGCGCAGCCCACCGCCCACCGGTCCAGCACCACCATCTCTTCCGGTTTGACCATATCGGTGGCCGGATTGAAGCCATTGAGGTTCGCCAGCAGGAAGCGCGCGGTATTACGGATACGGCGATAGCTGTCGGCAGCACGTTTGAGGATCTCGTCAGAGACCGCCATTTCGCCGGTATAGTCAGTAGACGCCACCCACAGACGCAGGATATCCGCGCCCAGTTTATTCATCACATCCTGCGGCGACACGGTGTTACCGATAGACTTGGACATCTTGCGCCCCTGACCATCGACGGTGAAGCCGTGAGTCAGTACCTGGCGGTATGGCGCTTTGCCTTTCATCGCCACGCTAATCATCAGGGAGGACATAAACCAGCCGCGATGCTGGTCAGAGCCTTCCAGATACATATCGGCAGCGTGACCGGCGAATTCCGGACGTGCGTCAACCACGGAGTAACTGGTGGAACCGGAATCAAACCAAACGTCCAACGTATCCGGAACTTTCTCGTATTGATCGGCATCTTCGCCGAGGATCTCTTTCGGGTCGAGATCCCACCACGCCTGGATACCGTCAACTTCGACGCGTTTCGCCACCTCTTCCATCGCCGCCAGAGTACGCTCAATCGGCAGCAGCTCCTGCGTTTCTTTATGCACGAACAGCGACATCGGTACGCCCCAGGTACGCTGACGTGAGATACACCAGTCAGGACGATTAGCGACCATTGATTCAATACGCGCCTGACCCCAGTCCGGGATCCACTGAACGCCTTTGATCTCTTTCAGCGACTGTTGACGAAGCCCTTCTTTATCCATGCTGACGAACCACTGCGGGGTCGCGCGGAAAATGATCGGCGTTTTGTGACGCCAACAGCACGGATAGCTGTGCTGCATTTTTTCGACATGCAGTAGCGCGCCTTTTTCTTTCAGCAGTTCAATAACGATATCGTTCGCTTTGAAGACGTTAACACCGTCAAGCGTTGGATATGTGCCTGGCAGGTAAGCGCCGTCCGGGCCAACCGGGTTAGCGGTTTCCAGGCCATACTTTTGGCCGATCACGTAGTCATCCGGGCCGTGACCAGGGGCGGTATGTACCGCGCCGGTACCGGCGTCCAGGGTGACGTGATCGCCGAGGATCGCCGGCACGTCAAAGCCCATAAACGGATGGGTAAAGCGCAGCAGTTCCAGCTCCGCGCCTTTAACGGTGCCGAGAATGGTGTATTCAGCCGCGCCAATACGCTGCATGACGCTTTCAACCAGATCTTTCGCCAGAATCACCGCCTGGCCGTCAATCTGCACCAGCGCATAATCAAAGTCCGGCGCCAGGGAGATGGCGCGGTTAGCCGGCAGAGTCCACGGCGTGGTGGTCCAGATAACCAGCGACACAGGGCCGCTCACGCCCGGCAGACCAAACTTCGCTTTCACCGCATCCTGATCGACGGCGCGGAACGCCACGTCGATAGACGGTGACGTTTTGTCGTAATATTCAACTTCCGCTTCCGCCAGCGCGGAACGGCAGTCAACGCACCAGTGCACCGGCTTAGCGCC
The DNA here is from genome assembly GCF_051702785.1 of Salmonella sp. NW722. Classification (NCBI taxonomy): domain Bacteria; kingdom Pseudomonadati; phylum Pseudomonadota; class Gammaproteobacteria; order Enterobacterales; family Enterobacteriaceae; genus Salmonella; species Salmonella sp. NW722. The sequence continues at coordinate 248,953 of NZ_JAMMIN010000003.1, forward strand.
TTTGTGCAGATGACCGTTTTTGATAATTCTGCCCAGCGCGCGGATGATGTTGGCTTCGGTTTTGAAGTCCATGGTCAGGTACGGATGCGACCAGTCGCCCAACACGCCCAGACGAATGAAGTCTTTACGCTGGCCATCAACCTGCGTAGCGGCATATTCGCGGCACTTGGCGCGGAATTCAGCGGCAGTGAATTTCTCGCCCGGCTTACCGAACTCCTGCTCGACTTTCAGCTCGATAGGCAGACCGTGACAGTCCCAGCCCGGCACGTAAGGCGAGTCAAATCCCGACAGTCCTTTGGACTTCACGATAATGTCTTTCAGAATCTTGTTAACTGAGTGACCAATATGAATGCTGCCATTCGCATATGGAGGGCCATCATGCAGAATGAAGGTTTTTTTGCCTTTTTTGGCCGCACGAATGATGCCGTACAGATCATCATCGGTCCAACGCGCCAGCATTCCCGGTTCACGCTTGGCGAGGTCGCCGCGCATCGGGAACCCTGTTTCCGGCAAATTCAGGGTCGATTTATAGTCACTCATCAGATTCTCGGTTCCGTATTTCGGTTTGATAAACACCGTCAGGGTTACACCTGCCCGGCTAGCCCAAAAAACTTGCGGGCCGTTAACTCATCGCGTGCGATTTGCGCTTTTAGCTCATCAAGCGACGCAAATCGCTGCTCATTACGTATCTTTTTACGCAGTATTACATCTATATGGCGACCGTAGAGGTCCATTACAACATCCAACAGATGCACTTCCAGTTGTTGACGCACGCCAGCCACCGTTGGACGAGTGCCAATGTTCGCTACGCCGGGTAACGGCTTATCGCCAAGCCCGGTGACTTCCACCGCATAGACCCCTTTGACCGGGGAGACCTGACGGCGCAGCGGTAAGTTCGCCGTCGGGAAGCCAATGGTACGTCCCAGCTCGTCGCCATGAACGACACGCCCGGAAATAGTAAAGGGATGTCCCAGCAGGCTTTCGGCAAGCGCCAGGTTATCCTCCGCCAGCGCCTGTCTCACTGCGGTACTACTGATACGCACGCCGCCTTCACAAAAGGTTTGGGTGCTGGAAACCGCAAAACCATACTCCGCCCCCGCCTTCTGTAATAACAAGAAATCGCCCGCGCGGCTAGCACCAAAGCGGAAATCATCGCCGACGGCAAGAAATTGCACGCCAAGTCGCTCCACCAGCAGTTCGCTGATAAACGTTTGCGCCGTCAAAGCGGCAAAGCGGCGATCGAATTTCACGCACAGCACATAGTCCACGCCGCACTGCGCAAGGTAATGCAGTTTTTCACGCAGGCGCGTCAGGCGAGCGGGCGCTTTATCCGTCGCGAACAGCTCCAGCGGCTGCGGTTCGAAAATCATGACCACCACCGGCAGACCGCGTCTGCGTCCTTCTTCCTGCAAACCCTGCAGTAGAGCGCGATGCCCCCGATGTACGCCGTCGAAATTACCAATGGTCAGCACACACCCATGCGGGGCCTGACTGAGATTATGTATGCCGCGTATCAGCTTCATGTCTGACTCAAAACAGTGAAAATCGCAAGAGTATACCTTGTACAGCGGTCAAGGTTAACCGACTATTGCCCTGATGAAACATAAAGAAGATGCTTTTCATCGCCATGCGGCAAACTCCGCCCCAAAACCCGCCGCTTAATGCAATTTTTCTCATGGAAAGGCTGTATTCACAGCACGCAAGCTGGTAGAATCCTGCGCCATCACTACGCAACGAGTGCTGCAATTTAAACGGCGCTTATTTGCACAAATCCATTGACAAAAGAAGGCTAAAAGGGCATATTCCTCGGCCTTTGAATTGTCCATATAGAACACATTTGGGAGTTGGACCTTGGCTAATATCAAATCAGCTAAGAAGCGCGCCGTTCAGTCTGAAAAGGCTCGTAAGCACAACGCAAGCCGTCGCTCTATGATGCGTACTTTCATCAAGAAAGTATACGCAGCTATCGAAGCTGGCGACAAAGCTGCTGCACTGAAAGCATTTAACGAAATGCAACCGATCGTGGACCGTCAGGCTGCTAAAGGTCTGATCCACAAAAACAAAGCTGCACGTCATAAAGCTAACCTGACTGCACAGATCAACAAACTGGCTTAATCGCCTGCTTGTTATCAGCTTTGTAGAAAAACCCGCGTAAAGCGGGTTTTTTTATGCCTGCTATCTGCCGTTTTGCTCGACAACCGCTGGCTCTGACCTCACTCGTTCACGCTCTTCCTGACCAGCCTATTTTTTCAGCTACCCCTCCCTTAGTCACGTAATACTTGAAAGTTATTTTCTTTCACTGTTTTCCTTTTCTTATTTCATTACTGAAAAAACTGTGACCACCTTAGCAAATAAAAACATCGCTCATTCAAAAACTAATAAACGCAATCCTGATGTAAGATTTAATAATTGATTGATGCCGTCGGGTTAACTACTTTTCATGTACACCTTACTTACTCATTTTAATCTGAGGTTAAATTCAAAAACGACATAAAAATAATATTCAAAACTTGCTTAGAAAGTAGAGGTTGTTTTTCTGGGCGTATCGTACCAATATCGGAGTTATCATTATGAGTTCTGTCATTGAGGATACCCAGCCTTCCGGGTCAGCATCATTGTCTTTACTACAGCGTATTAGCTACGGCTCTTTGGATGTGGCGGGTAATCTGCTGTACTGCTTCGGTTCAACGTACATTTTATATTTCTACACAGACGTTGCGGGCATTAGCCTTGCCGTAGCAGGCGTTATCCTGCTGCTGGCGCGTATTATCGATGGCATAGACGCCCCCATATGGGGGATCATCATCGATAAAACACGTTCACGCTACGGTAAATGTCGTCCCTGGTTTTTATGGTTACCGCTGCCTTTTGCGGTATTCAGCGCGCTGTCATTTTGGTCTCCTGATATCAGTATGACAGGAAAAGCCATCTATGCAGCAATATCTTATATGATTGCCAGCATTCTATTTACCGGACTTAATACACCACTCAGTGCAATATTACCCCTGATGACCTTATCTCCCAAGGAAAGACTGGTTTTAAATTCCTGGCGAATGACCGGTGGACAAATTGGGGTTTTATTAATGAACGCGACCGCCTTGCCGTTAGTCGCTTTTTTAGGTAACGGTGATGATCACGCTGGTTTTATTTATACGGCAATTACGTTTGCCATTATATCCTGCGCGCTAACGCTCTTTGCGTTTAAAAACATTCGTGAAATGGATACGGATAAAATACAGCATGAACCTAAGTTGCCGATGAAAAAAAGTTTCGCGGCGATGAAAGGTAACTGGCCGTGGATCCTGATGGTGCTGGCTAATCTGATCTTCTGGATTGCCCTACAGCAGCGCAACACGACCATTGTCTATTATCTGACCTACAACCTCGACCGTAAAGATCTGGTACCGCTGATTAACAGTCTGGCGACGATTCAGATCCTGTTTATCATCGCTATCCCCTTCTTTAGCAAATACCTGGCTAAAACCTGGATATGGGTAGGCGGTCTGTTGGTCGCCACGTTTGGCGGCGTCATGATGTGGCTGGCAGCGGACAATATTACTTTCCTCATCGCCGCCTGGATACTCGGCAATATCGGCAGCGGTATCGCCTGCTCAATGCCGTTTGCCATGCTGGGCTTCGCCGTCGATTTCGGCGCCTGGAAGACCGGTATTAAGGCTACCGGCATTCTTATCGCCTTCGGCAGCACCTTCTGCATCAAGATGGGTAGTGGCCTCGGCACCGCTTTCGCCGCCTGGATCATGAACAGTTTTGGCTATGTCCCCAACCATGCCCAGAGTGCTGCGGGTCTGGAGGGCATTATCTGGGCCTTTATCTGGGCACCCGCCCTACTCTTCGCGCTCGCAGCGATCCCACTACTTTTCTTTCGCAAATACGAAGCGATGGAAGAGAAGATTCGCCACGATCTGGAAACCGTCAACTCATAACGTTCTTTACCTTCACCCTCGAATATGGGAGGCACCACCATGCCATTTATGCAACAAGACCCGCGTCGTCTGGTCTGGCAGCAAAACGATCGCTATTTATGGATTGAACCCTGGGGCGAGAACAGCCTGCGCGTACGCAGCGGCCGTCATCTGCCGGTAATGAGAAATGAAGACTGGGCATTGACTGAGCCAGTCGCAGAAAGCCAGTGCCACATTGATTATGAGCACCACCAGGCAACGCTGACCAACGGCAAAATTATCGCTATCGTCAATCAAAAAGGACAGGTTACCTTTTACCGCCATCCACACAAACCCCTGTTGCAGGAGTTCTGGCGCCTGCGGGGCGAAATTGGCGAGGATGAATCATCTCACGGCCAGTACGTCAGCGCACTCAACCTTGAGGGACGCGAGTTCCGCCCTATTCAGGGTGGGAAATATTCACTGAAAGCCCGCTTCGAAGCCACCGAAGGGGAAAAAATTTATGGTATGGGGCAGTATCAACAGGCCAACCTGGATCTCAAAGGATGCGTGCTTGAGCTGGCGCAACGTAACTCCCAGGCCTCAGTACCGTTTATGCTCTCCAGTCTGGGCTACGGATTTTTATGGAACAACCCGGCAGTCGGACGCGTAACCTTTGCCCAAAACGTTACCGAATGGGAAGCGCAGGTCAGCGAACAGTTAGACTACTGGATCACGGCTGGCGATACCCCGGCAGAAATTAGCCGGGCTTACGCGCTGGCTACCGGCACGCCGCCGATGATGCCGGACTACGCCATGGGCTTCTGGCAGTGCAAACTCCGTTATCGTACACAGGAAGAGCTGCTGGAGGTCGCCCGCGAATATAAGCGCCGCAATCTGCCTATCTCAGTGATCGTAATCGACTTCTTTCACTGGCCGAATCAGGGTGACTGGATGTTCGATGCGCGCGACTGGCCCGATCCTGATGCCATGATTGCCGAGCTGAAATCGCTGGGAATTGAACTGATGGTCTCCGTCTGGCCGACGGTGGATAACCGTACCGAAAGCTATCGGGAAATGCGCGAAAACGGCTGGCTGGTACAAACGGAACGTGGCTTGCCGATCAATATGGATTTCCTCGGCAATACCACTTACTTTGATGCGACTCATCCGGGCGCGCGCGACTACGTCTGGGGCAAAGCCAAACGCAACTATTACGATAAAGGCGTGAAGTTATTCTGGTTAGATGAAGCCGAACCTGAGTTCAGCGTTTACGACTACGACAACTATCGCTACCATGCCGGGCCGGTACTGGAAGTGGGCAATATCTACCCACGTATGTACGCTAAAACCTTTTTTGACGGCATGAAAGCCGATGGCGAAGACCAGGTTATCAACCTGCTACGCTGCGCCTGGGCCGGCAGTCAGAAGTTCGGCGCACTGGTCTGGTCAGGTGATATTCACTCCTCGTTTAGATCGCTACGCAACCAGTTTGCCGCCGGACTCAATATGGGAATCGCGGGGATACCGTGGTGGACGACGGATATCGGCGGTTTCCATGGCGGTAATATTCACGACCCGAAATTCCATGAATTGCTGATTCGCTGGTTCCAGTGGGGCGTCTTTAGCCCGGTGATGCGTCTGCACGGCAACCGCGATCCGCAGATTTTACCCGCACAACCATACCGGGATGGTATCGCCCAGTGCCCTACAGGTGCGCCGAACGAGGTCTGGAGCTACGGTGAGGAAGTATGCGAGGTACTGACAGGTTGCCTGGCGTTGCGAGAAAAACTCAAGCCCTATATCAAAGCGCTGATGGAGGAAACCCATAAGCACAATACGCCAGTGATGCGCCCCCTGTTCTTTGAATTCCCCGAACAGGAAACAAGTTGGGCAATCACCGACCAGTATTGTTTTGGTCCTGACCTGCTGATCGCCCCCGTCATGCATGAAGGTATGCGCGAACGTGATGTCTGGCTACCAGAAGGGGAAACATGGACGGATCTTGCGACCGGTGAAAGCTATTCAGGAGGGCAGATGCTGCAGTACGCTACGCCACTGAACAGAATTCCGGTGTTTATCCGCGAAGGTGGGCAGTACCGTAGCCTGCTGAACTTGTAGAATGATTCCGGCTGCGGGTTAATACCGCAGCCGGAAGTATTACGGTAGGTACGTCTACTGTAGTTTAAACAATGCCGAGTAGTCCGCATTGCAAATACGCTGCACCGCCGGATGCTGGATCATTCTCTCGGCAAAAATCGCATGATATTCTTCCATGACATTCTCCACACGCCCAATCTCTATTACCGACTCATCGGCATAAAAATCCAGCGAATAAAGGCTCGGCGCCACAAAAATCGCATCGTGCGTCGCGCCAAACGCCTTCATTAAGGCCGCGTCATCAAATTCACCGAGGATCTCAACCTGCAACCCCTGTGAATTAAACCAGTTCAACAACTTACGCCCCAGCATTGAGCGCCGTCCCGGCACCAGCAACCGTCGCTCTTCCAGGCAGGCAGGGAACGCTTTTTCAGGAAGCGGATTCGTACACCAGAAACTGACGCTACATTCGCCGATTTTGACTGAGAATAGCCCCTCCTGCTGCGTGGAATCTATCGGGCAGTCGGAGATAATCATATCCAGCTTGTGCTGGCTGAGCTGTTCGAGCAACATTTCGTGCGTGGACTCGAAGCAACGCAGATGTATGGGTTCGTCTACCACCACCGCCGCATCCAGAACGCTGCTGACCAGACGCTTGGATAAAGCATCGGCGACGCCGACATCAAACAACAGGTTTGATTCTTTGCGGTAATTGACGATATCCAGCATCTCCTGGCTTAGCGTAAACATTTTGTCCGCATAGCGAAAAACCAGCTCGCCCAGTTCGCTGGGTTCAAGACCGCGTCCCTTACGTTTAAATAGCTTCCCCTGTAAACGCTCTTCCAGGGCTTTAATTTGACCAGTAATGGTTTGCGGCGTCAGAAAAAGCGCCTCTGCGGCACCCACGACAGAACCTTCTTTATAGACATGCCAGAAGTAATAAAGATGGTTGTAGTTAATATGAGACATGCTCATTCCTCTCCCTGTTCAATGTCGCAAGGGAGCGATACATCGCTCCCCCTTTCCTTCGTACTGATTATGCCGGCGCGTTCAAACGCGCGCGCAACCAGCTATACCCCACCACTGCGGAGAGCAATGAACCAATCAAAATGCCCAATTTCGCCCAGTTAATAAGTTCCGGATCGACATTGCCAAATGCCAGGCTGGCGATAAAGATGGACATCGTAAAGCCAATGCCACACAAAATGCCGACCGCCATGATTTGCTGATAAGTGGTCCCTTGCGGCAGATGCGCCAGCTTGAAACGCAGCGCCAGCCAGCAAAACAGGCTAATCCCCAGCGGCTTACCAATCAGCAGACCGGCAATAATTCCCAACGGCAGCATGGAGGTCAGACCGTCAATTGTGACGCCCTGAAGAGAAACGCCGGCATTTGCAAAAGCGAAGAGCGGCAGGATCAGGTACGCGACCCACGGGTGCAGAACATGCTCCAGACGCTTGGCCGGCGAGCGACCGTGTTTTTCTTTCAGCGGAATAAAGAAGCCGACAATGACGCCTGCCAGCGTCGCGTGAACGCCGGACTTCAGTACCGCCGTCCACAGCACTGCCCCGACCAGAATATATACCCCTGTCCGTCTGACGCCGCACAGGTTCAGCAGCGCCAGCACGGCAATCGCGAACGCCGCCACGCCCAGCGAGACGATAGAAAGATCGCTGGTATAAAACAGTGCGATAATAACGATGGCGCCGAGATCATCGATGATCGCCAGCGCCATCAGGAAAATTTTCAGCGCCAGCGGAACCCGACTGCCCAACAGCGCCAGCACGCCCAGCGCAAAGGCGATATCCGTCGCGGCAGGAATAGCCCAGCCCTCGCGAGTGACCGGATCGGAGTAGTTAAAGGCCAGATAGAGCAATGCCGGTACAATCATCCCGCCAATGGCGGCAATCACCGGAAAAGCGGCCTGGCGCAGACTGGCTAACGAGCCTTGCATCAGTTCGCGCTTAACTTCCAGGCCAATCAACAGGAAAAACACGGCCATCAGCGCATCGTTGATCCACAGCAGCATGTTTTTGTTGATTTCAAGCGCCCCAACCCGTAGCTGAACCGGCGTCTCCAGAAAATCATGATACCATCCACTGGTCGCGCCCATATTGGCCATCAGCATAGCCAGCGCAGCGGCGATGATGAGAATGATGCCCCCAGAGGCATCGCTGCTAAAAAATCGGTGCAGATGTTTCACTTTTTATTCTCTCAATCAGGTGAATTCTTCGAATCTACTATCTTACCTCGCCTGACTCATCGTTAAAATTAGATTATATATGATGAATAGCTCGTTTTTTACGAAATGAAGTCCGACTTACGCCGGACCTTTTTAGTGCAGTCAGTCATTGATGATAGACCGCTACGCGTACAGATCCATTTTATACACCCGGAAACTGGTAATATCGTAGCGATAGCCTTCCCCGTTCGTTTCCGCGTTTTTGTAGTAACCTGACGTCATGGTCGCTTCAAAAAGCACGGTTTTCTCCGTAGGCGCAATCTCCTGTAAAATTAGCAGCCCCATCGCCTCGCTGCCCGCCTGCGGATCGATAATATCGCTCTCGCCAGGCTGGCAAGAGATGGCGCGGCCATTTTCATCAAACGTGCAGTCGGCAAAATGCACCACAATATTGCCATTCTGTTGGATCGCTTTCGCGCTAACGCAGCTACTGTAGCCACGCGCGCCCAGCTCCTTGCCGTATTCAAATGGCCGCATAACGGTCATCTCATTCATATTCACCACGAAATGGACAATGCGGCTGTAGTTATCCGGCGGTAACAGGCTTTTGCTGTCATCACGTGAACGGTAATTACCGTTATCAAATACCATAAACTCCACCATGCCCGGCGTATTATTGGCGATTTCAACGACGTTATGCTGGCCCCACGTCCAAAAGTCACGGTCAGCCGCGTCGATATCCTCCTGTTTGCTAAAGTCGTAAAGCGCCACACCTTCACTGTCGACCGGGGTTAAAAGATAAGGCTGATAAGCGTCGTCCCAGTCTTCATGCGTTGACAAAATAAAGCGTAGCGCTTGCGTTTGTAGATCGACGCCAAACACCGCGCTCTGATGACGCCCGGACGCAATTAACAACTGATTCGTCTCATTCACGTAGCTCTGGTTTATGTGCAGCCAGTCTTTAACCGTCGGGTCTTCTCCCGGCGCCGTACCTGAAGGACGGGAAACCCGCGTCGTATCCAGCACCTTCGCCATATCGTAGTAAGCGGTCTCCAGCCCGGTAGTCAGATCGACAACCGATACGCCGTCTTCATTGGTTTTCAAATCGTCGGGCCGACCCGAGGTATATTCAGAGGGCGCAACAATGGTATTGCTATCCCACGGCCAGATAGAATGGTGAAATTGATTATCGAGATTATAGAATGTGTGAAGACGCCCCATCATGTCGAACTCATACATATCCAGATAGGTATTTTTCGCTTCTGAAGTAGTGAGGAAATGGCCATTATCAATTCGAACAAAATTATAAGACGGATAATCCTGAGTAACGTACCAGCGCACCAGACCATTCTGATCTAATGCGTAATTATAGCGATCGAAATGCGTAATAAAATAAAACCCTGGCGCCATCTTGTCCGCATCGGTAGCAGGTTGCGTCACGTTGATAATCGGAAAACCTAATACGACTTCCGCGGAATCTACCGGCGGTAGCGGCTGTGTGGTGAGCGTATAGACGGCAAGTGGCGTATCTGCCTGAGAAAAGACAATACGGTTTTCAGTATCCGCTACCAGCCCCAGAACCGGCAACAGATTTGCGCCTGGCGTAAGGGTGTAAAGATGTTCTACCGGCATCGCCGTTTTTGCCGCATCCTGGACCGTGACCATGATCTCAGCCGGTTCCAGACTCCAGACGCCGGCATAGGCGCTTAAAGGCGCCGTGCCGTAAGGGTCTAACAACATCAGCGCATTTTCTACCGTATTCTCTTGCGTGACCTGCGCAAGGCAATTTTCATAAATAGCGGTATGGTTAAGCACCATTTCATTATTGATATCGATACCCTGATTAATCGCCGGACGCGGCGCAGGAAGGACAACAGACGTTGCAGTCAACGTATTCATGATAAATCTCCAGTGTATTAATCTCATCGCCCCTCATGGGGACCACGAAAATTAATACTCTGGATTTTTAAGCCGTCCGAATAAAATACCGCAACAACACCTCATCACACTTTTTATTTTAGCAATTCAGTTACGTGAAGCGTTATATTCAAATTTTAGGTAATCCAGTACGGCAACAACATTGCCAGGAGACATCCGGTTAAGATGCGGCAGGAAGGGATGGTTGTGAACATAGCGAATAAACGCCGTCGCGCTATTTAACGTCGCATGGCGTAACAAACTCACCTTTTTATTTCCTGTGAGATTACATACCGCCATCGCATAATCCCGTGTGGAAAATGTACGCCAGACGTTGTTGCGAATTCCGCCGCTCAAAAACAACCGCGGAGGGAGATCGCGTTTGGGCGGCGTAACGCCTCTTTCACGCACAAACGAAATATGGCAGCGACCCTGACGAAGATAGCTAAAATTCGCCATCATACAGCCGCCCAGAATGAAGCATTCGTGATCGAGATAATGCTGGACATTCAGGGAGCGCTCATCCGTCAACGCCTGAACCAACTCAAAATGTCGATAAGCAGGTAATACGGGTTTTACTAACATCCCCGGATCGTTTTTATATAAAATGGCGGGGCCGTAATCCACATCAAATAATACATTACGGCGCATGGTCATCGCCTCTTTTCGCTGCACCAGATGCGCCAGCGTGCCGGACGGGAGTCGTTCTTCGTAATCAGAATGATATTGATAATCCGCTTCCACCGGTTGTGCAGAGTAATTCGTTGAGATCGCGACGACCTTACCGCTCTCTTCTTCCGCCGTCACCAACACGTATAAGCTGCTGTCGCCGCCGTTAAATTTCACACGAAACGCCCGCGTGCTCATAGCGATGTCAAACGCGGGAAACACAAAATCGCGTTCCGCTTGATTAGCGCGACGGGACAGTTTTTGTAATTCGCGGCTAAAACCCGTGCTGTCTATCGCCAGCGCCGCGCGTATTTCAACTAGCGACGCTCCTTCGCCAATCAACGTGGCAAGGTTCTCTTGTCTGGCGTCGCTTCTGATAGCGGTATAGGAGATGAACGTTTTATTACACTGGCGGCAATACATACGCCGTTCACCTTTAGTGGAAAATCCATATTTTTTCAGCGACGTCCCGCCACAATGCGGACAGGACTTCACCAGACCTTTCCAGGGTTGATTCGCCGCCTGGCGAAAAAGATTAAGCGATCTGGCTGAGATAATGGGGAACAAAAAACCGCACGCTCGACAGAGAACATTTTTCCCTTGCGGTAGATAGTCTGGACTCCCCAGAATCCCCAGATTTTTGCAGCCTGGCGTTTTGCAAGCATCGACATTAATGTGAGAAAACATATTCACTCCCTGCGAATACTACCTTCAAACAAATATTGACTTTATTTCTGCAGGTGAGATGCCTTTTTCATACAGGGTTCGCATGGCACTCATCGCCGTCGCGGTATGCGAGAAAAAAGCCTGATAACCTGCACACAGATAGTTATGATTGGTTGCGCCTGACGCGGAGGGTAAAAAACGATGTTTCGGACAGCCGCCATAGCAGGCGAACTTCCATTGACAGCGATGGCACTCCTGCGCCATTGAATGCTGTTTATCGCTGCCGAACTGGCGATTTTGTTCGCCCTGATTCATTTGACGCAGCGTCTTCTGGTGGATATTCCCCAGTTTAAATTGCGAATATACGAAGTGATCGCAGTTATAAACATCGCCGTTCATTTCCATCGCAAACGCGCTGCCGCAGGTGGGAGCAAAAACGCAAACCTGCGGCGGCAGGCCGCACCAGGCCGCCAGCGTCTGTTCAAATAGCTGGATGCCGATATCGCCGATATCCTCACGGATCCAGACATCAAATACCGCATTCAGAAACTGACCAAATTGCAGGCTATCGACCGACCACGGCGTCATCGCGATATGTTTATCCTGCGGCTGCGCCAGCCCATTTTCCCCACAGCGTTCAACTAAAGGGATAAATTGCATATAGCGGCTACCAATGCTTTTCAGGTAGCGATAGACCTGAACAGGATGGTGCATATTGGTACGGTTAACCACCGTGAGGGTATTAAATTCCACGTTGTGCTGCGCCAGACAACGCACCGCATTTTCTACTTTTTCATGCGTCGGCTTTCCGGAGCGCGTCACTCGCCATTCATCGTGTAACGCGGCATCGCCATCAATAGAGACGCCAACCAGAAAATCATGCTCCCGGAAGAAGGTCGCCCAGTCGTCGTTGATCAGGATGCCGTTGGTCTGGAAGGTATTGACGATGGTTTTGCCGCCACAATAGCGCTGCTGAAATTCAACGGCTTTACGATAAAACGGGATGCCCATTAATGTGGGTTCCCCACCCTGCCACGCAAAAATGACCTCATCAATATCCTGTGCGGCAATCTGCTGCCTGATGAAGAGTTCGAGGGTCTCTTCCGACATTTTGTAATGGTTTTTTCGATCCGGATAGAGCTTTTCTTTCTCCAGATAAAAACAGTACTTGCAGTCAAGGTTACACACCGATCCGGTTGGTTTAACCATGACCTGACAACTTTTCCCAAACATCATTACCTTCCCTGAAATAAAAGAACCTGATCCGGCACAGAGTGACCGGATCAGGTGGGCATCGCCCTAAGTGGCATACTTAATTTTTTATAATTATTCCATTAGCCCCAGGTGACAGGCGTCGGCTTATCGCCACGGGCTTTCATCAGCGAATCGTTATCAATATCCTTTTTATACTTCAGGAACTTACCGTAAAGCTGTTTCTCAATCTGCGGCTGTTTACCAATTTGATTGAGCGTCTCGAAACGATCGGTTTTCAGGTTATAGAGATATTTAGGTTTATTCTGGCGATCGATGATCATCTTCCAGTCGCCATCGCGGATCGCCCACTCATCCGTCGGATCGTCCTGGAACGGCATATCGATACCGAAGATCAGCGGTTTCTGGCGTTTTAACGTCTTGTCCTTCAGGAGCGGAACTAAAGACTGACCGTCGTAGGTACGATCGGTCGGGAGTTTAAAGTCCATCATGTTGGCCAGCGTCGGCAACCAGTCAAGACCATATACCGGCGTGTCCGTTACCATCCCCTGTGGAATGTGCTTGCCGTATTTGATGATTGCCGGTACGCGAATGCCGCCTTCCCACAGGTTGTCTTTACGCCCGCGCAGACCGTCGGTTTCCCCGGCCAGGTTCAGCTCGTATACCTTACGCGCTTCGCGCGTGACAGGGCCGTTGTCGCTGGTAAAGATGACGATGGTGTTATCTTCCTCGCCCATCGCCTTAATTTTATCCAGCACTTTACCGACCTGCTCATCCATGTAGCTGATATTGGCGTAATATTCGCCGGTGCCGCGCCACGGTTTGTCTGCCCAGTCGCCGTAGAACAGATCCGGATGCTGCTTCTGGTAGTCGGTCATGTACTGCGAATACATATCAAGGTATTTTTTCGGCGACGCCAGCGGGCTATGGACTTCGGTAAAGGCGACATATAAGAAGAACGGATTATCGTCTTTCTTATTATCCAGCCAGTTCACCACTTCAGAGCTCACAAACTCGCCGCTCATCTTATCTGCGCGGCCAATATGTTGGCCATTACGAATCCACCCCGTAGGATGCACCACGCCATAGCGCGGGCGCTCCTTGGCGTTATCCAGCGTAGCATCGGTGACAAATCCCGCCGGATTAACCAACGTATAGTCAAAGCCCATGTCTTTCGCCTGCGGCTGATCGGTGCGATCGCCGCCCGCATTCAGGTGTAATTTCCCCATCATCGCCGTATCGTAGCCCTGCTGTTTTAGCAGATTGGCGATAGTCAGTTCATTACGCCCCAGCGCAACATCTTTGCCTTCCGGTATCCAGGAACGGATTCCGGTACGGAACGGCATACGACCGGTTAACAGGCCCGCGCGGGAAGGAGAACACAGAGGCGCTGGCGCATAATAGTCGGTAAACTTCACCCCCTCCTGCGCCAATTTGTCTATGTTAGGTGTTTTAACGATGCGGTGCCCGTAGGTGGCGAGATCGCCATACCCTAAATCATCCGCCAGAATAATGACTAAGTTAGGACGCTTTGCGGTTGCCGCTTGCGCGGTTGATAATACGCATCCAGCGCATAGCGCCAACCCTATCATACTGGCAACGACTGTTCTTTTCATTTCAACTCCTTTGAGTTATCGCACGGTCTGATTACGATATATTTGCCGATAGACCCGGCTGCGGAATACAGCCTGAATTAATTGCACTATATATATTCGATTTGTCTTATATTTCTTCCATTAACATCGTTTTATCGTAGAAAATTATTCACACTCATTATAATATTAATACCATAAATATATTTCGTGCTAAAGAAAACACGCCTGAAGCAGTCTATAAAAAAAGAAATCGCGAACGAGTGATGCAGATCTCAAATATGGCCCATATGTCAGAACCGCTATTGTGATGTCAATATATGTTGCTGTTTGAACGGTAACACCCTCATTTAATGGCAGTAAGTTGTCTTTGCGAGAGATTATTCCCATTCGAAGTTTCATTAATTTCATGCTATCCGGTGTGACTTTTACAACAGAGACATAAACTATAAATCAAATAGTTATCACGTAATAAACAACATTATCTGACACGAATATTTGACGATTATATGTCGCTGATATTTTTGAGACATCTATCACCTACGTATAAAAAGACACTCCTTAGAATTCGCTTCTTTACACAACATTTCACTGTGTTTTTACCTCATGGAGTTGAGCATGAAAAATAAGAAATATATTAATAGTCTACTCGCCGCATGTGTTCTTTTCTCTTGCTTTAATGGCCAGGCAGCGGAATTGAAACGCGTATACGGTAAACTTAGCTTCGGATATGGCGACTGGAATAAAGGCTTTGTCAATGTCGATCGCGGCGAAGTGTGGAAAGCGGTAGCCGATTTCGGCGCCGTGTTTGACAGGGGCGAATTTGCATCATTTTATGAAATGAACGTGCTCAACCATCCGGTAGAAGGCCGTAACCATGTTACCCAATTTCTGGGACATTATAGGGTGGTAGAAGGCTCTAACTTTACCGCAATGATGAAACTCTATATGTCGATGGAGAATAAATTCGGTGATGAATTAAACATGATGTACGGGGTAGGTTATCTGGGTTTAACCAGCCCATCAGGCTTTATTAAGCCCTATTTCGCTGTTCATAACTTATCGAACGATTATACCTCTAAAAAGTATGGACAGGCGACAGGCTTTAACGGTTATGTTCTCGGTTGGGTCGCGGCTTATAACTTCGATATGTTTAATGAAAAGTTCGTCATTTCAAACTGGAACGAAGTTGAAATGGATCGTAATGACGCCTACGCCGAACAACAGGGTGGGACGACCGGCCTGAACGGCGCGGTAACGTTTACATGGAAATTTATGCCGCGATGGACCGCCTCCGTCTCTTACCGTTACTTCAATAATAAATTGGGGTATGACGGCTACGGCGACCGTATGAATTACCTGATCGGCTTCGAGTTTTAATAATTAATAAACTTGATGAATATTACTTAATTTCCCCGGTTTGTAGTCGTGAATGACACGACTACAGGCATTGTTTTTCTTTAATGTAGCGTAAATGGATGGTTTATATGAACAAAAAGTTTTCGATATCCCTACTGTCGCTGTGCATTGGTTTGTCTTCAGCCATTTCCTTTTCAGCCGATGCGCGTGACATCACAATTTATTATACAAACGATTTACATGCCCATGTAACCCCAGAAATTATCCCCTATGTATCCAAGACACGTCCGGTAGGCGGCTTTGCGCCCATCTCGAAAATTGTCAAAGATGCAAAAGCGAAAGAGAAAGATGTCTTTTTCTTTGATGCTGGCGACTATTTCACCGGACCTTTTATCAGTACGCTGACCAAAGGCGAGGCTATTATTGATATTTTAAATACCATGCCTTACGACGCCGTCTCTGTCGGTAACCATGAATTTGACCATGGCCATGAGAATCTGGTTAAACAACTCAGCAAATTGCAATTCCCGGTATTGTTGGATAATGTTTTTTACAGCGGCACAGATACGCCATTAATTAAAGAACCGTATACCATCGTGGAAAAAGATGGATTCAAGATCGGCGTCATCGGTATGCACGGCGTTTCCGCATTCTATGAAGCGATTGCCGCAGGCGTGCGTGAAGGCGTTGACTGCCGCGATCCGATTCCTTATGTGAAAAAACAGCTGGAAGAGTTAAAAGGGAAAGTTGACCTGACCGTGCTGCTCGCCCACGAAGGCGTGCCGGGTATGCAGTCCAGCGCAGGCGAGGCTGATGTCGCGCGCGCGCTGAAAACCGACGTTGATATGGCGAAATCGCTGGAAGGCTATGGACTTAACGTCCTGATTACCGGCCATGCGCATAAAGGTACGCCAGAACCGATTAAAGTGGGCGATACCCTTGTTGTTTCCACGGATGCGTACACCATCGAATTAGGTAAACTGGTGCTTGACTGGAACCCGGAAACCAAAAAAGTGGACAGCTACAATGGTAAGTTGATCACCATGTATGCGGATACTTATAAGCCAGATCCAGTCACGCAGGCCAAAATTGACGAATGGGATAACAAGGTTAAGAAAATTACCGATGAGGTGGTCGCGCACTCTCCGGAAGTGCTGACCCGTTCTTACGGTGAATCCGCGCCAACCGGCAACTTAATCACCGACGCCCTGATGGCTACCGTTCCTGGTGCCGACGCTGCCTTCTATAATGCTGGCGGCATCCGTACCGAATTGCCAAAAGGCAATATCACCTATGGTGATGTGCTGAGTATGTATCCGTTCACCAACGATGTCATGAGCATGGAAATCAGCGGTAAAGACCTGAAATCCATCATGTCACACGCTGCCGATCTGAAAAACGGTATGCTGCACGTATCGAAAACCGTCCAGTTTAAATATGACAGCACCAAACCGCTGGGCCAGCGTATTGTTGAATTTGATATCAAAGGCAAACCGGTAGAAGACAATAAACTCTATACCGTCGCGCTGGATTCCTTTATCGGTAAAGGCGGTGGCGGATTTACCTTCACTAAAGGTAAAAATATCAAATATATAGGGATACAAACCGCACCGGCGTTGGTTAACTATATGAAACAGGTTAACAATATTCAACCTGACCACACCATGCGCGTGGATGATATTAGCAAATAAACCATAATGTTATGCGGTCGATAACCGGCCGCATAACATACTTAGTTATGCAAACAGCGGCATTTTGTATACCCGAAATGCAGAAATATCATAACGATAATTCGTGCCATTCGTCTCTTCGTTCTTGAAATAGCCCGACGTCACCATCGCTTCGAATAAGACCTCTTTCGTCTCTTTATTGATTTCTTGTAATACCAGTCGACCTAACGCCTGTTGCCCTTCATCCGGATCGACAAGATCGCTGGAACCTGGTTGCGCGGTAATGGTATGTTCAAACTCATCAACCGTCGTCGCGCCGAAGTGAATAACCAGGTGACCATTAGTCAATAAATGCTTAGCGCTCACAAAACTGCTATAGCCCCGGTTCCCGACTTCCGTTTTACCATACTCATACGGACGCGTTACGGTCATCGTGTTTAGGTTTATTTTAAACTGCACCACCCGGCTGAAGTTATCGAGCGGCAACAGACTTTTCGCATCTTCGCGTGAACGATAGTTACCATTATCAAAGACCATAAACTCCAGGATACCAGGCTCATCGTTTGGAATTTCAACAATGTTATGCTGCCCCCAGGTCCAGAAATTCTTATCTGCCGCATCAATCCCTCCCGGCGAGGTAAGATCGTACAGCGGGACACCATCATCATCGACAGGGGTTAATAAGTATTGCTTGAATTCGTCAGACCAATCCTCATGGTTCGCCATAATAAAGCGCAGTTCGCCGGAATCCACATTTACGCCAAAAATCGCGCTCTGATGTCGACCGGAACAGATCAGCAAATTGTTGGGTTCATTAATATAGCTTTGGTTGATATGCAGCCAGTCATCCATTGATACATCCTGACCTGGCGCGCTTCCGGAAGGACGCGGCGATCTGGAATAATCCATCACATACAGCATATCGTAATAGGCGACTTCAAGTCCGGTAGATAAGTTAATAATAGAAACGCCATCTTTCCCGGTTGAGTAACCATCTGGCCGTCCATTGCTATATTCTGAAGGCGCAACTGCCAGATTGTTCTCAATGGGAAGAATGGAGTGATGGAACTCATTGTCGAGAAGATAAACCGTATAAACCCGTCCCATAATGTCAAATTCATACATATTCAGACAATGGTTTATTCCCTGTGACGTCGCCAGGAAATGGCCGTTATCCATTCTGACAAAATTATAAGAAGGGATTTCCTGACTTACATACCACCGGACAATCCCGTTATGATCAAAAGCCAGATTATACCGATCAAAATAAGTGGAGAAATAAAGTCCTTCCTCCATCAGCGAGGCCTGCTGCGCAGGACAGGAGACGCTAATAATAGGGAAACCAAGGCTCACGTTAGCCGAATCCGTGGGCGGTAATGCGTCTGTCATTACTGTATATTGCCCGACAATTTGCGAGGCAAGGCGTAGGGTAATCTGATTATTCACCGCGGATACCATCCCACACACAGGAATAAGGTTAGCGCCCGGATGTACATCATATTGATAACGCACTTCCTCTGTCGTCGCTTCGCTATCAACAACATTGATCTCAAACGCGGCAGCTTCATCCATCCAAACCCCCAGATAGAGACTCAACGGGGCGGTCCCGTAGGGATTTACAGTGACAATGGCCTTGTCACAGGTATTAGATTGCGTGATCTCCGCTAATCGTTGTTCATATATGGCGTTATGATTTAACACCAATGCGTTATTGGTATCGATTTTCTGGTTAATCGGCTCACGCGGTGCGGGCATGTTAACCATTGACGAACTTTTCTTATTCATACGTTTCTCCTGATTAATTGGGATATAGACAACGAGCGGCCGCAACAAGCCAGCCCGTTGCTTAGCAAATAACCCTACGTCAACAAGAGAAATCGGTTTAATAATTTAAAATAAAACATCCATAAAATAACACCCAGACTAAAACTATTCTTTATCATCCGAAGATTTTATTTCCCTGGCGCTAATATAAAAGCATAACAATTATGTAGCATTAATGCATTGTGACTAATAGCCTATACCTTTTTTATGGTTGACATAGGCCTTGCGCCATAATTCAAATTATTTTATGTCAACAATAAATCAATCAAAGCATATCAATCTACTGATAAAAATTAACACTATTATCATTTTATTTTTAGAGCGACTAAAAATAAAATTTTAGTTTTTCTAAAAAACCATCATTTTTGTGACACGATACGATTTTCTCTGGAAAAAAGACGCTATTACAATCACGCCAGTTGATCCATAAATTTAATATGCATATTATTATCGCCACCCCAATTAAACCCATTAAATAACATCATGACTATTTATTTAATTAACAGCACGCACACTTACAATGATAAGACCAATGAGCTAAAAAACATAAAAACGGGAAAGATGATAAAAATTGCCGCAATGCGCATAAAGTGTCTGGAATATATGCTGAATCATGCACAACAAGAGATTATTTATAAAAAACAACTCACTAATGAACTTTGGGGGGAAAGAAGTCAATTTATCAGCGACGCCAACCTGACCCAGATTTTATATCTACTGCGGCGCGATCTTAAAGGCTTTGGCCTGAGCCAGTTTTTTTCCACGGTGCCTCGAACTGGTATTAAAGTAGATGCTAACATTATTATCAGCAATGAAAAGAAAAACCTCCCCTCTTCTTTAAAAAAAGAAGAGTATAAATATATATCATTATTTTTTGCTTTACTAACCACGGTCATAACGGTTATTTATTTAATACAATAATTTGATATTAAACCGACAAATCGCATAAGGATGTGCTTCCTTCAACCAAAGCGTCAGGCTGCTTTTCCTGGCTAAAAAGAAAGGTCGACTGAAATGTTGATATCAGTTTTTTGGCATTTTTATAATGGGTGCTGTTTGTAGCCAGATAAGCATAAACGGGTAATGTACGAAAAATTATTTCATCAGGCATACGTAGTATTTTTATATTATAACGCCGCACATCTCTAAAATAAGTAGCAATCTTTCCTGGCAAAATCGCAACCATATCGCTTTTTTCAACAACACCGATAACTCCAAATAGTGAATCACTATAATAACCTATTTCCCTGCGCCCCGCATAAGGCGTGCTGTTCTTGAATAAATCAATGCTATCAGCGGTGAAAGAAGAGAACATATCTGAATGATAAACAGCATGTCTGGCAGCATAAAAATTATATAAAGACATTTTTTCAAGCCCAACCAATGGACTTTTTTCACCACAAACACAAACAAAATCAGATAAATTATCAATAAGATAACTTTCGATCATCTCATTCTTAATTTCCAGAATTCCCATGATGACATCCGCATAGCCATGCGTCAGCATGGAGGCTGGCGAGTATTCCCCTGTTTTTTTAATCGCATAGTGTTTAATAATATATCGATTCATCAACACAGTATCCAGCAATGCCGGAAAATAGTAATTTTCAGTGATATCACTTCCCAGAACAATGAGTTCATTACTCTCCTGAGCATCTGTTTTATCGCACAGTGTGCTTTCTATAGATTCAATTGCCTGGCGAAATACCTGGTGGAGCGATTTACCTTTGCTGGACGGGACTAATCCTTTGCGGGTTCTGATAAATAACTCTTCGCCATAAAGATTTTGTAAACGAAGAAGAGCCTGAGAGATCGCCGCAGGCGTGACATCCAGTTTCCTCGCCGCCCTGGTTGCATTTCCTTCAGTAATAACCGTATCGAACACTTTGATCAGATTGTAGTCAATTTTTTTAGCATTTTTTATTGGCCGCATATAGGTTATCCTGGCTGGTATAATCTGGCACCATCATTTAAGGCGCAGATTAACCTTGCACCACACTTATTTCAATAAGTAAATCATTTCCTCTACATGGTTGTAATTAAATTATAATTTTATTGATATCATTTCAGCCTGTGTGAAATAAAAACATATGATACTATTTTATAAAAAACATCAAAAACATCTGACACACTTTATAAAAAAGTAAAAAAGCATAATATTATCCTGTTTAATCACAAATGATTCTCTTATTTCTTTGTGGTTCTCTACGCTTATCCGTACTGATGTAAGGAGTACTTTACCGCCAGTGAACACACTGACAGTGTGAAACTTACCTTATGAATATCAAAACGGAGTGAATTCATGAGACAATACACTATTAATAACGAATTTATTTATAATGAGTCGTTAAGAGAAATAATATCATTACATGATAAAAAAGTGCTAAAGGTGACGCTAATGCGTGCGCGTTGTTTAAGCTATCTTTTTGAAAATGCCTACAAGAAGCTGATTACGCGGGAGATGATTTCACACGCAGTTTGGGGGGAGCGAAGTCAATTTGTTAACGATGCTAATTTGACACAACTTCTTTATCTGCTGCGACGAGATTTACAACAAATCGGGCTTTTCGAACTGTTTGTTACGCTCCCCAGGCAGGGGATAAAAATCGATGAAAGATTTATCATTGACGCTGCTGACATACCGCCACAAGCTATTCAACATCATACTCACCGATGTAATAAAATTATATCCATTGGTATTCCCACTCTTTTTTTATTGATCGTGCTTTTCTTTTTAGCGCCGTTTATCTGAAGATAAAGTCTGTAGACCGTGTCCCGGGAAGGTGAGAACATTTTTCATAATATCCTCACACGACACTGACGGGACACCATCTGCGGTCTGCTACGCGGTTCAGTCATAGACAATGCGTAGCACTGTTAATTGCTTATCTTCATCCAAATAATCTCGTTTTACCGTTGCATGAGGAGACGATATCGGCGTGATAATATTCTCGACAATAATAAAACGTTCAACTCCCTCTTTATTATGGCATTGAATTTCTAAGGTTCCTACGTCATTCCAGCAGCCTGCCTCAACAACCGATCCCATAAAATGAATCTGAGCGGTCGGTTTCGCTGTCCCTTCATGAACGATAAAGGAAAGTAAAATCACCGGTATGACGCAACGCATAGACTTCATTTTACTTTCACTCCTGTGCGTTCTCCTCTGAGCGAATATCACCCCTTCGCTTTCTGAATCGCCATTTGCAACATATCCTGAGTCGTGCTTCCCGGGATCACGGTCACCCGTTTTACATCACCGTTTTGCGTCTGAGGCATGACGACAAAAGCAGGCGTGCCGCTAAAGTCCATATGCTGCGCCAGTGCCTGGTTAGTGAGGAGCGCATCATGTACTGCACCGCTGCTTTGCGCTTCTTTTACGGCGGCCAACTGCGTCGGCGTTAGATAATGTTGCGCCAGGGTGTAGACATCGTGTTCCGTTAACGCGCCTTCCACCTTCCCTGTGGCATAAAGCGCATTATGCCAGTCGAGATATTTCGCCCCGCCCTGGGTAAGCCATACCTGTTCGCCGACTCTGGCCGCCAGTCCGGATACTGGCCAGCGGGAGGAAAAAATAGGAAACTCTTTGAAAATAAACCGGGTATCCGGGTTCGCCTTAATCAGGTTTTCGACCACAGGCGCCATTTTGCTGCACCACGAGCACTGGTAATCAAAGAACATCACCACCGCCGCTTTTGCCTCGCTGGGCCCAACGGAAGGACTGCTGCTACTGAGCAACTCAGCACGATACTGTAATGCCAGTTGAACATACGCCTGTTGTTGCGCAATCTGCTGACGCTGATGTAACGTCTCGCTGGCGGCGACCAAAAATTCCGGATGTTCGGCCAAATACGTTGCCACGACCTCTCCCACTTTATCCGGATGACTGACGATGTAGGCTTCCGCCGTCGGACCAATTTGCGACGTCGGGGCAGAATCGGCGGCGATTGCCGAGGCGGATACGGCAACGCCTGCCAACGTCAACATCGCCAGTCGGGAAAGTTTTAACGCGTGATAATACATAATAAAAGTCTCGTTCGATAAGATCGGAAAGCCTCCCGCTATCGGGAGACGCCTGAAAAATAGGTTAATGAATACGCGTCAGATCCACGGTTTGCGCTGGCATTACCCGCCCATAGTCATTAATACTTTGCCAGCGCACAGTGCAGCGAACCGCGTGCCGGCACCAGTCCGTTCGACGCGTTGCAAAGGGAGCCACGACCCCGGCGTTGTCCTGGGCGCGCTCGTTAGCGCGTAATAAAAAGAGCGTAACGTAATAGGGTGTCGGATTGCGTACCGTCGCGCCATCGGGGGTAAGCGACCAGATCAGATGCCGGTAGGCCTGCTGCGGATTGCCGGCGAGTCCCTCAGGGCGATAGAGCAATTTTAAAGCCGAACGAAACGCCATTTGTACACGGTTCGCTTCCGGTTTACCGGAGGGAATAGCGGCGATACTCAAGGTAAACAGACTTTCCCTGTCGGCGGGTAGCGGTGCGCCGGTATAAACCACCCGCATTGAGTTTTCCTGGCGCGCTGAAAGCATAAATAATGGCGGCGTGACTACGAAGGGCGTGATATTCCCTTCGTTTTTGGTTCCAGGCCAGCGGCCACCAGGTAAAATATGCGTATCAATTAACCAGGACGCTTCTGAATGGTTACTTACCGGTACGCTTAATGCCGGGGCGCCCGCATGATAGATAAAGCGAGTACCGCCAATTACCACGCCAGCCTGCGCCCATGATATGGGAAGCAAGCACCAATATATCGCGCAGCGTAAAAAGAGCTTATTCATAGGCAAGAATGAAGGTTGCGGAGGCATTGGCGTCCCCGGGCGTTACCGCGCCGCCATCGGCAAGATAACGCGCGTAAAATTGCAGATGTGCCGACGCCTGGCCCGGACTGAGCGTCACCACATCACTCTCCTGCCCCAGTGGGATTAAGGTTTTATTTTGATCATAAAGCGCAATCCCAATGCCTGAAGCGTCGCTTTCCCCTGCGGTAAGCGCCAATAAATCCGTATTACGACTGTCCGCCGCACCGCTAAAACTGACCGTTACGCCGCTGGCAGTGCTGCCGCAGTTTTGTAAATCGATAGCAAAAGGTTGCCATGCGGAACCGTCGCCTGCGCGATAAAACTGCCGTTGAGAAACCGCGCCCATCGCCACGTTAATATTTTCCGAGCCTGGAGAGAGCGAACACGTATTGTCCGTGATGGTTCCGGAGACATAGACCCGGCCATCGTGCGCCTGGACGCCGGATGCCGCCAGCAGCATCCCGATACCGTACAGGATATCGTTACGCATAATTACGATGGCTCCTCATTCATACTGCATATCGAAATACATGACCGCCGTCGCGTTCCCGGACGTGACCGTCGGCCGGGTCGATTTATAGCGAATATAAAAAGACAGCGTGTTGCGTCCGGCTTTCAACGGATAGACCACCGAGTCGGCATTATTGATACTGATGGTATCCTGATCATCATTCAGAATTTCCACCCCAACCCCGCTTGCTAACATGTTTCCGCTTCCCATTCCGGTATCGGTTATCGCCAGTAGCGCGGGATTGTCCGGATCGGGTTCGCCGGTAAACCAGATCTTCGCCCCGGCAATTCCTCGGGAACAATTTTTGAGGTTGATATTAAAGGGCTTAAATTTTGTCGTTGTTCCCGTCGAAGGAAAATCGCCAACCGCAAACTGGCCTAAATCAATACTTTGACTGAGGCTGGAAATATCTATGTCGCAGGTTTGCGCCACAATAGTGCCGGTAAATTCGAGGTTATAAGCGAGGTCGTCAGCGCTGGCATTGATTTGTGGACACAGCATCAGTCCCATGGCAAAAAGAGCGCAGTGTGATCTGTTCATTTAGTCAAAGTCCACTCGCAGGCTGGCCAGTGCGGTAAACGCCCCTTCCGCTGGCGTTTCGCCTGTTGTACTCACCGGGTAGGCCTGCAATGTGATGTTAGCGCGTCCTGCGCTATCGGTGATAAAAGGCGCGACGCTCTGTACATCATTGGGGATAAGCGCGTTTCCTTCATCGGTTTCGACCACTACGCCGACATCCGCATTATCCGAAGCGATAGCCTGGGGAAAGTGGCTATCCGGCGTAGCGATAAGACGCATTGTTAAATTGACCTGCGAATCCAGACCGCTGCACTTTACCGGTACGCTGAATTTTTTCGCTCGTACCCCCTCCGGCTTTTGGCCTGCATGATTGAAATTGCCGCTGTATAATGCGCCGAAATTCACCAGAATCGTTTGTCCGGCGTTGATTTCGCAGCTTTGCGGTACGGTCACCGTTCCACTATAAAGAATGCTGTATACGACATCTGTCAGCGGATCGCCTGCGGCGGTCATGACATAAACATTGAACATAGTCTTAGGACTAATATTCACCGTGCCGACGAACGGTTTAACAATTTTGAGCTGAAACTCCAGATTTGAGTCACGAACGTAAAACGGTTGACCCGCTTTCACATTTTCATCATATCCCATCAGGACATTGTTCATTGGCGGATAAATATCGCCCGCCGAAGAATCCTCAATTCGCATTCCGCCTTCAAGGTAGTCCGGGTCCAGCTTTAAATATTTCCAGTTACCGCTCGTTTCTACGACCGGATATGGCGACACATAGGAGCGATAAGTCTGGCTATAGGTCGCCGCGCCGGCGGGACACACCGCCTGTACATTAACTTCCTGGCTTTTTTCCAGTTGAACCGTCTTTCCCACCTGGTTTTGTTCTGCCGTCAGAGTGGTCGTTAAATCGTAATTAATACTGGAAGGTACACCGTTAACGTTTTTACACACGTCTGCGTGTGCGTACTGCGATACGACACTTCCCGCCAGCAGAGCAAATAAAAGAGGTATTTTCATTTAATGACACTCCGCATGTTGTCGACTCAGAATCTGACGGGAGGAAGAGAGATGATAGGACGCGACGCACTGTTGATCCGGCAGGTTCCCCCAGCGAACGTGCAGAACGCCTTGCGCTGACAACCCGGAAAGATAGACTTCCCCGGCCTCGTCAACAATCGCCTCCGCATGGCGATCATTCACCGTCACCGTTGCGCCAAAGGGTACAGGCTTACCGTTATGATTCAGCGTTACCAGGGCACGCGCGCCAACCCGCGCTTTAAAGCGGGCCAGAACCAGCGCGCCTTCGGTCGGCACAACGCGAGTCACCGCGTCATCAATATCGACATCATCAGCCATGGCGTTAACGTCCAGCGCCATACGGTTTTGGCGATATGTCGTCGCATACGGCACCACCGCATAACCACGCGCGTCCGTATGAATACCCGGCTGGTCGACAACGCCGACGTTGGCTGCGCCCGGCGCGGCAATCAAAATATTGGTATTGCCTAACGGCTGGCTTAGCGTCACTCCATGCGCGTGCGCCACCAGGCCGCCGCTCAGGCCATAGTTCACCTGCTGGTAATCGCCGTTATCGCTAACGTTATAGCCAATATTGGCGTTGCCTTTTGCGCCATCGTATTCCAGGCTGGCGGCGCCGCTTTCGCCAATACCGTGATTCTGATAGCCTTGCTGTATGTTGTAACTAAGATTGTTTTCGTCCAGCAGTGTGCCGCTAAGGCCCGCATTCTGCGTAACGTTATGCTGTTTGTCCGTACTGGTGCTAAAGGTAGCGTAAACATTGTGATGGCGCGTGACCTCATCATCGTGTTGCAGCCATTGACTTAGCGGCACCGAGATATTCAGCGCGAAAATTTGATCGCGCTCCGCATCGCCTGCGGATTTGTTATTGTTGTAAGAAACGCTCCATGCAATACCCGCCAGCGTATCGCTGTATCCCACCTGCAACAAAGAATCCTTTTCATCAGTGTGCCAGTAACTTTGCTGACTGCCGGTAATAAAAAGCGATCCCAACCCGCCTAGCTGTTGATTGATATCGAGTTGTACTTTGCCCCTCCTGGTATAATAAAGATTGTAATAATCCGCCCATTCCGGCCTGCTTTTATCGCTGTCAGTCCGACTGTCATCGTCATAGCCGCTCATCCGTTTCCACGTGGTATCATCCAGCGTGTAAAAGCCCGAGGTTGAATAGCGATAGCCCATAAGCTGTAAATTGGTTCCTGACTGTGCAAGCGATTTGGCATACAGGAAACGCAGCGATTGCCCCTGGTAGGTGTTATTATCCGCTAGCGTACTGGTAGCCTGGGTGACATCCAGCGACACCGCGCCCCAGTCGCCCAGATTTGCGCCGCTGCCGATCGCCAGCGCGTGATAATGACTGGAAAGTTGTGTTCCGCCATACAGCGTAAAACCATGCGGTAACCCCCATATCAAGGTCGCCTGACTGAATTTCACCTTCTCTTTTTGACTACTATCGCTGCGATACTCCGCCACCGTCGCCGCATACTTCAGCCGCCCTTCTCGTTGTAGAATCGGCACGGCGGAATAGGGCACGTTATAGCGATTAATAGAACCGTCGGATTCTTTGACTTCCACAGTCAAATCGCCGCTGGCGGCGGTAGGATAGAGATCATTAATAGTAAATGCCCCGGGCGGCACATAGCGCTGATTAATGATGTAGCCGTTTTGCCGAATGGTCACTTGCGCGTTGCTTCTGGCAATGCCGTGAATGGTCGGCGCGAAGCCCTTCATGCTGTCTGGCAACATATTGTCGTCAGACGCCAGTTGTAGCCCGCGAAAAGGAAGGCTGTCGAATAATGCGGAGGGGGTATAACTATCGCCTGCCGTCAGTTCTCCCTGCAAAAAGACCACATCACGTTCCAGATAAGTACTGATGTGCTGCCAGTCGCTGTCGCTATTCTGATCGCCGCTATTCGCGTTCCATGTGGAGTAGTCGCGTAACCGCCAGGCCCCCAGATTAAGGCCGCTATTCAATCCAAGAAAATAGCTGTTCTCCGCACTGCCGCCTGGGCTCCGATCCTGACTATTCGCGCCGGTAAAGGTGTAATTCAATAGCAACGCGTTAATACCTTCATCCCAGTATTGCGGTGGGATATAGCCTCTGGCGCTGGCAACCATCGCCGCCTGCGGGATGCTAATGTCGAGACGTTGCTGCGCAAAATCAAAGCGGGTCCGGGCGGCCGGTATCGCACTGGCGAGATCCGGGCAACTTCCCGCCGCCGCCTTCGCCAACAGTGGAAACGCCCCGGTGTTTACCCCCATATTTTTAAGCATTTCAGGCGTCAGGCAGGCGCGTAATCCACTGTCATCGGTGGGCGCGCTTTTTCCCGTCGTTTTCACCGCCTGGAAGGCAATGTCTCTGGTCGCGAGAAACGTATTGTTCAGGTAAACGTCAACGCGATACATCCCCGCCGCCTGGGCATTACGGGAAAAGGTCGATAAGTCGGCCACCGCAGACGGGTCGTCAGACAGAAACGCCGGGTTGAAATAGTTTTCCGCCCACCCCGACGCAGGCGCCAGTGCGATAGCCAACGCCAGCGGGGTTAATACGGGTTTAGTTACGCTGGAGTAATATCGCGTCATGAAAAGCTGATTACGCATAACATCATGAAGCTGGACAAACGCGTGCTGGCGTCGTTGCGCCAAAATCGTTTACCGTGCGCAAAGATACCTGGCCGGGCGTCGCCGGGAGAGTGATCGCGCCTTTCGGCGGTACCATAGTATTCGGCAGTTTTTTCCCCGCGCTGTACAGTTCAACCATCGAAACGTAGTACGGCGAAGGGTTAGTAATCGTTAGCTGGCCGCGCTCGTTACGGCAGCGAAGCGTCGACGGGGCATGAGCTGGCGCCTCCGCCAGATTTTTCGGGCGAATAAATAGCTTAATCACGCTTTGCGTCGCAATTTGCAGGGAGTTGCCGGTCAATTTATTTTTATCGACAGAGGGTATCGCTTTACTGTTTAAATAAAATACGCTTTCGCGATCGGTCGGTAATGACGGCCCGACATACATAATACGTAATATATTTTCTTTTTTAGGCTGGATCACAAAGAGAGGCGGCGTAATGATAAAATCCGTCGAGCGTGAACCATCGGCATTGGCGACCCATGACTGAATTAAAAAAACATTGCTGGCAGAAGAATTAATAATCGGCAAGGAGGTTTGCTTACTTCCCTGCGGATAAATCACCCTGGTCGCGCCCAGCGCAATGCCTCCCGCCTGCGCGGCAAACGACAGGCCGGCCGCCGACAGCAGTAGCAATAATCGAAGGAAAATCGGTAAGTTTTTTTTCATCTGCGTAATATCCTGATGCCGTCGGTTTGTTACGCGCAGTGACGCGCGTAACGCCCCTTTCTCGCCTCCCAACAGACGAGAAAAAAATCCCGATAAGGAATCAGGAATAAACCATGCTAAATGTCGCCGTCGCGGTAACATTACCGGCAGTCGCCGTACCGGTAGCGATATAATCCACGCTAAGCGGAATAACGTTTTCGCCATCGTTCAAGGTAACAGTACTGGACGATTCACCGATATTCAGCGCCTGGCCATCTGGTCCATAAAGTTGTAATGCCACATTCGTCGCCGAACCTGCCCCAGCGGTATTCGCCAGCGACCCCGGCTGGTTTGCGTCCTGTTGGCCATTAAAAATCACCGCCGCATTCTGGCTGGTCTGAGTATCGCAGTCTTCCAGTTTAATGGTGAAATCTTCTTTTTGATTCGCCACCATACCGGCCTCGGTTAATTTACTGGCGCGAACCTGGCCTAATGTCACGGTCTGATCGACAGAGTCAGCGGAAACAGAACAGGCGGCGTCAACGACCTGTCCGACAAAATTTACCGTACCGCCAGTGACGGTTGTAGTATCCGCTTGCGCGGTGGACAACATTCCGCCAAAGGCAATTGCAGAGACCATTAATGCTAGTACAGGCTTTTTCATTCAAGCTCCTTTTAAATATAAAAATGAGGGTAATCAGATTTTTTAACGAAACGGCTGCTGATATTTCTTCACAGCAATATCACGACTTTTTCTTATGCGAAAAAAAGTGTCTTCTTGTTCTGATATAAATGTCAGAGGCAATAAAACAGCCACTCAACGTCGTGAGTTAATCTTTACGTTATAATGAGATAACGATGTTATTAATTATTAGCAAGCCAACGGCAAGTTGCAATCATCGACATTTGGTTTTATAGGACCAGACATAACCTCTTGTTTTATATTAACTTTACACCAGTCGTTCGGCCTATCTCCTTTAGCCGTATTGACTTTTTAAAAATAGCCTTCATAACAACCTTCAGTAAAACATTTTATTAACGATATCAGGCAAATTCAGACGAGATATGTAAATATATCGTTGCGCATAGTACATTAATACGCCACTGGCAGTTTTCCGAGCGCCGTCAGTCGCCCATTATCAATATGGATATACCCGCCTTTTTTTAGTTCAGACAGAATCTTCATGGTCCGACTGCGCGATATCCCGGTACGCCGTTGAATAAAATTCAACACGATAATGCTTTCCCGGTAGGCCTGTGGATAAGCCCAGATTTCAGTCAGCAACGCCCGAACTTTCAGATAAGAATCGACGCCGACTAATTCACGATCGCGCGCGCTCATCACCATCAGACGGTAAGCCAGGCAACGGGCCACGTCGTGCCACAAATCGCATTCATCGGCGATTTTTATAAAATCCGGCAGGCGAACAAATCTACCGGTACAAACCGTTTCTGCGAGCAAAAAGTGTTCCGGTCGCGCGGGGACATTATAGGTAGCGCCATAGCTGTCAACCATACCCACGACCGATGGCGCAAACGATGAAGATATATGGAGTCGTTTGTCATTATGACAGAAAGAAACAACGCCTGACTCCAGTAATACAATGTAGTGTTCATCGTTTGCCTGTAAATAAAACTCATCGCCGATACCCAGCGTAAACGGTTGACCAAATGGCAACAAGGCCGAAAATAAGGCATCAATTGCCGCGTGAGGTTTAGCCTGCTGAGAAAAAAGAAAAGAGTGTAATGAATTCTCATTATTATCTTTAGCAAAAGCGTCGTTCATCATTTTTTTCATTAACGGTTGTCTACTCAATGTAGCGCCACAGTATAACCTCTCAAAAAGTACTTAAATTAATAATAAATAACATCACTATGCAGTATTTCTGTATTCACAACGCACTAATACGCAATATTTTTAAGATTAAGACAATTCTTAATACAAAATGATTACAGAAAATTAATAACGAATTACGCATAAAGAATGAGAGGTCAGGGGGCGCAAGAAAAGAGATTCGAAAGAGCACGCACCTTCGAATCTCAAACTAATAGTCCAGATTAATGCAAATAAGCAGTGATATTATCTGAAATAGCGTGGAGCAGCATAATACTCTACCATTTTATCCGCCAGCCAGCCGCCGTCTTCACCGTTAGAATGGATTGTCGTAATACTGATAGTAGAACCACCGCCCCATAAGATCGAAAAGACGTTAAAGTCCGGTAGGTTCAGCGCCTGCATCTGGCCCCAGTCATACCCCTTATCTTTACGTAAAAAGTCGCCGACGGTCGGGACGCCGTAAGTCGCGCTATTTAAGGCCGTATTGAGTAGCTGCAAAGAGAGCGTGTCAGGATCGCTGCCAATGCGGGCGTCACCCATAAAAAAGGTTCCGCCGGATGCAAAGTGCGCAGGGCTGATCTTACTGACGCCCTCTTCTACTGTAGGCATATGGCCGCCAGGGATTTGCCACAGCATGGCGGGCGTCAGCAGCACTTTCGTCACCTGTTTGACCATCGCCAGGTAATTAAGCCAGCATGTCGCATTCCAGCCATAGTGGGCAAGCGCATCAGGACTGAAACAGTCACGCTCAAATTTATCAAACGCAATAAAGTCCGGCGCATATTCTCCGCTATAAACGCCCAGTTCATGAATAAATCCGGCGATCGCCTGCCCTTCAGCTACCGGATCAGCGGTATCGCGCAGCACCCAGTCCGCCGTTCCTGTCGCCCAGACATTCGTCTGCCAGCCAAAAGCCACATCCGGGGCAAACTGACGAACAAGATAGTTCACCGCCTGAATATAGCCGTAGAGATCGTCGCTAAACGTCGGCAACGAAGGCGCGATAAAGCCAGCCATCGCCGGTAATGCTTGTATCGCCGCCGCCAGTTGGGCATTCACCGGCACACTGTTTTTTTGCCGTACTACGGTATAGCCATACGGTCCTTGCTGTAGCGCCCCGAGAAAATCCGGATTAAGCACAAAGGTGGCCGGGACAGGATGCGTCTCATCTTTGTATGACTGCGCCGCCAGACACTGGGTAATAAAGTTACCAAAATGGTTACGTAGCTTTTGCGCATCCTGTAAATCCGCCAGGGCGCTACCGCCGCTGGCATTCGCGGTATAAATGACCATTACCGGCATGACGCTACGCCCGGCTTCTTTTTCTATCTGGCGCACCAGCGCAACGGTTTTATGGATCGGTAACGTCGCGTAATCCAGAAAACCATCTCCGTTCACGTCAACCTCCGCGGCCGGAACCGGATCGCCGCCGCCATCAAAACCATCGTATTTAAACAACGCGCTAAACGGTATATCGCGATAAAGAGAAACCGTCTCTGGCGCGTTAACCGTCACGCCGCCATGAGCAAGGTAATCAGGCCAACCTTTTACCTGTAGCGTCACGCCGGGCAGAAACTCCAGCGCCACATGGTTGACCTTTTGCAACAACCGTAGCGGCCCGGCCTGTTCACAACGCCACGGCACGCTGTCGATGAAAATATCGTCCGTCTGAACATCATACAGCCCGGGCGCAAAGCGTAATGCCAACGTCTGCCGATCGCTGCCGCTCTCCAGCATTAATGAGTACTGATATTTACCGCTGCTGAACAGATAACGCTGCGGCGCGACGCCATCGGGCAGGCCCAGTAGAGTGGCATCCACCGTCACGAAACTCGCCGTGTCGAGCGCTGACTGTTGGTAAGCGACAGCAACCTCGGCAATCTGCGCCGCAGCAGGGATAAAACCCGTAAGCTGTATGGGTGCCGATATAAAGCGGTTATTAATCATCGCAGGCTGCAGATTGACCGTATAATGATGCCCCGCCAGTAGCCGGGTGATTAACTGCGGTTGGTTGGCGATCAGCGTGACGGTACGCTCATCCGCTTGCGTAGTATCGGCGATATCAACGGTCAATTTCGCATTACCAAGCGCAGGGGCGTCAATCATCAGACGCGCGCTGGCATAACGGACAATCGGCAGACAGGATACCTGGACCTGCGCGGCGGCATCGCCGGATTGCAGCGTAACGGTAAAAGAGGACTCGACTGGCGCGATTTGCATCTCATCATTCGCCAGTACCGGTACGGTAAGCCGATACGTTCCTGCGCTAAGATCGCTTATTGTCAGAACCTCTCCCCACTCACCGACAAAGCGCCGGGTTTCGCCGGCAGGAAACAGCAGCTCAATCGCCGGTTTGAGCGCCACGGTCTGCGTCATGGCAGGAAAATGAACACAAATTTTTCCCTGACGGGCAGGGTCATGGGCCAACGTCGCGCTCAAATCGCTGATGGCAACTGGCATCTGCGTGGCGGCCAGATAGCACTGTAATTCGGCGGTATCCCCCGCCGCCAGCATCAGCGCGCCGTCATGATTAATGGTGATGGTATTCTTCTCGATGGGCCATCCCCCATCGCTGGCCAGCGTCACGGCCTGATTCCCCAGCATTGTTCCCTGAAACGGACTGTAGGGATCGGGGTGCGCGCTGGCCGTAAAATTCAGTTGAAGCTGATTGAGATCTACCGCCTGAGCGTAGAGGTTGGTCAGCGTAAAGGTGACGCGTTGATACCAACTCGCGGTATTCAACTCGCTAACGTTAAGCGTAAGGCCGCGTTCCTGAAGGTCATTGTCCTTTTCCGGCACATCGGGTTCGGC
Source organism: Salmonella sp. NW722 (assembly GCF_051702785.1). NCBI lineage: Bacteria > Pseudomonadati > Pseudomonadota > Gammaproteobacteria > Enterobacterales > Enterobacteriaceae > Salmonella > Salmonella sp. NW722. The sequence continues at coordinate 282,858 of NZ_JAMMIN010000003.1, forward strand.
GGGTATCGCTGGCGTCTCCTGATCGGATGGGGTTTCAGACTCTGCGTCTTCGGATGACGATGACGCCAGCGTCAAGGTGATGGCGGACATTTTTACCGGCACCTGCGTCGCCGCGAGGCTGAAAGAGAGCGTCCCGCGTTCGCCCGGCTGAAGAAGTAATGCATCGCTGTTATTAATGATGATGTTGTTAGTTTCCAGCGTGCCATACGAACTCTCATTCAGCGTAAGCGGCAGGTTCCCTTTGAGCGTACCGCCGCTATTTCCCCATGGATCGATGTGCCCGGAAGCCGTGAATGATATTGCGGCATGGTTCATATCGACCGCATTACCGCTCTCATTGATGAAGGTTAAGGTGATTTTTTGATACCAGCTGTTGACGTCAAATGCGCTGGCATGGATGGAAATGGTCATGGTCTGCTCTTCCTCTGTCCCTGGTGGAGAAAAGCCCCGGTAAACCGGGGCTTGAATCATGAAGCCCAATACATCGTGTTTAATGCCGTGTATTAGTAAGCGCCAAGATCGGTCCATGCACCGCCGACACCGCAGTTCAGGTCAGGCTGGTCGCCCATAGACCACCATTTCACCTGATAGTTATGGCCTTTCCAGCTAACGATTTCGAAAGAACCCCAGTTTGCGCCATAAACGGTAGAAGCATCCCACTGCGCGTAAGGTGACGTTTTGTCATCTGCTGACGTATCATCCTCAGCCGGCGTGGTATCTTCTTCCTCGTCCGGTACAGGAACGATAATCTCTTCTTCCTCTTCCGGTTCCGGTTGAACCTGAGATAGCGCAGGCACAGCCGTCAGAACAAAGCGCTGCTGAGAGGACGGTTCGTTGTAGCAGTCGCGTACAAACAGGGTGAACTGGAAGGCTGTTTTTTCGCTAACTTCCGGTACCACAACCTCAATGATTTCTGCCGTTTTGTCTGCCACAGTGATTTGAGAAGGCACGCCCCAGCTAAAGGACAGCTCATCGTTATCTTCATCAGAAGAACCTGCGCCAGACAGCTGTACCGTAGATCCGCCTACGACCAGCAGTTCAATCGCCGCTTTCGGCGCGTGGTTGACCTTCTGCGCGTCGTCGCTGTCGCTCTGCTCTTCATCTTTTTCTACATTGATACCTTCAAAGTAGAACGGTTCCATATCGATAACTTCAGATTCGATTTCATAACCCAGACCTTCACGCACGGCGTTAACCAGCACGCCGTTGTCCTGATCGATAGTCCAGGTAAACACGCCGCCCAGGCCCAGTTTCGCTGCATATTCGCCTTTTGCTTTGACGGTACGCGGCGTATCCAGGGATAAAAACAGTTTGGATTCCGGGCTATACAGGTAGTCAGCATCAGCGACCTGGTCGGTGTAAACGTTGAAACCGTTACGGCCTTTCTGGTTTTCCAGATCCAGGTAGCTATAAATGACGTCATACCATTCGCTGGTGCCGGATTCGAAGGAACCGGTAGTAACGCCAGAACCTGGGTTGTAAGAACCTTTCAGCGGCGACAGGGATTCAATTTCTACCTGACGAGCGTTACGGGTATAGCCGGCATAACCGATGTTGATACGGTCAGCGGAGAAACCTTCCGCCAGCAGGTGATCAACGATAGTTTCGACAGCCCAGCCGCCCTCTTCCAGCGCTTTGCGGTTAGTGTGGTGGCCCAGCGTTTCCGCCCACGGCGTACCGAAGAAGTCATAGGTCATCAGGTTGATGCCATACAGGCCGGCAGCCATCAGATCTTTTACTTTCGCATAGTCAAAAATAGTAGTGACAGCAGAAGCGGCAATAGAGATTTTCACATTGCTCAGACCCGCGGAATCCAGCTGTTTACGCAGTTCGGCAATCAGCAGCGCGTAGTTAGCGCCATCTTCCGGACCAAACGGGTTGCCCGCCCCTTCATCGTTCGGGTATTCCCAGTCAATATCCACTTCGCTGAACATCGGGAACTGTTTGAACAGTTTCACCACGCCTTTGGCGAAAGTTTTACGAGAAGAGTCAGAAGCGGCGGTTTCGTGGAACCCGTTACTCATGCTCCAGCCGCCGATACTCATGGAGAGCGCCAGCGTGTGGCCTGCGGCTTTCGCTTTTGCCTGCATATCACGCAGCGCGCCCAGCATACCTTTGGCGTTAGCCTGGGTCACGGTTTTCGGATCAACATCCCAGCCGCTGGTTTCAAAACCCAGGTTGATATAAGACTGGAAATCGCCCCACGGATCGAGGAAGGTCGGTTCATATTTCACTTTGCCGCACTGTGCTGCCGCTTCTGCTACGACGTCGCGGTCTTCTTTATCAATTTTTCTGAAACCGGTGATGCCAACAAAGCCGAAAATCAGTTTGTCATAAGCCGTCGGTGAAACGTTGGTTAAATCATAACCACGGCCTGGTTCGGACATATTGCCTTGCAGACGGCTGTCATACTGTGACCAGTCGGTGTAATAACCGAATACCTTCGGTTTAGTCGTGGAATTTTTATATTTATTGTATACCGGTTTCGCAACACGAGCGGAAGTATAGCTTATTTTATCATCGCTTGTTGCAGGGTCAAAACCATTCGCTGCATGAGTAGTTTCAGTAATTGTATCGCCTTGAATCAGTTTGCTTGTAGCCATTTTCAAATTTCCTTTTACGTTTCAAAATTGTCGCAGCTCGTTCTGCGGGGTCCATAATCGTTACAGGCATAAAAAATAGCTAATCACAAAACATCATCTTTTTAGATGATATAAAAATCATAAAAATGAGGTTAACAACACCGTCTGTCGAAGAGAAAACAACACCTTTCAGCGCCCGCTTACTCCGTTCTGGTGAGAGCATAGTAAATATCATTTATCATGTAATTAAATATCATTTAATTTCAATGAAATAATGTGATTACACTCGCTATAGACAATGACAATACAATAAAACCAGTGACATTTATTGGATTAAGACATTTCTCATACAATATAGTCACCACAGACAACCAGGATGTACATTTCTAAAGGAAGACGTTATGAAAACTTATATCATTAATAGCAACTGCATTTACAATGAAGGTAAATATGAACTGAGGACGGTCTCAAATTCACAGGTTATTAAAATGACTGCGATGAGAGCCAAATGTCTCAGTTTCATCATCGAGAATGCTCATCTGGAGATTATCGAGCGACAAAAAATAACCACTGCGTTATGGGGAAGTCGAAGCCACTATGTTAATGATGCAAATCTAACGCAGATTCTCTATTTAATCAGACGTGACCTTAAAGCGCTTGGTATTAACGATCTTTTTATTACCATTCCAAGACAAGGTCTCAAAGTGAATAGTGATATCGCCATTATCGCGACGGATAGCGAAACAAAGGGAAGAAAAAAACAGATTGTACGGCAAACCATCGCCGCCCTGACGACCGTATTTTCAGTAACGTTAGGTTCTCTCATGTACCTGCATATTCACTAAGCGAAGGAAAGGGAAGATGAATCCAATTATAGATGGAATTATTGCGCTTGAAGGCGGTTACGTATTTAACCCTAAAGATAAAGGCGGCGCCACCCATTGGGGCATTACCGAAGCCACGGCGCGAGCGCATGGCTATGCTGGCGATATGCGGGATCTGACCCACGCTGAAGCCTACGCGATTCTCGAAGAGGATTACTGGATAAAACCAGGCTTTGATGTCATCTCGACGCTATCGTGGCCAGTCTCCTTCGAGCTGTGCGATGCGGCAGTCAACATAGGCGCTTACCACCCCAGCGCGTGGCTGCAACGCTGGTTGAACGTCTTTAATCACGAAGGTAAACGCTACCCGGATATTCATGTGGATGGCAATATTGGCCCGCGGACGCTTGCCGCTCTCGAACATTATTTGGCCTGGCGAGGCCAGGAAGGGGAAGCCGTTTTGGTGAAAGCCCTCAATTGCAGTCAGGGCACGTACTACTTAAACGTTGCTGAGAAAAACCACAATAACGAACAATTTATTTATGGCTGGATCAAGAATAGAGTGACCTAGACCCGGCTGAAAAAAACGCGTAAAAGGCTCACGGATGAGCCTGATACTGCGAATGATAATTAATCTGAATTATTTCCTTCGATAATTTTTTTAATCCGCCGCCCAAGAATTTTTAAGATCGGACTCGCGAAAACACCGCCTAAGCCTGCCGCCAACAGAACAATGTTGAAACTGCATTCTTTTTCGATCGCAATCGCGCTTAACAAGAAACTGGTGAAGCAGGAAATCACGATCTGCGTTAAGCAATATTTAATACTTTCATGAGAACTATTATATTCTGTCTTATCTTTGCGTAAAAGATAGCTGACAAAGCCTCCCCACGCGCCAATCGAAATAATAGTGAGTAAGATCTCTAGCTCCAATAGCACAACTTCCGTTGTCGACACATGGTTGGGAATAGACATTTTAACACTCCGAAATCATTATAAATGAATAATTAACACAAGGAGTGTAAGCGCCCTGTCAGAAGGGTAAAAATCAAAGCACATCATTTAAAACCATATTAAATCAAAGCGTAAAAATGAGGTGTATTAGCGACGGAAGGAGGAAAGCGTTTGTAACATACTTACCATCTCATTAATCGTCGATATATTTCTACTATTTTTATTCCAGGATGCATAGACCTGAACTGACTTCAAAGCCAGTTCGGGCGGAGGCTGAATAAATTTAATGTCATATTTACGATGATTTTTATAAAAAAGCGCTAATTTCAAAGGCATCAATGCAATCAATGAGGTTCGTTCGATCATGCTCATCAAACCGTTAAGCGAATCACTGCGATAGCCGACAATACGCCTGCCAGTATAGTAAAGCTCATCCTTAAATAATTCACTATCATGATATATCACTGAAGCCCCCATCCCCGGCTGATATAACGCATGACGCGAAGAATAAAAATGATGTAGCGACAGTTGTGAGAGGGTACTCAGCATGTGTTTACTGCTACAGATACAAACAAATGATTTAAAACTATCAATAATTTGATTCTCTATGCCGGACTCCAGCAAAGGTTCGGCACTAATCAACAGATCGCCTTGCGCAGTACACAGAAGTTCGCTGATATGCTCCCGACTCATATTTCTGACAGTGAAATGATTTATCAAAATACGGTCAAATATATCGCTGTTATAGAGCTGAGAAAGATAATAGCTTTCAACAATATCACTGCCTAATAACGTTATCTGGAACGCTTCATCTTTTTTACTATTACAGAGAAAGGTGTCATCCACCAGTTTCATCACCTGACTGAAATTTTGGTGAATGTCGACAGCCTTAGCTGTGGGGATGAGCCCGCCTTTCCCTCTGCTAAACAGTTCTTCCGGGTAATAACTCTGCAGGCGCTTTAACGCCAGAGAAACGGCAGCCGGTGTAATGCCTAACTTTTTTGCCGCCATAGCCGCATTTCCTGACAAAATAACAGCGTCAAGAATTTTGATTAAATTATAATCAAAGCTCTTGTTGGCACCTTTCGATCCCATTCGCTGTCTGCCTCCGGAAACTAAAAAAAGCAATATAGATAATACTCAAGATAAATCAATTCACAGCATCTAAAAAAGCAATCATTAATGTCATCACATCACGTTTTTTTAAAGAATAAGCGTATACAAAACTGCTGATTAACATCAATTTGTTTATCAGTAAAAACAAAATATCAACAAATGAGAGGATACGATGCGTTTAACAGAAGCCTGGGCGCGTACAGGCAGAAAAAAGCCCGGATATACACCCGGGCTGAAGAAAAATACAACGGGAAAAAGATTAGCGAGTCAAATCGTCAAAGAATTTTTTCACGCCGTCAAAGAAGCTTTTTGAACGCGGGCTGTTTTTCTCTCCCGTCGGGCCGCCAAAACTTTCCTGAAGATCTTTTAGCAATTGCTTCTGTTTTTCGCTCAGACCGACCGGCGTTTCAACCACCACACGGCACAGCAAATCACCCTGCGCGCCACCGCGTACGGACTTCACGCCTTTGCCGCGCATACGGAACAGCTTGCCCGTTTGTGTTTCGCTCGGTACTTTCAGCATCACGCGACCATCTAACGTCGGCACTTCAATTTCACCGCCCAGCGCCGCCATCGCAAAGTTGATCGGCACTTCGCAATAAAGATTATTGCCTTCACGCTCGAAAATAGGGTGTTGTTTCACCTGGACCTGAACGTACAAGTCGCCTGCCGGTGCGCCATGCTCGCCCGCTTCGCCCTCGCCTGCCAGACGAATACGATCGCCGGTATCCACGCCCGCCGGGATTTTAACGGACAGAGTTTTACTCTTTTCAACACGCCCATGACCGTGACATTTATGGCACGGATCTTTGATCAGCGTACCGCGTCCCTGACAGTGTGGGCAGGTCTGCTGTACAGCAAAGAATCCCTGGCGCATCTGTACCTGACCAGAACCATGACAGGTCGGACAGGTTTGCGGTTGCGTGCCAGCTTTCGCCCCGCTGCCGTGGCAAACGTCGCACTCCTCCAGCGTCGGAATACGGATCTCTTTGGTCACGCCACGCACCGCTTCTTCCAGGGTGAGATCCATGTTATAACGCAAATCAGCCCCACGCGCCGCACGTTGGCGACCACGCCCGCCGCCAAAGATATCGCCAAAAACGTCACCAAAGATATCACTGAAATCAGCGCCGCCATTAAAGCCGCCGCCAAATCCGCCGCCCATACCGCCTTGTTCAAACGCGGCGTGACCATACTGATCGTAGGCTGCGCGTTTTTGCGCATCGGTCAGCACTTCATAGGCTTCTTTAATCTCTTTAAATTTAGCTTCGGCCTCTTTATCACCCTGATTGCGGTCCGGATGATATTTCATGGCCAGGCGCTTATACGCCTTTTTGATTTCACGCTCTTCCGCTGTTTTGGAAACGCCTAAAATCTCGTAGTAATCTCTTTTCGCCATCTCTTTTTATCTGCCCTTAACATGCATGCACGGGCGGAGAGGAAACCTCTTCGCCCGTGCCAGTAATTACCCGTTCAAAGGGCGATTATTTTTTATCTTTTACTTCTTCAAACTCAGCGTCGACAACGTCGTCATCTTTCGCGTTGTTTGCAGAAGCGTCAGCGGAGCCAGCCTGCTGCTGCGCATGTTGCTGCTGAGCGATTTCCATCAGTTTCTGGGAAACCTGCGCCAGCTCCTGCATTTTCGCTTCGATAGCGGCTTTATCTTCGCCTTTCAGGGCAGTTTCCAGCGCGCTCAACGCAGACTCGATAGCGGTTTTGTCATCAGCCGGCAGTTTATCGCCTGCTTCTTCAACCTGCTTACGGGTGCTGTGCAGCAGATGGTCACCCTGGTTACGGGTCTGAACCAGCTCTTCGAACTTACGGTCGGATTCAGCGTTCGCTTCTGCATCGCGAACCATTTTCTGAATTTCTTCCTCGTTCAGACCAGAAGATGCCTTGATGGTGATCTTCTGCTCTTTACCGCTATTTTTGTCTTTCGCGGAGACGTGCAGGATACCGTCAGCATCGATATCGAAGGTGACTTCGATCTGCGGCATACCGCGCGGCGCCGGGTTGATGCCATCCAGGTTGAACTGACCCAGAGATTTGTTATCAGACGCACGTTTACGCTCACCCTGCAGCACATGGATGGTTACCGCAGACTGGTTGTCTTCCGCAGTAGAGAACACCTGGCTGTGCTTGGTCGGGATGGTGGTGTTTTTGGTGATAAGCGGAGTCATCACGCCACCCATCGTTTCGATACCCAGAGACAGCGGGGTAACGTCCAGCAGCAGTACGTCTTTCACATCACCGGTCAATACGCCGCCCTGTACCGCTGCGCCGATAGCCACAGCTTCGTCCGGGTTAACGTCTTTACGCGGCTCTTTACCAAAGAATTCAGCCACTTTTTTCTGCACCATTGGCATACGGGTCTGACCGCCAACGAGGATCACGTCGTTGATATCAGACACGGACAGGCCAGCGTCCTGCAGTGCGACTTTCAGCGGCTCGATAGAACGGTTCACCAGATCTTCAACCAGGCTTTCCAGTTTCGCACGAGTCACTTTGATGTTCATGTGTTTCGGACCGGTGGCATCTGCGGTAATGTACGGCAGGTTCACGTCGGTCTGCTGCGCAGAAGACAGCTCGATTTTGGCTTTTTCTGCGGCTTCTTTCAGGCGCTGCATGGCCAGCGGATCGTTACGCAGGTCAATGCCCTGATCTTTCTTAAACTCGTCAACGAGGTAGTTGATCAGGCGGGTATCGAAGTCTTCGCCACCCAGGTGGGTATCACCGTTGGTTGCCAGAACTTCAAAGGTTTTTTCGCCATCAACTTCGTCGATTTCGATAATAGAGATATCGAAAGTACCACCACCGAGGTCGTAAACCGCGATAGTACGGTTGCCGACTTCTTTATCCAGACCGTAAGCCAGCGCTGCGGCAGTCGGTTCGTTGATGATACGTTTAACTTCCAGCCCCGCGATACGACCAGCATCTTTGGTAGCCTGACGCTGCGCATCGTTAAAGTAAGCCGGTACGGTGATAACCGCTTCAGTTACCGGTTCGCCCAGATAATCTTCAGCCGTTTTCTTCATTTTCTTCAGCACTTCGGCAGAAATCTGCGGCGGCGCCATTTTCTGACCTTTCACATCAAGCCATGCGTCGCCGTTGTCGGCGCCGATGATTTTGTACGGCATGATAGAAACGTCACGTTGAACTTCTTCGTCCTGGAAGCGGCGGCCAATCAGGCGTTTAATCGCAAACAGGGTGTTTTGCGGGTTTGTCACTGCCTGACGTTTAGCCGGCTGACCAACCAGAGTTTCACCATCCTGGGTATAAGCAATGATAGAAGGCGTAGTGCGATCGCCCTCGGCGTTCTCCAGCACGCGTGCCTGCGTTCCATCCATAATCGCTACACAAGAGTTGGTAGTACCCAGGTCGATACCAATAATTTTACCCATCTAAACGTCTCCACTAAAAATTCGGTCATCATGTGGTTGTGAATCTGTAATAAGGGCGAAACGTGCGGTTTCAACTACCCTGAATCGTTTTTTTTCAGACTCACCACTGCGGTTGACTACAAGATGGGGTCGTAACCCACGTCATCAAGGGGGAGATGAAAAAATTTTTTAGTGACGAGAGGGCGCGATGGAAAACCAGACAGATAAACATTCATGAAATAAATTAAATAACGAATACCATTCACAGAAAAATTGTAATAAAAAGAAAAGATTACAAAACTGAATCGTTGTCATGAGCAGAGTATGATAGACGGTAATTGCTTATTGAACCCGTCAAAGAGAAATTCCATGCGATCTGTGTTAACGATTTCCGCCGGCCTGCTTTTCGGCCTGGCGTTAAGTAGCGTCGCGCACGCGAACGACCATAAAATACTGGGTGTTATTGCCATGCCCAGAAATGAAACGAACGATCTCGCGCTGAAAATTCCCGTCTGCCGCATCGTGAAGCGCATTCAACTCACGGCGGATCACGGCGACATCGAACTTAGCGGCGCATCCGTCTATTTTAAAACTGCGCGTAGCGCCAGCCAAAGCCTGAACGTCCCTTCCTCAATCAAAGAGGGCCAGACAACAGGCTGGATCAATATTAATAGCGATAACGACAACAAACGCTGCGTATCAAAGATTACCTTCTCAGGCCATACGGTAAATTCTTCCGATATGGCGAGACTTAAAGTCATTGGCGACGATTAATCGCTGTTATTTCTATTCCAAAAGCCAGACTGAAAATGAACGTCACCTATTTACACGACGAGGATTTAGACTTTCTTCAGCATTGTAGCGAAGAACAACTCGCCGATTTCGCCCGTTTGCTGACGCATAACGAAAAGGGCAAGGCTCGCTTGTCGAGCGTCCTTAGTCATAACGAGCTGTTCAAAGCGATGGAAGGTCACCCGGAGCAACACCGCCGTAACTGGCAGCTCATTGCCGGCGAGTTTCAGCATTACGGCGGCGACAGTATCGCCAACAAATTACGCGGGCACGGAAAACAGTACCGCGCGATTCTGCTGGATGTCGCAAAACGGCTAAAACTCAAAGCAGATAAAAGCATGTCGACGTTTGAAATAGAACAGCAACTGCTGGAGCATTTTTTACGTCATACCTGGCAGAAGATGGACGCGGCGCATAAGCAGGAATTTCTGCAAGCCGTAGACGCCAAAGTTTCTGAACTGGAAGAGCTGCTGCCGCTGCTCATGAAAGATCGCAGTCTGGCAAAAGGGGTCTCCCACCTGCTTTCCACCCAGCTTACCCGCATTTTACGTACCCATGCCGCAATGAGCATCCTGGGCCACGGATTGCTGCGCGGCGCAGGTCTTGGCGGCCCGGTTGGCGCGGCGTTAAACGGCGTCAAAGCGATGAGCGGCAGCGCGTATCGCGTGACTATTCCGGCGGTGTTGCAAATAGCCTGCCTGCGACGAATGATGGCAGCCGTTCAGGCGTGAATGCCCTCACAGGGGGAAATATTTTCTTTTCCCCCTTATTAGATCATAGACAGTCCTCTTCCCCCTGATTATTATGCCGCGCCCCGAATACAGAACTCGTTATTCTGGGAAACTATTTCACCATTCAATTATGATGATTTTGAGGAATTATGGGCAACACTAAGTTGGCTAATCCGGCACCGCTGGGCCTGATGGGCTTCGGCATGACCACCATTCTGCTTAACCTGCACAATGCCGGTTTTTTCGCCCTGGACGGTATTATTCTGGCGATGGGGATTTTCTACGGCGGTATCGCGCAAATTTTTGCCGGTCTGCTGGAGTATAAAAAAGGCAATACCTTTGGTTTAACGGCCTTTACCTCTTACGGTTCGTTCTGGCTGACGCTGGTCGCTATCCTGCTGATGCCGAAAATGGGCCTGACGGATGCGCCTGACGCTCAGCTACTCGGCGCTTATTTAGGTCTGTGGGGCGTGTTCACGCTGTTTATGTTCTTCGGTACGCTGAAAGCCGCCCGCGCGCTGCAATTTGTTTTCCTGAGCCTGACCGTACTGTTCGCTCTGCTGGCGGTCGGCAATATCACCGGTAACGAAGCCATTATCCATATCGCAGGCTGGGTTGGTCTGGTTTGCGGCGCCAGCGCTATTTATCTGGCGATGGGTGAAGTGCTAAACGAGCAATTTGGCCGCACTATTCTGCCAATCGGCGAGGCGCACTAAATCTCTTTTATTCCTCCCGCACCGGGAGGAATAACCCTACTATCAGTATCTTCCGGTCAGGACGACATATTCTCACGTCTGGCGCTCTTCGGACGGAAAGCGGCAACCACTTCCGGCGCGGTTTCGACATACGGCCCGTCAAGCAGCTGTATACAATACGGCACGCTCGCAAAAATGCCCGGCACGCTAACGCTGCCATCGTCCGCTTTTACGCCTTCCAGCGTTTCTTTGATCGATTTTGGCTGTCCAGGCAGATTAAGAATTAACGCCTGTTTACGGATAACGCCCACCTGGCGGGAAAGAATGGCGGTCGGCACAAAGCGCAGGCTGATCTGGCGCATCTGTTCGCCAAAACCTGGCATTTCACGGTCGGCGATGGCAAGGGTCGCGTCCGGCGTGACGTCGCGACGCGCCGGACCGGTACCGCCAGTGGTCAGCACCAGATGACAGCTCATCTCATCAACCAGTTCACACAACGTTTGCTCGATAATTTCCTGTTCATCAGGAATTAAGCGCCGTTGGACCTCGAAAGGCGTGGTCAGCGCAGAAGCGAGCCACTCCTCAAGCGCAGGAATGCCTTTATCCTGGTAAACGCCGCTTGAAGCGCGGTCGGAGATAGAAACTAAGCCAATACGTAAGGTATCCATGATTATTCCGTTTAAACAGTCTCGTTAAACAGAATGATACACTGCGAAGGGAAGGACAGACAGGTTTCAGAAGAGGTAGCGTGACCCATATCAGGGCCACGCGTTAATGATTACAGCAGATCGCCGATCATTTTTTCCAGTTTTTCCTGGTCTACCGCAAACTTACGGATACCATCCGCCAGTTTGTCAACCGCCATAGGGTCCTGGTGATGCTGCCACAGGAACTCGGCTTCGGTAATGCGTTCCGGACGCGCTTTGACTTCGCCGGAGAAAGAGAGCTTACGCTCAATCGCCCCTTCGCTTTCCGCCAGTTCTTTCAGCAATGCCGGCGCGATAGTCAGACGGTCGCAGCCCGCCAGCTCCAGAATTTCGCCTACGTTACGGAAGCTTGCGCCCATAACGACGGTTTCGTAACCATGCTGTTTGTAGTACTCGTAGATTTCCGTTACGGAAACCACGCCCGGATCTTCAGCTGGCGCATAGTCTTTCTTGTCGGTATTGGCTTTATACCAGTCAAGAATACGACCTACGAACGGCGAGATCAGGTAGACGCCCGCTTCGGCGCACGCACGCGCCTGCGCGAAGGAGAACAGCAGCGTCAGGTTACAGTTGATGCCTTCTTTTTCCAGCTGTTCGGCTGCGCGAATGCCCTGCCAGGTGGACGCCAGCTTGATCAGGATACGATCGTTGCTGATACCCGCATCATTGTAGAGTTTAATGATACGTTTTGCTTTGGCGATAGACGCTTCAGTGTCATAAGACAGACGCGCGTCAACTTCGGTAGAAATACGCCCCGGCACCAGCTTCAGGATTTCCAGGCCAATATTCACCGCCAGCTTATCGGTCGCGTCAACAACCTGCTGCGCGCGGTCGCTGCTCTGCTGTTTCGCCCAGGCGACAGCATCGTCAATCAGCTTACGATATTCCGGGATTTGCGCTGCGTTAAGAATGAGAGAAGGGTTAGTTGTAGCATCCTGCGGCTGGTACAGCTTCATTGCCGCGATATCTCCGGTATCAGCCACTACGGTGGTGAACTGACGAAGGGAGGTCAATTTGTCCGTCATGATAGAGTTTCTCTTTAAACAGCTTGTTAGGGGATGTAACCGGTCTACCCTGATGATAACACGACGCACTCACAGCGCAACCGCCTACATGCACCTGGCTGCCCTTGTGCACTGTTTGCGTATCTGCCGACGGTTGATGCGCAATTAAAGGATACCGCCGTATTTATGGTAAACTGCCGTTAATATTAGTCTGACAAGGTCATCTACATCATGGGTCACGCTTATACAGGATTATCAAAGCGTGCCGGCATCAACAAGAGGGACGTTAATGCCTGAGTTTTTCAGTTTTATTAACGAAATACTCTGGGGCTCGGTAATGATTTACCTGCTGCTCGGCGCAGGATGTTGGTTTACCTGGCGTACCGGATTCATTCAATTTCGTTATATTCGCCAATTTAGCCGCAGTCTGAAAGGCAGCTTTAGCCCGCAACCAGGCGGCCTGACGTCATTTCAGGCGCTGTGTACCAGCCTCGCGGCGCGGATTGGCAGCGGTAATCTGGCCGGCGTGGCGCTGGCTATCGCCGCAGGCGGTCCCGGCGCGGTATTCTGGATGTGGGTCTCGGCCATCATTGGCATGGCGACCTCCTTCGCCGAGTGTTCGCTTGCCCAGCTTTATAAAGAACGTGACCCGACAGGCCAGTTCCGCGGCGGCCCGGCGTGGTATATGGCGCGTGGGCTGGGAATGCGCTGGATGGGCGTGGTTTTCGCCCTCTTTCTGCTCGTCGCCTACGGGTTGATTTTTAATAGCGTGCAGGCGAATGCCGTCTCACGCGCGCTCCATTTCGCCTTCAACATTCCGCCGCTTATCTCCGGCATTGCTCTGGCGCTTTGTGCCCTGTTAATTATCATTCGCGGCATCAAAGGCGTCGCCCGTCTGATGCAATGGCTGATTCCCCTCATCGCGTTATTGTGGGTCGCCGGCAGCGTATTCATTTGCCTCTGGCATATTGAGCAAATGCCTGGCGTTATCGCCTCGATAGTCAAAAGCGCATTTGGCTGGCAGGAAGCCGCGGCAGGCGCAGCCGGATATACGCTCACTCAGGCTATTACCAGCGGTTTTCAGCGTGGGATGTTCTCTAATGAAGCGGGAATGGGGTCAACGCCTAATGCGGCCGCAGCGGCAACGTCGTATCCCCCTCACCCTGTCGCGCAGGGGATTGTGCAAATGATTGGCGTATTCAGCGACACCATTATCATCTGTACCGCCAGCGCGATGATTATCCTGCTGGCGGGGAATCACGCGTCCCACTCGTCAACAGAAGGCATTCAGCTTCTCCAACATGCAATGGTTTCGTTGACCGGTGAATGGGGCGCCAGTTTTGTCGCGCTTATCGTCATTCTGTTCGCGTTCAGTTCTATCGTCGCCAACTATATTTACGCCGAAAACAATCTGTTTTTTCTGCGGTTACATAACGCAAAGGCTATCTGGCTATTACGCCTTGCGACGCTTGGCATGGTTATCGCCGGTACGCTTATCAGTTTTCCGCTGATATGGCAGCTCGCTGACATGATCATGGCCTGTATGGCCATTACCAATCTGACGGCGATTTTGTTGCTCTCACCGGTGGTGTATACCCTCGCCAGCGATTATCTGCGACAACGGAAACTGGGCGTAAGACCGCAGTTCGATCCGCGGCGCTTCCCGGATATCGAACCACAACTGGCGCCAGATACCTGGGATGCGGCATCGCGCGATTAAGCCGACAATCGCAACCATCGGTCAACTCTGCGGCGTTTTTTTGCTAAAGTCGCAGAAAATTCCCTGCAAGGACTGGATATGCTGATTCTGATTTCACCTGCAAAAACGCTTGATTATCAAAGCCCGCTGGCCACGACCCGCTATACCCAGCCGGAGCTATTGGATCACAGCCAGCAGCTTATTCAACAGGCCCGCCAGCTTTCGGCGCCGCAAATTTCCAGGCTGATGGGAATTAGCGACAAACTGGCGGATCTCAACGCCACGCGTTTTCATGACTGGCAGCCTCATTTTACGCCGGATAATGCACGCCAGGCGATTCTGGCGTTCAAAGGCGATGTTTATACCGGCCTACAGGCGGAAACGTTCAGCGACGCGGATTTTGATTTTGCTCAACAACATCTGCGTATGCTCTCTGGCTTGTATGGCGTATTGCGCCCGCTGGATTTAATGCAGCCTTATCGTCTGGAGATGGGGATTCGCCTGGAGAATCCGCGCGGCAAAGATCTTTATCAATTCTGGGGCGATATCATTACCGATAAGCTCAACGAAGCGCTTGAGGCGCAGGGCGATCGGGTGGTGGTGAATCTGGCCTCTGAGGAATATTTTAAATCGGTGAAGCCGAAGAAACTGAATGCCGAACTGATTAAGCCCGTGTTCCTTGATGAGAAAAACGGCAAGTTTAAGGTGGTAAGCTTCTACGCCAAAAAAGCGCGCGGACTGATGAGCCGTTTTATTATTGAAAACCGCTTAACGAAGCCGGAACAGCTTACCGCGTTTGACCGTGAAGGGTATTTCTTTGATGAAGAAACCTCCACAAAAGACGAGCTGGTCTTTAAACGCTACGAGCAGTAACGGCATCGCCGGATGGCGGTTACGCCTTATCCGGCCTACAAATCGACACCACCCCATAGGCCCGGTAAGCGACAGCGCCACCGGGCGCAATGGTTACTGGCGGGTCATCATCAGCTTACGCAGGGCGGCAAAATCCGCAGGCAGATGATGTGAAAGCAGCGGCAGATCGGCGCGTTCGGCGAGCGCTTCAGGCAAGGCCAGCGTTTCTCCCAGAATGGACTCCACGCTTTCTTTAAACTTCGCCGGATGCGCCGTTCCGAGAAACAAGCCATACTCGCCAGGGTTTAACTGGTCGCGTAATGCCCGATACGCTACCGCCGCATGAGGTTCCGAGATATAACCTTTCGCTTTCAGCTCGCGCATCGTCTGTTGTGTCGTAGTGTCATCCACCGCCGCATAGCCCAGCTCAGTCAGGCGCCAGATTTTACGGCGGAATAGCTCCTCCACGCGCGGCCAGTTATTCGGCTGGCTGACATCCATCGCATTCGACAGGGTCGCCTGCGTCGCTTTCGGCGCCCACTTTCCGTCATGCAGAAAACGCGGCACCGTGTCGTTGACGTTGGTGGCGGCGATAAAACGTTTCACCGGTAGGCCTAACGACTTCGCCAGCAGCCCTGCCGTCAAATCGCCAAAGTTGCCGCTGGGGACGGAGATCACCAGTTGGTTACGCGCCCCCTGCGGCAGTTGCGCCACGGCTTCAAAGTAGTAGCAAATTTGCGCCAACAGGCGGCTGATATTAATCGAATTAGCCGAATTCAGCCCCAGCGCCGTTTTCAGTTCTTCGTCATCAAATGCCTGTTTCACCAGCGCCTGGCAAGCGTCGAAATCGCCGTCGATCGCCACGGTTTCAATGTTGCCGCCCAGCGTACAGAACAGTTTTTCCTGCAACGGACTGATTTTACCGCGCGGGTAGAGAATGACGACCCGCACATTTTCCAGGCCATAGAACGCGTGAGCCACCGCCGCGCCGGTATCGCCTGACGTTGCGGTCAGAATCGTCACCGGTTTGTCGCCGCTGATATGCGTCAGCATTTGCGCCATAAAACGCCCGCCGAAGTCTTTAAAGGCCAGCGTCGGACCATGGAACAGCTCCAGGCAGCCGACATCGCTTTCTACCTGCGCTACCGGCGCCGGGAACGCAAACGCCGCGCGGACGCGCTCTTCCAGAATTTGCTGCGGTATTTCATCGCCAATAAATGCCGAGAGGATCTTTGCGCTACGGCTGACAAAGTCCTGGTTGAGCATCTCATCAATTTCCGTCAGGCTAAACTCCGGCAGTTCGTGCGGAAAAAAAAGTCCCTGCTGTTTGCCCAGTCCTTGCGTGACGGCCTGCGCAAAGCTGACCTGCTCATTATGGTCTTTCAGATTATAGAGTTTCATTGATTATCCCACTACTCGTGCGCCCGCCGTATCCAGCCGGCAAATATGAACGAAGCCTTCCTGATTTTGCAGATAATGTTTGCTCAGCCAGTCCGCGACGCGCTGCGCCGTCTCCGGTTTATCGCATAGCGCAAACAGCGTCGGCCCCGACCCGGAAATCCCGCTCGCCAGCGCGCCGATCTCCGACACCGCCTGCCGCGCCTGGCTAAAGCCCGGCAGTAAACGCGCGCGGTATGGTTCGGCAATAACATCTTTCATCAGCGCGGCGGCAAGCTGCGGCTGCCGCGAGTAACAGGCGTGAATAAAACCGGCCAGATGCCGTCCATGCGCAATGCAATCCTGACGGCGATACTGCGCAGGCAAAATGGCCCGTGCTTCTGCGGTGGAAACTTTAATGCCCGGATAAGCCAGTACCCATAGCCACTCATCAAAGCCCGGCACCTGCTGACTAATAATGCCGTTTTCTTCAATCATCAACTGCATACCGCCAAGAAAGCACGGCGCGACGTTATCGTAATGGATGCTGCCGGAGATACGGCCTTCCAGCTCGCCCATCAGCGCCAACAGACGCGTGTCGTTTAACGGTTTGCCGCAGTGCTCATTCATCGCGACCAGCGCGGCGACGACGGAACAGGCGCTGGACCCTAACCCGGAACCAATCGGCATATTTTTTTCCAGCGTCATCCCCACCGGGATGGTTTTCCCCAATGCCTGGCAAAAACGTTCCCAGCACTGATAAACAATATTTTCACGCGGCTCCGGCGGCAGTTTATCGGCAAATCGCCCCAGGTTATGCAGACGGAAATGGTCCGCTGCTTCAACGGATACCACATCGCCCAGCAACGTGCCGTCAACGGGTGTGACGGCTGCGCCCAACACGTCGAAACCGACGCTCATGTTCGCGCTGGAAGCCGGGGCATACACTTTCACCATGTTAAACTCCTAACTTCCATGAGAGGGTCCGTAACAGATCGGCAAACACGCCCGCCGCCGTCACATCATTGCCTGCGCCGTAGCCGCGCAGCACCAACGGCAAGGGCTGATAATAGTGGCTGTAGAACGCCAGCGCGTTTTCACCGTTTTTCACTTTGAAGAGCGGATCGTTACCATCAACTTCGGCAATCTTCACGCGGCACACGCCATCCTCTTCGATATTGCCCACATAGCGCAATACCTTACCTTCATCACGAGCTTTCGCCACACGGGCGGCAAACGCGTCGTCAAGCTGCGGCAGATGCGCTATAAAGGCGGTCACATCGCCGGAGGCGTCAAACTCGTCCGGCAACACCGGTTCAATCACAATATCGGAAAGCTCCAGCTCGCGGCCCGTCTCGCGGGCGAGGATCAACAGTTTCCGCGCCACATCCATACCGGAAAGATCGTCGCGCGGATCGGGTTCGGTATAGCCCATCTCGCGCGCCAGCGCGGTCGCCTGTGAGAGACTCATCCCCTCTTCCAGTTTACCGAAAATAAAAGAGAGCGACCCGGAAAGAATGCCGGAAAATTTTTGCAGTTCATCACCGGCATTCAGCAGGTTTTGCAGGTTTTCGATTACCGGCAAACCGGCGCCGACGTTGGTGTCATACAAGAATTTGCGCCGTGATTGCGCGGCGGCGAAACGTAGCTGATGGTAGTAGTCCATCGACGAGGTGTTCGCTTTCTTGTTTGGCGTCACCACATGGAACCCTTCACGCAGGAAGTCGGCATACTGGTCGGCCACCGCCTGACTGGAGGTACAATCAACAATCACCGGATTGAGTAGATGATATTCTTTCACCAGGCGAATTAAGCGTCCCAGATTGAACGGCGCGTTCGCTTGCGCCAGTTCCGCCTGCCAGTTGTCCAGATTCAGGCCATGCACATTGGTTAGCAACGCCTTTGAGTTCGCCACGCCGCACACGCGTAGATCGATGTGCTTGTTCTTCAGCCAGGTTTGCTGACGTTTAAGCTGTTCCAGTAGCGCGCCGCCGACGCCGCCGACGCCAATGACAAACACTTCAATCACCTGATCGGTATTGAACAGCATCTGGTGCGTTACCCGCACGCCGGTGGTGGCATCGTCGTTATTCACCACCACAGAAATGGAACGCTCAGAAGATCCCTGAGCGATCGCCACGATATTGATATTAGCCCGCGCCAGCGCGGCGAAGAATTTCGCTGAAATGCCGCGTAGCGTGCGCATACCGTCGCCGACAACAGAGATAATCGCCAACCGCTCAGTAACCGCCAGCGGCTCCAGCAGCCCCTCTTTCAGCTCCAGATAGAATTCATCCTGCATCGCACGGCGGGCACGCGCGCAGTCACTCTGCGGCACACAGAAGCTGATGCTGTACTCAGAGGAGGACTGGGTAATGAGCACCACCGAGATCCCGGCGCGAGACATGGCGGCGAAAACACGCGCCGCCATCCCAATCATCCCTTTCATTCCCGGGCCGGAGACGCTAAACATCGCCATGTTGTTAAGGTTAGAGATCCCTTTGACCGGCAGATTATCATCGTCGCTGGACGCGCCGATCAGCGTTCCTGGCGCCTGCGGATTACCGGTATTTTTAATCAGACAGGGGATCTGGAACTGGGCGATGGGCGTAATGGTGCGAGGGTGAAGAACTTTGGCGCCGAAGTAAGAGAGTTCCATCGCTTCCTGGTAGGACATCGATTTCAGCAGCCTGGCGTCCGGCACCTGGCGCGGGTCACAGGTATACACGCCATCGACGTCAGTCCAGATTTCACAGCAGTCAGCGCGTAAACAGGCGGCCAGCACGGCGGCGGAATAGTCGGAACCATTACGGCCCAGCACCACCAGTTCACCCTTTTCATTACCGGCGGTAAAGCCCGCCATCAGGATCATGTGATCGGCCGGGATCTGGCTGGCGGCGATACGGCGAGTCGATTCCGCGATATCGACGGTAGATTCAAGGTAATGGCCCACCGCCAGCAATTTTTCTACCGGATCGATCACCGTGACGCGATACCCACGCGCCTCCAGAAGTCCCGCCATAATCGCGATCGACATTTTTTCGCCACGGCAAATCAGCGCGGCGTTGATGCTGTCCGGGCACTGACCCAGCAGGCTGATACCATGCAAAACATGTTTGATCTGAGCGAATTCTTGTTCGACAACCATTTTCAACCGTGCAAGCGGGAATCCCGGCTGCGCGCTGGCAAGTCCTGCGAGCAGGTCAGAAAAAATACGTTCGGCATCGCTGATATTCGGCAAAGCATCCTGACCGCCGATAGTTTTTTCAATCATCGCCACCAGATGGTTGGTAATTTTCGCGGGGGCGGAAAGTACGGTCGCTACCTGCCCTTGCCTGGCATTGCTTTCCAGAATATCGGCAACACGCAGAAAACGTTCTGCATTTGCCACTGATGTACCGCCGAACTTCAACACTCGCATGGTTGTTACCTCGTGATCTCTGGTCGAAAAAAAAGCCCGCACTGTTCAGGTGCGGGCTTTTTTCTGTGTTTCCTGTACGCGTCAGCCCGCACCGTTACCTGTGGTAATGGTGATGGTGGTAATGGTGGTGGTGCTGATGCGGTTCATGGATGTTGTGTACTCTGTCATTTTTATTTGTCTGTCTTGTATTCCTATATTGGTTAAAGTATCTGCCCGCCTAAGTCAATAAATTTTTAAATTGATCACATTCCGAAACTTGTTCATGTGCTGCTGGCGATATATTTATTTTCAACCAATTCCCCCTGTTATGATCTCTTGCAACCAGACGTAATCTCTTATTATTTTAAAAATTACAGCACGTTATTTTGTTAGTTTTTTTTCAATATCATGGACCAAACGGTGCAACATTACCGTATCTCGCTGTCCCAGCAGGCCGATTCGCTGTTGTAGCCAGTCGGTTAATTTGTGGTCATCGGCCGCCTCCAGAGTCGTTAGCAGGCGTAAAAGGCGCGCGCGTAACGCCTGTAACTGCGATTCATCAGCAATATCAACGGATTCAGTGGTCTGTTGCATTAAACCTGCTAATTGATAGCAATACACCATGACCGCCTGACCCAGATTGAGCGAAGGGTAATCCGCCACCATCGGCACGCCAGTCAATACATCCGCCAGCGCCAGCTCGTCATTGGTCAAACCGGAATCCTCACGGCCAAAAACCAGCGCGGCATGACGCATCCAGCGTGATTTTTCCTGTAATAAGGGAACCAGTTCAGCGGGCGAAGCGTAGTAATGAAATTTTGCCCGGCTGCGGGCTGTCGTCGCGACGGTAAAATCCACATCGTGGAGCGCGTCGGCAAGGGTGCGGAAAACCTCAATATTATCAATAATATCTCCAGATCCATGTGCGACCCAACGGGTGGTGGGCTCCAGGTGCGCCTGGCTGTCGACAATACGCAGGTCAGTAAATCCCATGGTCTTCATAGCCCGGGCGGCTGCGCCGATATTTTCCGCTCTGGCGGGAGCGACAAGAACGATTGTTACACGCATTTCATTACTCTTTTTGACTAATTTACAGGAAATTAGCTGGCGTTTGTAAGCATATTACGCTTCGCAAATTTACAAAATTTTAACGGATATCACTGAAAAAGCATTTTTGATTTCGTAAAAGACGCTACACTATTGCGTATCTGTACTATTGCTGTTTATGTTAACAGAACATCGTTATCCTGCTGTTTATTTAGGATAATTTAATTTAAAATAGATCCTGTTCTTTGGATTCATCACATTTATTAGTTGGCTTACGTAACTAGTTGGAATATTGCAAATTTGTGATGAAAGCTAGCATTTAGCTACGATGATTTCATCAAACTGTTAACGTGCTACAATTGAACTTGATATATGTCAACGAAGCGTAGTTTTATTAGGTGTCCGGTACGTCTTAGCCTGTTATGTTGCTGTTAAAATGGTTAGGATGACAGCCGTTTTTGACACTGTCGGGTCCAGAGGGAAAGTACCCACGACCAAGCTAATGATGTTGTTGACGTTGATGGAAAGTGCATCAAGAACGCAATTACGTACTTTAGTCATGTTACGCCGATCATGTTAATTTGCGACATGCATCAGGCAGGTCAGGGACTTTTGTACTTCCTGTTTCGATTTAGTTGGCAATTTAGGTAGCAAACATGCAGACCCCGCACATTCTTATCGTTGAAGACGAGTTGGTAACACGCAACACGTTGAAAAGTATTTTCGAAGCGGAAGGCTATGATGTATTCGAAGCGACAGATGGCGCGGAAATGCATCAGATCCTCTCTGAATATGACATCAACCTGGTGATCATGGATATCAATCTGCCAGGGAAAAACGGTCTCCTGTTAGCGCGTGAACTGCGTGAACAGGCTAACGTTGCGCTGATGTTCCTGACGGGCCGCGATAACGAAGTCGACAAAATTCTCGGCCTCGAAATCGGCGCGGATGATTACATCACCAAACCGTTTAACCCACGCGAATTGACCATCCGTGCCCGCAACCTGCTGTCCCGTACCATGAACCTGGGTACCGTCAGCGAAGAGCGTCGTAGCGTTGAAAGCTACAAGTTCAACGGTTGGGAACTGGATATCAACAGTCGTTCACTGATCGGCCCGGACGGCGAGCAGTATAAACTACCGCGCAGCGAGTTCCGCGCGATGCTTCACTTCTGCGAAAACCCTGGCAAAATTCAGTCACGCGCAGAGCTGTTGAAGAAAATGACCGGGCGCGAGCTGAAGCCGCATGACCGTACTGTTGACGTTACCATTCGTCGTATTCGTAAGCATTTCGAATCCACGCCGGATACGCCGGAAATCATCGCCACCATTCACGGCGAAGGTTATCGCTTCTGCGGCGACCTGCAGGATTAATTCGGCCCAGGCGCCAAACCGTAAAAACAGCCGGTAAGTTATTCTTACTGGCTGTTTCTTATGTCCCCCTTCCGCTAAGCGGCCTCGCTTTCCCTCCTGACCTGCCGTTATGACGTACTCTTTTACATAAAAATTGTCGTATAGCGCTGTTTATCTCAGCTTGCGAAAGTTAAGGTAGTTTGTGTATTTACATTAAAGAGTAATACACGGGATTTGTTAGTCCCCAAAAAATAAGGGGATGCTCACAGGACGTGAGGTTTCACAGGATGAAAAAATCACCATTATGCTGCTACCTGTTTTGTGCAGCGATGTCAGCTTCATCAGCCGCGCTGGCTGCTACCGCGCCGGTCTCCGCAGGCGTTATTCATTTCAAAGGACAGATTGTCGAATATGGTTGTAATCTTGCGCCTCACGATCGCAATATCGAGGTATCATGTTTGCGGAATAATATCCCCCATTTGCAGACAGTCGCCACACCGTCTGGAAACGCTATTTCGTTGATGAATGGAATCGCCACGGTACGACACGTGTCGTTAAAAGATCATCCGGAGATTCAAAGCCTGATCGTCCAGTACCGCTAACCGCTTATGGCTCCCGCCGGGAGGAGTTCCGGCAGGCGGCGATTTCGCTCAGTAAAACGCCGCCCGCCTGCATTTTGTACTTTTCTCTCATTCGTATCCTCCAATAGCGATGTTCATCGCTTCGCTATCCTGTACGCTCTACGCGCTCGTTAAGCACGGTACCTATGATAGCTGTCATAAAATGATTGCAAATAAAATCATCACATTTACTATGGTTAACCTTACAAACAGCGTTGTCGCTCATGCATTGATAAGGTGAATACATTGACTTAAATATTCTTGTTGGCTATTTTTATTTACTTAATTATAATTTCAAGTGAATATTAAATTTATCTTTACCTTTTAATAGTCAACCACTTTATCAGCCATAATAATGGGGAAGATATGAAGCAGTTAAACGGCGGGAATGTGTATCGTCCCACAGGGAAAGAAAAAAACCTGCAAGCCATTTTAAATATTCATCGGCACGTTATTCAAAACATCTCCCCTGTCACTATTACGGCCGGTAAAACACTGGATATCAAGATTGATAATCAATCCCACATCCTGTTAATCACTAAAGGCGCTATTAAAGTATGTCGGCGTATCGACAGCATTGTAATGGGCTGCGGTGTCTCACCAATGATTTTAGGCCTTGTAGATGCCTATGCTGACTTATACCAGTTAGAAGAGAATTCAGACGTCTTTTTTATCGCCGAAACCACCTGTGAATATTATCCTGTCCCAGTAAAAGATTTTGTGGAAATAGCCGATGAAAAGCATCTCTGGCGTGACATTTCGAACATCCTGATGTACCGCATTGCTTTCATGACTAACCGTGACAGAAACCTTATCGGGCAGGACGCCTATAGCCAGATAAAAGCGCTGTTACTTGAACTGTGGTCGTATCCTGAAAGCTCACGATTTGAGATCAACGCACAGAACTTCATACAGCAGAGAACCGGGCTTTCACGCAGCCGTATCATGCAGGTACTTTCAGAACTAAAAGCGGGGGACTATATAAAAATACTGCATGGAAGACTGTTAGAGCTTCGAAACCTGCCGGTTTCATTTTAAACGGACAAGCGTCGTATATTCTTAAAAATAAAGCAATATAGAGTTAAATAAATCCTCCAGGAAATAATAACTATTATCAAAAAAGAGATCTTGCTCTATAAATCCAGTCATCAACCATACTTCTTTAGTGGTATTTTATTAAACTTTGTTACCGAGTCCGAAACTGGACTGCCGTTCAATATTGCATCAGAATTTTTATTGAGTTCATAGTTGATATACGTAGAATAGCCGCCTGCTTATCTACAGAACAGAAAGAAGCGCATACAGAGTAAAATATAATATTTTATTTTATATGGCTATCTTTATTTTTCAGCGAATAGAATCAGGCAACAATTAATATGTTTAATAAGAAAATTATCATCCTGGCAATGTTAACTGCCGTAGCATCCACACCGGTATTTGCCCAGAACACGATTACGTTCAATGGCAAAATTTACGATCAGGCGTGTACGGTTCAGGTTAATGGCTCCACGGATACCACCATTGATTTAGGTAATTACAGCAAAGAACGCATCGCGGAAAAAGGCGCCACAACCGATTACGTGCCGTTTATCGTAAGCCTGGTTAGCTGCCCGGAAGCAGGGACTGGCGTACCAACCCAGGCCATGTTCCGCTTCCACGGCGCAACAGATGATTCCAACCCAACGTACTTCAAAAACGCGGACGAAGGATCGGAAACGGGCGCCGCGGGTGTCGGTATTTCTATTCAGAACGCTTCACATAGCGATGTGACAGATAACACGGATGATGCCGCAGTGAACCTGCCAACCGACGGCTCGAAAGCAGACTTTACCTATTACGCCGCCATGGCAAACGATGGTTCCGCAACCGTAACCGGTGGAGATGTTAGCACTCAGGTTACGTATACCGTTTCGTATCAGTAAGGCATTCTCATCCTGATGTGGACAGGCAGGATGCCAGTCCATAGCGTAAAACATCTTTACAGAGTAAAAAATGAAACACATAAAGAAATCCGTGTTGGTCGTATTACTGACAAGCCATGTTGCCCATGCCAGCATTGTTGTTGGCGGAACCCGACTGGTTTTCGACGGCAATAATGATGAGTCGTCAATCAATGTAGAGAATAAAGACAGCAAAGCGAATCTTGTTCAGTCATGGTTATCGGTTGCCGATCCCCAGGTCACAAATAAGCAGGCGTTTATTATCACCCCGCCTCTTTTTCGCCTTGATGCCGGGCAAAAGAACAGTATTCGGGTTATTCGCTCTGGCGCCCCCCTACCTGCAGATCGGGAGTCTATGTACTGGCTCAATATTAAGGGTATTCCTTCTATTGATGATAATGCCTCCGCGAACCGCGTGGAAATCTCCATTAATACCCAAATAAAGCTTATATATCGACCGCCAGCATTAACAAAATCAACGCCTGATAGCCAGAGCCAACAATTAAAATGGCAGACGGCAGGTGATGTTATTACCGTAAATAACCCCACTCCCTATTATATGAACTTTGCCAGTGTGACGCTTAACAGCCATGAAGTGAAATCAGCGACCTTCGTTCCGCCAAAATCATCAGCGTCATTTAAATTGGGTTCTACTGCCGCCCCTCATGGCACGGTAACGTGGCGATTAATCAGCGATTATGGGATGAGTTTAGAGCCGCATTCCGGTTCATTCTAGCCATTAACGACTTCACTTTACTTTTACCCTTTCAGGACTTTTACTGTGCAATTCTCCAGAGTAGAGCCCCGTTCTCAATTAGCGTTATCGTTTCTGTTTATATGCTGTTCCATAAAACCAGCGTTAGCGCATGATCATTTTAATCCATTATCGTTGGAAAATGATGAACCGGGCGTGGAGAATATCGATCTATCGGTTTTCGAAAAGGGGGGGCAGGCAGAAGGCACCTATAATGTTGATATTTATATTAATAACACCAGTGTTGAAACAAAAAATATTGCCTTTAAAAATAAAAAATCAGCAGATAATAAGCTCTCTCTACAGCCGTGTCTTAGCGTTGAACAACTCAAGCAGTGGGGCGTAAAAACAGAAAACTTCCCCGAGCTTAAAAATGACCCAAACGGGTGTACCGATCTTAGTCTGCTGGCTGGCGCTGTAGCAAAGTTTAATGTCATCGGTAACCGGCTGGATTTAGCGATCCCTCAAATCGCGTTGATCGCCGACCCGCGAGAATTCGTCCCTACCAGCGAATGGGATGAAGGCATTAATGCTTTTTTGCTGAACTACAGTTTTACCGGATCGCAGGATCACGATATTGATGAAAACCGGACGGAAAATAGCGAATACGCTAACCTGCGCCCTGGTATTAACATTGGCGCATGGCGTTTTCGTAACTACTCAACCTGGAATCATGATAGCGATGGGCAAAATAGCTGGGATTCTGCCTACACCTATGTTTCTCGCGATATCGAATTTTTAAAAGGACAGCTGATCGCCGGGGAAAATAACACGCCCGCGGACGTCTTTGACAGTATTTCATTTAAGGGCGTACAGATCTCTTCTGATGACGATATGTTGCCGGACAGTATGAAAGGGTTCGCCCCGGTCATTCGCGGGGTGGCCAAAAGCAGCGCGCAGGTAACCGTTGAACAAAACGGTTATACCATCTACAAAACTAACGTTCCGGCGGGTCCATTCGCCATTAATGATCTTTATCCAACCGGCGGTTCGGGCGACCTGTACGTCACCATCAAAGAATCCGATGGTTCTGAACAGCATTTCATTGTGCCCTACGCCAGCGTTCCGGTATTACAGCGTGAAGGCCACCTGAAATACGACCTGACGGTAGGCCGCACGCGTTCATCAGATACGCATTCCGCGCAACAGAACTTCGCTGAACTGACGGCCTTATACGGATTAGCAGGCGGCATAACCGCCTATGGCGGAATAGAGAGTACGCTGAGCAATGATGTTTATCATGCGGCGCTCATCGGGACAGGCTTAAACCTTGGCGATCTGGGCGCATTGTCTTTAGACGTCACCAACTCATGGTCAAAAATTAAAGCAGGCGATGTGGTTAGCGATACGCTTACCGGACAATCCTGGCGTATTCGTTACAGCAAAGATATTCAGTCAACAGGCACCAATTTCACTGTCGCCGGCTACCGTTATTCGACCAAAGATTACTACGCTCTTGAGGATGTGCTGGATACCTATAGCGATAATAGTCACTATGATCATGTACGTAATCGCACCGACCTGTCGTTATCGCAAGACATTATCTACGGTTCCATTTCACTCACTTTATATAATGAAGATTACTGGAATGACACTCATACCACATCATTAGGTATTGGCTATAACAACACATGGCATAACGTAAGCTATGGCATTAACTATTCTTATACGCTGAACGCCGATAATTCTCAGGATGAAGACGACGATACGGAAGACAGTAATGACCAGCAAATTTCAATCAATATTAGTATTCCGTTAGATGCCTTTATGCCGTCAACGTATGCCACCTACAATATGAACTCCGCGAAAGACGGCGATACCACGCACACTGTCGGTTTAAACGGAACAGCGCTGGCACAGAAAAATCTCTCATGGAGCGTTCAGGAAGGTTATTCCTCTCAAGAGAAAGCCACCAGCGGTAATGTGAGCGCAACCTATAACGGGACGTATGCGGATATTAACGGCGGGTATAGCTACGATAATCATATGCGCCGTCTGAATTATGGCGTTCAGGGCGGCGTACTGCTACATCGAAATGGCCTGACACTATCCCAGCCAATGGACGACACCATCATATTGGTTAAAGCCCCTGGCGCAGCGGGTGTCCCCGTGAATAACGAAACGGGCGTGGACACCGATTTTCGGGGCTATGCCGTCGTACCTTATGCTTCGCCTTACCATCGTAATGAAGTGTCTTTAGATACGACGGGCATTAGAAAAAATATTGAGCTCATTGATACCAGTAAAACGCTGGTGCCTACCCGTGGCGCGGTGGTCAGGGCTGAATATAAAACCAATATTGGTTACAAGGCATTGATGGTATTAACCCGCATAAACAATCTGCCTGTTCCTTTTGGCGCGACCGTCTCGTCTTTAACAAAACCAGACAATCACAGCAGTTTTGTTGGTGATGCGGGGCAAGCCTGGTTAACCGGACTGGAAAAACAAGGGCGGTTATTAGTGAAGTGGGGGCCAACAGCAGCAGACCGGTGTCAGGTCTCTTATCGTATACCGAGCTCCCCCTCCGCTTCTGGCGTAGAAATCTTACACGAGCAATGCCAGTGATTCTGGTGGGATAAAAGATGAATATGAACAGATTTGCTGCATTAGCCGCCCTGTTAACGTTCACGGGTCTGGCATTATGGTCGCCCTCGATCAGCGCGGCATACAATACCGCAGATGCCGTAGACATTAACGTTACGGGATTAATTTATGCCGATCCGTGTACCGTTACGGTCCCCGACACGCTCTCTCTTGGACAATATGCCCGGGCGGATATCGCCGTGGCCGGTGGCAATACCGCCACCATTCCTTTCACCATAAAAATGACGAATTGCCCGGCAACGACCACAAAAGCCGCGATTTCATTTAACGGCGTACCTTATCCCGATCCAAATTATGCTTCTGCGATTTATGCAAACAGCGCGGCCAATCCGGCGCAGGATTTAGGATTACAGCTTTTTAACCTGGACGGTAAAAGTCTGGTCAATCTGGCCAACAACGTCACTTACACGGTGGATATCAACAGTAATACCCATGAAGCCAATTTGCCTGTCGCCGCAAGGATGTATACCCCGTATGGAAAAGTCACGGCAGGGGATTTCACGTCCGTTGTGACGATCACTATTGCATGGCAATAACATCTTTCTATTTCACCTGGTATAAAAGCAGGAATTTTTCATGAGAAGGTTATATCTGGCGCTTATTCTGCTGTTCGCGTATTCCGGTCATGGTTACGCCTCCTGTAAACGTTCCGGAAATGAAGGCGCGATCACTATCACCCCGCCGTCGCAGCTTGTGGTGGATAGCCACGCCTATACCGCAGGCGAAGTGTTGTGGCAATCGGGCTGGGTTTCCACCTCCGAAGTCACAATGGATGGCTGTAGTCGCGATTATAAGGTCGGTTTTTTATATGAACCCGGTAGCGCGCAGTCAAATACATCACCGACAATCAATGCGAATGACGGGAACAACACGCCGGTATTTAGCACCGGGATTTCCGGCGTGGGCATTGCGATTAAAACCCAAACGAATGCTGGCCCTTACGATAATGTCATGCCAATCGATAATACCTACCATAATGGCGATGGCAATAAAACACACCATGCGATGGCTCCCGCCTACAATGTTGAACTGGTCGCCTTAGGCGGTCCAATCACCTCCGGTACCGCGACATTCCAAAGCCCACTGGCGCGCGTATCTTTTCGCGATAGCGCAACGGAAGACTCCGGCGGCGATATCCTGACCCATCTGTATTTGGGTAATACGCAATTGATTATGAAAGCGATGGGATGTCGGGTAGAAACACCTGCCATCACCGTGGATTTAGGCAGCGTCAATTTAGGCAGTTTCGCTAACAGTCAAACCGCGGGCACAGGCGAGCAGGATATCTTATTGACCTGCGAACAAGGCACCGCTATTTCCGCATCGTTAAGCGCCCAACCGGCCAGCGGAAACAATCCTGATAATTCAGTCATCCAGTTGAGCAATGCAAGCGCGCCAACCAGCGCAACCGGCGTTGGCGTACAGTTGGGTATTCAGGCGCCGGACGCCGGTTTCTTTACCGACAGTTTGCCAATCAATCAAAAAATTGATCTCTTTACTCACACGATTACCACCAATGCCGATGGCAGCCAGACGGTTAACGGCGGAACCATGAATATGTCGACCACCCTGAAAATTAGCGCGCGCTACTATAAAACCGCCGCCACGGTAACGGCCGGGCAAGCGAATGCCACGGCAACATTAAACCTGACCTATAACTAACGGCATCACATTTTCTGGCGCTGCGCGGGAAAACGTTAACGCACGCGCCCGTTAGATTTATTTCCACAAACGTAATTCGTCATCTTTTACTGGCGGTAATGACTTACGTTGCTGACAAGAGAGCGAATACCAGTCCAGATGGCGCGTCAGGAACATCACGCCGCCAAGCGCCAGTAGCAGAACGCCGGTACCCAGAAGCAACGAGCTATCTTCCGAACGCAGCAATCCCCACATCACGCCATCCAGCGCCAATAACGCTAGCGTAAACAGTACGCTATTGCGCCATCCTTTCAGCACCGCCTGCAAATAAACGCTATTCATCAACGCGCCCACCAGGCTTGCGGCGATCCAGGCTGGCGTGAAACCGATATGTTCCGACAGTGCCAGCAACAGCAGGTAGAACATCACCAGCGATAACCCCACCAGCAGATACTGCATCGGGTGTAACCGCTGCCCCGTCAGGGTTTCGAAGACAAAGAACGCCATAAACGTTAGCGTAATCAACAAAATGGCATATTTCGTCGCTCTGTCCGTCAGTTGATACTGATCGGCTGGCGTCGATACAGCGACGCTAAACGCCGGTAAGTTGTCCCAATCCACCTTTTGCGCATCAGCAAACTGTTCGCCGAGATTCGTGGCAAACCGGCTGGTTTGCCACTGGGCCTGAAATCCCGAACCGCTGATTGCGCGTTTACCGGGAAGAAAATCCCCCACAAAATTTGGGTGCGGCCAGTTGCTGGTCAGGGTCATTTCACTGCTACGCCCGACGGGAACCAGTGAAAAGCTGCCGGTTCCGCTTAAATTTAGCGACATCGCCAACGTCAGGTTGCGCGTCGCCCACTGACTGTCCGGCAGCGGGATATGAATGCCCTCTCTACTTTCCGGTAAGCCGGTCCCCGGTTCTACAGTGAGCGTTTCACCATTGACCTGCGGCGCTTTTACTGCGCTGATACCGCGCGCATCGCCGACGCCCACGACGATAAAGGGCTTTCCAAGGGTAATGTTCGGTCTGTTCAGCTCATGCAGACGGGCCACATCAAACTCCGCCTTTATCGCCATATCGGTATGCCACACCTGCCCCTGATAAATACCTATTTTTCGCGCTTCAACGTTTTGATTGCCTTCGACCAATAGCGACTCTGGCAGCCAAAAATAGAGATAGCTGCGCTTATACTGGACCTCTTTCTCCTCTTCCAGCACGGTATAGAGCTCTGTCACCGGAACCGCCACCAGCGGGCCGACAACCTTTTGTGGGCCGCTGGTACTCTGACGAATAGCGGCTTCTACATGGCTTCGATAATCAGCACGTTCCACGATGGTGTGCCGTACCATCATCAGGGGAATTAACAGCAGGATCATGGCGCCGCCTAACGTAATCATTTTCCACAACAGGGGGGATTTCAACATAGCGTTCTCCTTTGCAATGCCAGCAGTGTAAGAACGCGATGTGGGGAGAATTTGAAGTTATGTGAAGTGACGGTGAAGTGTCAACGTGGCCAGCACGCCGCCTTCGGGGCGGTTGCACAACGTCACCTCACCGTTGAGGAGCCGCGCCGCCTCGCTGACAAACGCCAGCCCAAGCCCGCTGCTTTTACGTCCGTTTTCACGGGGCAACGAATAGAATCGGTCGAAAATGCGCGGCAGCGCAAAATCAGGAATACCACAGCCGGAATCCGTCACCTGCAGGATCGCTTTCTCTCCCATCGGTTGAGCGCTTAATGTGATAACGCCATTTTCAGGCGTAAAGTCGATGGCATTGTCCAACACATTGCCCAACGCCTGCGCCAGAAGCTCCGCGTCGGCGACGACGACCAGCGAGGAAGGCCGTAGAGTAAGGGTGATCTTTTTTGCCGCCAACTGAATACTGCGCGCCTCGCTAAGCTGCGTAAATAGCTCATCAACAGCAACCGGCGCGAGAGGGATATCCTGCCGGTTTTCCAGCCGCGCCTGGCGCAGCAGGGTCTCTACCAGCGCCTGCATTCGCGTATTTTGCGCCAGTATATTCTCTGTAAAGCGGGTAACCACATCCGCGGGCGGTCCTTCACGCAGAATCTCCGCCGCGCCGCGTATCGCCGCCAGCGGACTTTTCAGCTCATGAGTCAACGCATACACATACTGCTCAATGTCATTCTTGCCTTCCAGCTTAATGCGCATACTCTCCAGCGCCTGCGCCAGTTTACGCAGCTCGCTGCTGCCTAATGCAGGTAACGCAAGCGGGCGGTTTTCGGTGACAGAATCCGCATAGCGCGTCAACCGGGCGATGGAGCGGTTAATCCACCAGACCATCCCCGCGCCAATCGCCAGCGCAATTCCCAGTAAAACGGCGCTGGCCCACAGAATGCGCCGTTCGCTGCGCTTAATCACCGGCGCCATTGCCGCATTCGGTTTACCGACAGACAGGACGCCGATAATCCGTCCATCGCTGATTATCGGCGCGGCTACGTACATCACGGTGCTATTGGGATCGGCAGCATCTTTTGCCGTGCTGCGGGCGCCATACTGTCCGCGCAGCGTAAGCCAGACGTCATTCCAGCGAGAATAATCCTGCCCCACCGCTTTGTTTTCCGAATCAAACAACACCTTCCCCTGCACATCCGTCATGTAGACATGGTATTCATTGCGCACTTTGACGATCCCGCTGATATTGGCGCGA
This sequence comes from Salmonella sp. NW722, assembly GCF_051702785.1. NCBI lineage: Bacteria > Pseudomonadati > Pseudomonadota > Gammaproteobacteria > Enterobacterales > Enterobacteriaceae > Salmonella > Salmonella sp. NW722. Next base: position 315,603 of record NZ_JAMMIN010000003.1, read on the forward strand.
AACGGGCGATGTTGCAGTTGGGCGAATGCCTTCGCCAACTGGCCGTCAGTCGGGTTGCCGGAAAGGAGATCGTCGCGGGCCAGCGCCGCCAGCAGCGTCGCGGTGTCAATCAGCGTCCCTTCCGTCGCGCGGCGGACGCCCGGCTTTATCTCCTGAACAAAGATAGACAGCACAAACACGGCGGCGACGGCGACAATAAGAAAGTAGCCCAGCAGCAAACGCATTCCGATGCGCATCAGACGCTCCTCAGGCTGTATCCCATTCCACGATGCGTGTTAATTGGCGAGAGATCCGGGTTGATCGCGCGTAGCTTAGCGCGCAGGGTTTTGATGTGTGTATCGACCGTCCGATCGAAGGTCTCCTGGGCATCAGACCAGACAATATCCATCAATTGCTGACGCGAGTACACGCGCTCCGGCGACAGTAGCAGGGTTTTAAGGAGCAGAAATTCATAACGCGTCAGCGAGAGCGGCGTACCAAACCAGGCGATCTGCGCCGCCGGTTCATTGAGTTCAAAATGTCCGGTACGCACCACCGGCGACGGCGCAGCAAACTTTTTCACCCGGCGCAACAGCGTGCGCACGCGGGCGCTCACTTCGCGCGGCGAGAACGGCTTGGCGACATAATCATCTGCGCCGATCTCCAGACCAAGCAATCGATCCACTTCATCGCTACGGGCAGTCAGGAAAAGAATCGGCAGCGCAGGATGGCGTTCCAGCAACTGCCGACACAGCTCAAAGCCGCTGATATCCGGCAGTCCCACATCGAGAATCACCGCATCCGGCCGTTGCTGACGCGCTTTTTCCAGCGCGGGCAGCCCGCGAGCGAATAGCTCAACGGTAAACCCTTCCAGTTGCAGGGTGTAGATGAGCGTATCGGCGATTCCCTGTTCATCCTCGACTAACCAGACCTGCGGTTGCTGCATACTCTTTCCCTGTTATTGTCGCCACGGCATGACCGGCACCGCGCTGATGGCGTTCTTCGGCGACCCGTCGACCACTTTGTCGGAATAGGCCAGATACGCCAGCGTGTTGCGTTTCTCATCATAGAAACGCACGACCTGCAATGACTTAAATATCAATGAGGTGCGTTTTTTGAAAACCACCTCTCCCTGCGCCTTGCCGTTCTTAATTTTGTCGCTCAGTTCAATAGGCCCGACCTGCTGGCAAGAGATGGCGGCGTCAGACGTATCTTCCGCCAGCCCCAATCCACCTTTTATGCCGCCCGTTTTCGCCCGGCTAACATAGCACGTCACGTTTTTGACATCAGGATCGTCAAAAGCTTCCACCACGATTTTATGGTCAGGACCGAACATTTTAAATACCGTATCGACTGAACCAATTTGTTCCGCGCGGGCGCTCTGCCCCAGCAGCAACAAAATTGAGAAAAGTACTAAGCTCTTGTATTTCATATTGTTACCATTCATAAAAGTTACATTGCGTAATTATTAGACATTCTAAAATAAAATGGTTATAGATCACAGGATTAGAATAATTACCTGTCACGTTGCCTAAAAAAAGCATTTAAGCTCAAAAAAAACACTGAATGCTAAAAGAACAAAAAATGCTATTATCCTCTTACCTGATATCGGGTGCTCGTTGTTGAAAGGATGGGGATATTTTATGGATCAGGCTGGCATAATTCGCGACCTGTTAATCTGGCTGGAAGGTCATCTGGATCAGCCGCTGTCACTTGACAATGTGGCGGCAAAAGCAGGCTATTCCAAGTGGCACCTGCAGAGAATGTTTAAGGACGTGACGGGCCACGCCATTGGCGCTTACATCCGCGCCCGTCGTTTATCGAAATCAGCAGTGGCGCTGCGTTTGACCGCGCGTCCAATTCTGGATATTGCTCTTCAGTACCGCTTCGATTCTCAGCAAACCTTTACGCGCGCCTTTAAGAAACAGTTTTCCCAGACGCCAGCGCTGTATCGTCGCTCCTCGGAATGGAGCGCCTTTGGCATTCGCCCGCCATTACGGCTGGGCGAGTTTACCGTGCCGGAACATCAGTTCGTTACGCTGGAAGATACGCCGCTCCTTGGCGTCACGCAGAGCTATTCCTGCTCGCTGGAACAGATTTCCGACTTCCGCCACGAAATGCGCGTGCAATTCTGGCATGATTTCCTCGGTCATTCGCCAACTATTCCGCCAGTGCTTTATGGGCTTAATGAAACGCGCCCCAGCATGGAGAAAGACGATGAGCAGGAAGTATTCTATACCACCGCACTGCCGCAAGAGCAGGCCGATGGCTATGTTCAGTCGGCGCATCCTGTGCTGTTGCAGGGCGGTGAATACGTCATGTTCACCTATGAAGGGTTAGGAACCGGCGTGCAGGATTTTATCCTGACCGTTTACGGCACCTGTATGCCAATGCTGAATCTGACCCGTCGTAAAGGACAGGATATAGAGCGATACTACCCGTCAGAAGATACCAAAACCGGCGATCGCCCTATCAACCTGCGCTGCGAATTTCTGATCCCGATTCGCCGTTAACGCTGTAGCTCATCCAATGCAGGGGCGTCCAGATGCGAAACGTCCCCTGCGGTTTCTACCACCCACCCAGACGCCAGCCACTGACTTTCCTGGTAATCGATGCGGGAAATAGAGCAGTTGCGCAAACGTAACCGGCGTTCCGCCCAGGCGGGTAGTCCCAATATAGTACTGACCAGACAGCCCAACGCGATACCGTGACTGACCAATAAAGGTCGGCTGCCCTGCGGTAGCTCCAGACAGGACGCCAGCGCGGCATGAACGCGATCGCTCAACTCCTGCATCGATTCCCCACCGGGAATGCGGCCATCCTGCGTGCCGTTGACCAGCTGACGACGCCAGCCCTCTTCTTCTTCCGTCAGCGAATCGATCTGGCGCTTTTCCAGCACGCCCATATCCAGCTCGCGCAGGCGGGAGTCAAAGGTGATATCACACCCGCACGCCTGGGCGATAATCTCCGCCGTGCGTTTTGTGCGGCCTAAATCGCTGCTGATGATATGGGTGATGCCGAGGCTGCGGGCGCGTTCTCCTACCTGCATGGCCTGCTGCTCGCCTTTTGCTGTCAGGGGACTGTCCGATTGGCCCTGAATACGTCGCTCGGCGTTCCACTGCGTTTCACCGTGGCGAACAAGGTATACCTGTAACATGTTTTTTTTCCGTTATACTGCGATAAATTTTTAAAACTGAGCTTAATTATGCACCAGGTTATCTCTGCGACCACCAATCCTGCCAAAATTCAGGCAATTCTACAGGCATTTGAAGAGATTTTCGGCGAAGGATCGTGCCATATTACGCCCGTCGCCGTCGAGAGCGGCGTACCGGAGCAGCCCTTCGGAAGCGAGGAAACGCGTGCTGGCGCACGAAATCGCGTGGATAACGCGCGACGCCTGCATCCACAAGCTGATTTCTGGGTAGCCATTGAAGCCGGAATTGACGATGACGCCACCTTCAGTTGGGTGGTGATTGATAACGGCGTTCAGCGCGGTGAAGCGCGATCGGCCACGCTGCCGCTGCCCGCCGTCATTCTCGACAGAGTCCGCCAGGGAGAAGCGCTTGGCCCGGTGATGTCGCAGTACACAGGTATTGACGAGATTGGTCGCAAAGAGGGCGCCATTGGCGTATTTACCGCCGGAAAATTAACGCGCTCCAGCGTTTACTACCAGGCGGTGATCCTGGCGCTCAGCCCGTTTCATAACGCGGTGTATCGATAATTATTTGCGCTATGTTGTAGGCCTGATAAGCACAGCGCCATCAGGCATTTCGCGGCGATGTTGCCGGATGGCCGCTTCGCCTTATCCGGCCTACGAGCAAATCAGGCGTTTTTCAGCAGTACGTTCTCAAGCCAATGACGCAGTTCAACCGGCGCGGATTTCAGGCTGTTTGACCCGCGCGTGATGGTGGCGATGCCCGCCCCCAGCTCGGTTTTCAACTCGCGCTGGCTCATTTCGCCACGCAGCAACTCCTCAATAATGCGCACGCGCGTTCCCAGCGCTTCACGCTCGTCCGGCGTAAGCATCAGTTGTAATAAAGGCAGATGCAGATCCTCTGCATATGCCTGACGGAGTAACTCCACAAAACGAAGCCACTCCTGATTACGTTGTTCGGCGATAGCCGATGAATAAGGGGAATGCTGGGTCATGTTATACCGCCGTTTGTACTGTTACACGAGTACAAATGATAACATAACCCGTCTGCATTAATACCGTCGCTGCCACTCAGAGTCGCTCATTAAGGCCTCTTTCTGCCCCATAAAGTGGCGATAGTAAGCGTCATAGGCCAGAACGTTTTTCACGTAGCCGCGCGTTTCCGAAAAGGGAATGCTTTCGACAAACGCTACGGCATCGATACGCCCGGCGCTATTGCCAAGCCAGGTGCGCACGCGCCCCGGCCCGGCGTTATACGCCGCCGAGGCGAAAATACGGTTATTACCAAACTGCTGATAGACATACTGCAAATAGCTGGTGCCAATGTTGATGTTGGTCTCCGGCTCCAGCAGTTGGCCGGGGCCGCGGTAGTCCGGAATCGAAAACATTTTCACCGTATGGGTGGCCGTTCCCGGCATAATCTGCATTAAGCCGCTGGCCCCTACCGGCGATTTTACTTTCGGGTTCCAGGCGCTCTCCTGGCGGGCAATCGCCATGGCATAGCTTTGTGAGATGTCTTTTCCGCGGGTATAGCGGGTAAAAAGATCGTTATACGCCAGCGGGAAACGCTCCTCCAGATGATCCCACAGTTTTCCGGCGATCGTCGCCTGTACGCTCAGATCCCACCAGTGCTGGTTAAACGCATAGCGCGCCAGCTGCGCCTGTTCAGATTTACTACGGCTTTTTACCAGATTCGCCCATTCGCTGCGCGCCGTGTTATCCAGGTTCCAGTACATCAGCTCCCGTACACGCGCCATCTCCGGCCCCTGCGTCAACGCGCTGTTTACGTTGGCGGGCGCTTTATCAATTTTAAGCGTGTACTCTTCGCCTAAACGCTGCGCCGCAACCATCGGATAAAAACCGCGCTTCTGCATTAAAGCATGAAGGATCTCTTTCGCTTCGGCGTCACGACCGCGCTCCAGCAATAAATCCGCCTGCCAGTAACGCCACTCGTCTTTCTCTTTCGCCTCCATTGGCAGTCGGGCAAGCCAGGTATTGAGACCGCGACGATCGCCCATCCCCAGCGCCATACGCACGCGCCGCTCGATAAGCGACGTCGATTGCGAGCGCATAATCGCGTCATCGCGCCATTTCGCCTGCGCATCGGTCACATCGTTGCCCATCAGTCGCCAGGCAACGATATCGCGCAGCGCCTGCGTTTGTTCCTCATTAAGTTTCTGCGCCTGTACCAGCGAGGGGATCATCAGACGCGCATTTTCCGCGTCCTGGCGGGCGACGCTGGCAAACGCGACTTCCGCCATCTGGCGGGTAAAATCGGTGGCGCCGGTGGTGCGTGCGAAGGTCAACACGTTATTAGGGTCATTAGCCAGGGTAATGATCGCTGAGGCGATCGTTTGATATTCCGCCGGCATCTGTCCGGCCAGCACCGTAACCAACCCCGTATTCCCGGCTTTCATCGCCAGCCGAATACGTTCCAGATACGCCAGCGGGTCTTGCTTGCCGGAGGCCCGCCAAACGCTGAACAGTTTATCGCAGGCATTCGGCTGACTTTTGCCGGTCAGCCAAAGGTCTTTCGCGCCCTGCCAGGCCGCTTCCGTTTGCCCGGTACTCCATTTCGCGTAGTAATAGTTACATTGCGCTTCCGTGGTGCCGGGTTTCTCCGGGCTAAACGCCAGCAAGCCGCGCCAGTCTTCACGACGCGCCAGCTCATTGACGAAGCGTGATTGCAGCGTACGCGCAGGCGGAAGCGTAGGATTGGCGCGCACAAACTGCGTGACAGCAATCGCCGGTTGGTTCATCAAATCGTCGGTGATCTTACGGTATTCCAGATACGGGTAGAGCGGATAATCTTTCAGACCCGGCATCATCTGCTCTACCACATCCATCTGGCGGTTGTCCCAGGCCTGCTTAATCTGCGCATAGCGGTTACGCTGCTCTTCCAGTGAGTCGGCCCGCGCGAGGTGACAAAAGGTCAGCAGGCATACGCTGGCGGCGACGAGACGCCAGACAAATGGTTTGGCTCTATCCACAAGCTCTTCCTCAATTGTTATCCAATGCAGCATCATGCCGCGTAATGAATTTATGCTAACCAGTCATAGCCATTTGCGCCACGTTACGGACACTTTTTTACTTTTATTGCGAGTGCGATCTGCTGGCTGGGCTTAGGCAGGGAAAAAGGCTACACTTCGCCTTTGAAATCTATTCACCATCACGATAAACATAGAGGCGAAGTCCAACGTGGCTCAATTCGTTTATACCATGCATCGTGTCGGCAAAGTGGTTCCGCCGAAACGTCATATTCTGAAAAACATCTCGCTGAGCTTCTTCCCTGGCGCCAAAATCGGCGTGCTGGGCCTTAACGGCGCCGGTAAGTCTACCCTGCTGCGCATCATGGCGGGTCTCGATAAAGATATCGAGGGTGAAGCGCGCCCGCAGCCCGGCATTAAGATTGGCTACCTGCCGCAGGAACCTCAGCTAAACCCGGAACACACGGTACGCGAGTCGATTGAAGAGGCCGTTTCGGAAGTGGTTAACGCCCTCAAACGTCTGGATGAAGTGTACGCGCTGTACGCCGATCCGGATGCCGACTTCGACAAGCTGGCGGCAGAGCAAGGCCGGCTTGAAGAGATTATCCAGGCGCACGACGGTCATAACCTGAACGTGCAACTTGAGCGCGCAGCTGACGCTCTGCGTCTGCCGGACTGGGATGCCAAAGTCGAAAAACTGTCCGGCGGCGAGCGCCGTCGCGTGGCGCTGTGCCGTCTGTTGCTGGAAAAGCCGGATATGCTGCTGCTCGACGAACCCACCAACCACCTGGATGCCGAATCTGTTGCGTGGCTGGAACGTTTCCTGCACGACTTCGAAGGCACCGTCGTGGCGATTACCCACGACCGTTACTTCCTCGATAACGTTGCCGGTTGGATTCTGGAACTTGACCGCGGCGAAGGTATTCCGTGGGAAGGCAACTACTCCTCCTGGCTGGAGCAGAAAGATCAGCGTCTGGCGCAGGAAGCGTCTGCCGAAGCGGCGCGCCGTAAATCCATTGAGAAAGAGCTGGAGTGGGTGCGTCAGGGCGCGAAAGGCCGTCAGTCGAAAGGTAAGGCGCGTCTGGCTCGCTTTGAAGAACTGAACAGCGTTGAGTATCAGAAACGTAACGAAACCAACGAACTGTTTATTCCACCAGGACCGCGTCTGGGCGACAAAGTCATTGAAGTCAGCAACCTGCGTAAATCCTACGGCGACCGCGTACTGATCGACGACCTGAGCTTCTCGGTACCGAAAGGCGCTATCGTCGGGATCATCGGGCCAAACGGCGCGGGTAAATCGACCCTGTTCCGCATGATGTCCGGTCAGGAGCAGCCTGATAGCGGCACCATTACGCTGGGTGAAACCGTCAAGCTGGCCTCGGTCGATCAGTTCCGCGACGCGATGGACAACAGCAAAACCGTCTGGGAAGAAGTGTCCGGCGGGCTGGATATCATGAAGATCGGCAATACCGAAATGCCAAGCCGCGCCTATGTAGGCCGCTTCAACTTCAAAGGCGTCGATCAGGGCAAACGCGTTGGCGAACTGTCCGGCGGTGAGCGCGGTCGTTTGCATCTGGCGAAGCTGCTGCAGGTGGGCGGCAACGTCCTGCTGCTCGACGAACCGACGAACGACCTGGATATCGAAACCCTGCGCGCGCTGGAAAACGCCCTGCTGGAGTTCCCTGGCTGCGCGATGGTTATCTCGCACGACCGTTGGTTCCTTGACCGTATCGCCACCCACATTCTGGATTATCAGGATGAAGGTAAGGTGGAATTCTTCGAAGGCAACTTTACCGAATACGAAGAGTACAAGAAACGCACGCTGGGCGCCGAGGCGCTGGAGCCGAAGCGTATCAAGTACAAGCGTATTGCCAAATAAATGTCTGAATGCCGGGTGGCGCTTGCGCTTACCCGGCCTACAAACCCAGCGATTCCAGTACGTTGTGAAACTGTAGGCCTGATAAGACGCGGTAAGCGTCGCATCAGGCATGGGTTCTTATCCCTGCTCGCCCATCATCTCTTTCACCAGTTCCACACAGCGCAAAAAGCGGCCATCGTAATCAGCCTCTTTAACGTGAACGAACTCAATGTTGTTTTCTTTCAGCATCTCGACCAGCAGGTTCTGGAACGCTTTGCGATCCACTGAACTGCCCAGGCTTCGCAGTCCGTCAGCTATCCACGGCGTATTATTCTCCAGCAAAATCACCAGGTCGAAGCGATACTCGTCGATCAGCGCCTGGACAAACGGATGCTCGCGCCCTTCGTATTTTTTGCAAAATGCCTGGGTGGTGACGAAATCGGTATCGATAAACGCCACTTTATTCGCATATTTCACTGCAAAATCAATATATTGTGCATGACCCAGCGCAATTTTATCGTAGTCGGAATACTGTAACGCCATCTCATCGCCGCCCAGATGCGAAAAGACATAGTCGCGGCCATATTCCCAGGCGCTGGTGGTATTAAAAATATTGGCGAGCTTATTGACCAGCGTAGACTTGCCGCTTGATTCCCCGCCCAGAATCGCGACGGTACGCACGAAAAACGGCTTCACTTCGGTAGGAATATATTCCCAGTAACGAAACGGATTTTCGCGGATTTGCGCCCCGCTGATATTCATAAACGTGCGTTCAGGATCGACCAGCACCGTCTCAATCCCTAAATGCTCAAGATACTGCGGCGCATCAGCCTCTTCGGAAGTGTAGATCCAGCTCGGCTGTATTCCCTTCTCTGCCATAAACGCTTTAATGCCGTTGCTCCAGACATCCCAGCCATGCGGATAAGGCTCCATCCCCTCTTCATTAAAGGCGTGGATGCGAATATTTTTTTGGTATTTGAAGGTTTGCAGCAACCAGCGCAGGCGATCCGACACGGTGGGCTGCTGCGACATGGCGCTATCCTCAAACAGCCCGCGGTCGCGCGTATCGTCATATCCCATAATGATGTGCAACTCATCCACCTGGCTACAGGCGCGCTGGATCAAGTAGATGTGTCCGGTATGCAATGGATAAAATTTACCGAACACCACGCCAATGTTTTTCTGTCGGCGGGGAAACTCCAGCCCGAGAAAACGGTGTAGCGCCTCCAGTTTTTGCGCGCTGGGGCTTTTGATTTTGGCGTTAAGTAACTGACTCAGATACCCCTTGGTCATACCGCTGGCGTCAGCCACCTGTTGCAGAGTGCAACCTTGCTGCTTAATCGCGGTTTTGAGATAGTCGAACGATGACACAAGAGCCTCCTGCTGGAAAAATCGCATAACACTGCCTGACGGCGCTTCGCTTATCAGGCCTACAACATCAATCCGTATCAATCCGTATCAATCCGTATCAATCCGTAGGCCGGATAAGACGCATTGCATCGCCATCCGGCAAATTATACAACATCACTACATACAGAGAATTATAAGTCGTCAAACACGCTTAACGCATCTGCGAGCTTTTTAACACCGAACACCTGCATTCCTTCCGGCGGCTTTTTCGGTACGTTGGCGGCAGGCACAATCGCCCGACGAAAACCGTGTTTCGCCGCCTCGGAAATACGCTCCTGCCCGCTCGGCACCGGACGAATCTCGCCTGCCAGCCCCACTTCGCCAAACACCACCAGATCCTGCGGCAACGGCCTGTCACGCAGGCTGGAGACCATCGCCAGCAGTAAAGCCAGATCCGCGCTGGTTTCGGTGACTTTCACGCCGCCGACCACGTTGACGAAGACGTCCTGATCCGACATTTGCAGACCGCCGTGTCGGTGCAGCACCGCCAGCAGGATTGCCAGACGGTTTTGTTCCAGACCGACCGCCACGCGTCTGGGGTTCGCCATCATCGAGTGATCGACCAGCGCCTGAATCTCCACCAGCAACGGTCGCGTACCTTCCCAGACGACCATCACTGAACTGCCGGAAGTGACCTCATCGCCACGGCTTAAAAAGATGGCGGACGGATTGCTCACTTCGCGCAACCCCTGTTCGGTCATGGCGAAGACGCCCAGCTCATTGACTGCGCCAAAGCGGTTTTTGTGGCTGCGCAGCGTGCGGAAACGAGAATCGGCGTCGCCGTCGAGCAATACTGAGCAATCGATACAGTGTTCCAGCACTTTCGGCCCCGCCAGCGACCCGTCTTTGGTGACGTGGCCGACCATCACGATCGCCACGCCGCGCGTTTTGGCGAAGCGCGTCAGGTAGGCTGCCGTTTCGCGGACCTGGGCGACGCTGCCTGGCGACGACTGGATGTCCGCCATATGCATCACCTGTATGGAGTCGATCACCATCAGTTTCGGCTGTTCTTCTTCGGCAATCAGGCAAATTTGTTCGATGCTGGTTTCGGAGAGCATATTCAGATTAGCGGTCGGCAGGCCGAGACGGTGCGCACGCATCGCCACCTGCTGTAGCGACTCTTCGCCGGTGACGTACAGTGTTTTCATCTGCTCGGCGAGCTTGCACAGCGTTTGTAGCAGCAACGTTGATTTGCCCGCGCCGGGATTACCGCCAATCAAAATGGCGCTGCCGGGTACCACCCCGCCGCCCAGCACGCGGTCAAACTCTTTAAAACCGGTAGAAAAGCGCGGCAGTTCCTCAAGACTGATGTCAGACAGTTTCTGCACTTTTGATACGCCCGCACTGCCGGCGTATCCGCTCAGACGTTCGTTACGCGCCACCGTCGGCGATGCGGCAAGGCGCACCTCGGTAATGGTGTTCCAGGCATGGCAGGCGCTGCATTGCCCCTGCCAGCGCGGGTAATCGGCCCCGCATTCATTACAAACAAAGGCGCGTTTGGGAGCTTTTGCCACGTTTTACCTCTTTCGTTAACGCTGTTGCCGGATGGCGCTGACGCTTATCCGGCCTACGGTCGCCTGGCCATTGGGCAGGTTAATCATTTCTGGTTCATGCTGCCGGAGAGAATGCAAAACACGCCCATCAGGTCAGCGTGGCGGATCGTAATCTCCGTCTTTTCGTTTACTTTTGGCTTGGCATGGAAGGCAATACCTAACCCTGCCGCTTTGATCATTGGCAGATCGTTAGCGCCGTCGCCAATCGCCACCGTCTGCGCCAGCGGGATGTCATGCTCTTGCGCCAGACGAAGCAAGGTATTGGCTTTATACTCAGCATCCACAATATCGCCGATAACGTGGCCGGTAAATTTACCGTCCATGATCTCCAGCTCATTGGCGACCGCCGCCGTCAGGCGTAGCTGGTCACGCAGATAGTCGGCGAAGAAAGTGAAGCCGCCGGAGGCGATAGCGATTTTCCAGCCAAGCGCTTCCAGTTTTAGCACCAACTGCGTTAATCCTGGCATTAGCGGCAGATTCCCGCGCACCTGGCGCAAAATATCGGCATCCGCGCCTTTCAGCGTCGCCACGCGGCTGCGCAGGCTGGCGGTAAAATCAAGCTCGCCGCGCATCGCGCGCTCCGTCACTTCAGCCACCTTCTCACCCGTACCGGCCAGCTTAGCGATTTCATCGATACACTCAATCTGGATCGCCGTGGAATCCATATCCATGACCAGCAGCCCCGGCGTGCGCAGATGCGGAATTTTACCCAGCGGCGCGACATCCAGCTGCGCCTCATGCGCCAGCCGCGTCGCACGCGGCGTCAGCGACCCCGCCAGACGAATGACCTGATAATCCTCCACGCACCAGGCGGCGACAATCACCATTGCGGCGCCCAGTTTGGTCTGATATTGAGTTAAACGCTGCTTATCCAGCCCGCGCCCATACAGCAGCCAACCGCTGCGGCCTGCATGGTAATCCAGAGGCATCACCTCGTCGCCGCTTAAAGAAAGAGGCAAACCAGGCCATAAAGAGACATCTTCAGGCAGATCGCACCAGGTAATGTTAGGCATTAAAGCTCCTGTAAATCGTTCAGGCCGGTAACCGCCCCGCGGAAAATAACGCATGAGGCTACCTTGTAACCATCGCTTCTGGCAACATTAAGCCTCAAATTTTCAGCAGGTGGAATATGGCTCGCGCAAAACTGAAATTTCGGCTGCATCGTGCAGTCATTGTATTGTTCTGTCTCACACTGCTCGTCGCGCTCATGCAGGGCGCTTCATGGTTTAGTCAAAACCACCAGCGACAGCGCAATCCGCAGCTGGAAGAGCTGGCCCGCACGCTGGCGCGCCAGGTGACGCTCAACATCGCCCCGCTGATGCGCAGCGAAACACCGGATGAAAATCGCATCAACGCCGTGCTGCGTCAGCTCACGCAAGAGAGCCGTATTCTGGATGCCGGCGTCTATGATGAACAGGGCGATCTTATTACTCGCGCTGGCGAAAGCGTCAACGTGCGCGACAGGCTGGCGCTGGATGGCAAAAAAGCGGGCAGCTATTTTAACCAACAAATTGTCGAGCCTATCCAGGGGAAAAACGGCCCCTTGGGCTACCTGCGTCTGACGCTGGATACCCACACGCTGGCCACCGAAGCAAAGCAGGTCGATAACACCACCAACATTCTACGCCTGATGCTGCTACTCTCGCTGGCGATAGGCGTGGTGCTGACGCGCACCTTGCTACAAGGTAAACGCACCCGCTGGCAGCAGTCGCCCTTCCTGTTAACGGCCAGCAAACCTGTTCCGGAAGAGGAAGAGCGTGAGGAAAAAGAGTAAAATGACGGCTTAATAAAGGTAAGGAAAACCACCATGACAACATTACGCCTGCTTATTTCTGACTCTTACGATCCCTGGTTTAACCTGGCGGTCGAGGAGTGCATTTTCCGCCAGATGCCCGCCACCCAGCGCGTGCTGTTCCTGTGGCGCAACGCGGATACGGTGGTCATTGGACGCGCGCAAAACCCGTGGAAAGAGTGTAATACGCGGCGTATGGAAGAAGATAATGTCCGTCTGGCCCGCCGTAGCAGCGGCGGCGGCGCGGTATTCCATGACCTCGGTAATACCTGCTTTACCTTTATGGCCGGTAAACCGGAATACGATAAAACCATCTCCACCCATATTGTGCTCGCGGCGCTGAATTCGCTGGGGGTCATGGCCGATGCTTCGGGACGCAACGATCTGGTCGTAAAAACGCCGGACGGCGATCGCAAAGTCTCCGGTTCAGCCTATCGCGAAACCAAAGATCGCGGCTTCCATCACGGTACGCTGCTGTTGAACGCCGACCTCAGCCGTCTGGCGAACTATCTGAATCCCGATAAAAAGAAACTTGCGGCGAAAGGGATTACCTCCGTTCGCTCCCGCGTGGCCAATCTTACCGAGCTATTACCGGGTATCACCCATGAACAGGTCTGCCAGGCGGTCACGGAAGCCTTTTTCGCCCATTACGGCGAACGCGTCGACGCGGAAGTGATTTCACTGGATAAAACGCCGGATCTGCCGAATTTTGCCGAAACCTTTGCGCGCCAGAGCAGTTGGGAGTGGAATTTCGGCCAGGCACCGGCGTTCAGCCATCTACTGGACGAACGTTTCACCTGGGGCGGCGTCGAGCTGCATTTTGACGTCGAGAAAGGTGTGATTACCCGTGCGCAGGTGTTTACCGATAGCCTGAACCCGGCACCGCTGGAAGCGCTGGCCGAGCGGCTGCAAGGGTGTTTGTACCGCGCGGATATGCTGCAACAGGCGTGCGAAGCGCTACTGGTTGATTTCCCGGAGCAGGAAAAAGAACTGCGGGAATTATCGGCGTGGATTGCCAGAGCAGTGCGCTAAATGAATAATATCAGAGAGATGAATGTGTCTCTGATATTATTTAAACATAACAACATATTCTGAAAAATGAGCGAATAGCACAAATAGTTAAAACATACTCGCCAACAACTATAATCTTTAAAATTAATATTATTTCCCCGCACTTCATAAACCCAGCGAATTATAAACCATTTATCATCACCAATGATGATTAAAGTTTTTCTTAAGCAAGATTTAATTTTATTAAATTTACAATCTATCATTCTCTTCATAGAATCCCGGCGCGCATTACATGTTCTTTGGAAATATACTTAATCGTTAGGGATTACTGATGAAAAAATTATTAATAGCGACCTCTGTCGTAATAGGATTATCAACTTCAGCGCAAGCGGTTGAATCCACTGCTGTATTAAAACTGACTGGCGTTTTAACCAACGGCGCATGTATACCAGAGTTAAGTGATGGTGGAGTTGTAGATTTCGGTACTAAGGCCGTTAGCGATCTGCTGCCAACTGAGACGAATCAACTGGGATACAAAGATATAACACTCACGATTCAGTGTCTTGCACCGGCAAAAGTTGGCTGGACCGCTACCGATAATCATCCCGATTCGGTAACATCATTGACTATCGATGACGCAACATTTAGACATCAGAACAATAGAATACCAAACTATCAGCTAGGTCTGGGTAAAACAGCAGGTGGTATCAACATTGGTTCATTCGGCCTCTCTATGGACTTGAATAATGCGACCGCCGATGGAATTCAGACGAAAATGGTAGTGGCAAGTAGTAATAATCCAGATTACTGGGCTATCGCAGGAAACGAATTCGTTGCGATTACAAATACATTTCCAACTGTCACTACATATAGTGTCGGCGATGAAAATGGCCCCGCCGCCTTTACCACCGCAACATTTCCTATACGCGTAGCTGCCGCTATACAGGGAACGGACACACTGGCTATTACCGATAACACCACGCTTGATGGTCAGGCGACCTTTACACTCGTATATCTGTAACTCCAGCATTCACATGGAATATTCAACACCTCTTTAATGGAACTATAATGAAAAAAATTTTGCTTATTACTGCAATTGCAGCAGCCTTTGCTACAACCAGCGTGAATGCTGACACCACCGCCGTATTAAAAGTCACCGGTCAACTGATTGTTGGCGGTTGTACCCCAGAACTCAGCGACGGCGGCGTGGTTGATTACGGTACTATCCGCCTCGCCACACTTTCCGCAACCGATGTAAACCAACTGGGCACTAAAGATGTCTCTCTGAGTATCTCTTGTCCGTCTGCAACCAAAGCAGCCTGGACTATTACCGATGACCGTGCGGACACCCACCCAGGCGCATCCGTTATCTCCATAGCCAATGGCAATATGACTAATGGTATAGTATCTGATACCACAATGTCCTACGGCGTTGGCAAAACAACCGAAGGTGTAAAAATCGGCGCGTTCTCTATTTACACCGATACCGCGAACGTTACCGCTGATGGTGTAAAATCTGACGCTATCTCAGGAACCGTTGATAGCCCAGTCTGGCAGAAGTCCACCACCGGGATTATCAAAAACGGCAATATGGAAATGTTTACCGTTGCTACAAAAGGCACCACCGAACCGGTTCCGTATACTCTTGCCATTTTCCCGCTGAAAACCTCACTGGCCATTCAGGATACTGCAACGCTGGCCATTACTGATGATACTGTTCTGGATGGTCAGGCAACCATCACGCTTAAATATCTCTGATCCAGACCGTATAAAAAGGTTATTGATCTGTCTCCCTTATTATGGGGAGACAGATCAAAATTAAAGGACTAATTCTGATGCCAGCAGTGACTAAACTTCCATTATTATTACTCAGCGTCCCCTTTGTTTTTTCAGCACTCTTTTCACAGGCTAACGCTGCCGGCATGGTACCGGAAACTACGCTACTGGTGATTGAAGAATCCACACACAGCGGCGTAATGAATGTTAAAAACACCGACAGCAATCCGGCTTTGTTATATACCACCGTCGTTGATTTACCTGACGACAATGGTGTGAAGCTGGATGTCACTCAACCGGTTGTTCGCGTTGAAGCAGGCCAGCAGCAGCAACTACGCTTTATTATGGAAAGCACGGAACCGCTCACCGTCGAGCACTATAAACGCGTCACGTTTGAAGGTATTCCTCCGAAATCTACCAATAAGGGAATGAAAATAGGTTTTAATCTACGCCAGGATTTGCCGGTATTAATTCGTCCTAAAAATCTACCGGTCGTTACTGATGCCTGGAAATTATTAACCTGGTCCAGAAACGGACAAACAATCAACGTCAAAAATCCGTCTCCCTACGTTGTACGTTTAGCCCAAAATATTACCTTCTTACCTTCCGGGGGCGAAGGCACGATTAAAAAAACCTATATTCTGCCCGGCGAAACATTGAACGTCAGTATAAAAACGCCCCTTGCTGCTGATACATCCGTACGTTTTTACCCTGCCAGCCGTTACGGCATTGAAGTCCCCAGCTTTACCTCACCGCTGGTGCCGTGATGAGAGCTAGCACGTGAAGTATTTAAAACTGCCGCTATACATCAAAACTGCGCTTTATTGCTCACTGGCGACCACGACGTTTTCGGCTCTGGCGGAGGAGCTGAATTTTGACATGGGTATTCTCACCTCCAGAGGCATTAGCCCCAACGTGGCACAATATTTTTCCCGTGCGCCGCGTTTTCTACCAGGCAGCCACACCGTCATGGTAAAGATCAATGGCGTAAATAGAGGGTCGTTGGTCGCGCGTTTCGACACAGAAGGCCAGCTTTGCGTGGATGACGATTTCCTCAGCGCCAGCGGGCTCGTACCGCTTAATATCAGCGCCAAAGAAACCTGCCATAGCCTACAAGAAGATTATCCCTCAGCGATTATTACCCCACTGCCAAACAGTGAATCGCTGGAGCTTTTTGTTCCGGCGCAGGCTCTGGATAATAACTTACTCTCGCTAAACAACGTGATTAAAGGCGGCACCGCCGGGTTATTTAACTATAACCTGTACGCCAGTCGCAGCGAGTCATCCGGTAGCGATAGCCGAAACTATGCCCAGGCAAACCTTGAAGCTGGCTTAAACTTCGCGGAATGGACGCTGCGCAGCCGCTACATGCTGACGAATAATGATGGAGAATACCGTACCGATAGTCTATATACCTATGCGGAGCACGTATTTCAGGCACAAAAAATGCGTGCGCAAGTTGGGCAGATCAACGTCAACTCCAGTCTATTCAGTGGCGCGCCGATCAACGGCGTACAGCTTATCCCTGAACAAGGGCTGGCACAGGATACACAAGGCGTAACCATTAACGGTATTGCCCGAACCCACCAGGCTCGCGTTGAAGTTCGTCAGTCCGGACAGATTATTTATACCGCACCAGTGAACGCTGGGGCATTTACCCTTGAAAATGTCCCCATCATACGCAGCAATACCGACCTTAACGTCAGCGTCGTTGAAACCGATGGCTCAACGACAACCTTCACGGTGCCGGCAGTATCTTTTAATTTACGCGAACTCACGCCCGCAGGCTTGACAATGTCCATAGGGCGCGTACGTGATACCACCAGCGACTATTCTCTCCCCTGGATCTATAACATCAGCGATGGTTGGAAACTGAGTGAAAACTGGCTGGCGCAGGCGTCTGGCGTACTGGCACAAGACTATCAAGCGGCAGGAGGTATGCTGCAATGGCTTCCAACCAACAAATGGACGTTTTCCGGCTCAATGCTGGGCAGTAAAGCGTCCTTCGGCGAATCTCTGCAGGGTGCGAAAAGTGAACTACGCGCCAGCATGGCGCTGCCCGGGGAAATTAGCCTTGACGTCAGCACCGCCCGCTACAGCGACGGATATCGTGAGTTAACGGATGCGCTCAATAAAGATGCTTACGAATACCAAAGTAGCTCCAGTGCTAATATCGCCTGGAACCATAATCTGTTAGGTACCTTCTCTCTGGGTTATTACACTTATCAGGCTACGGATAATAACAACGACTCTCGCAGTATAATGGCTTCCTGGGGCAAAACATTTAAATATGCCTCAATTACCGCTAACTGGCAGCACGCTGTTAATCAGGATGATGAGAATCATAACGGCAGTAATGATGATGATATGTTTTACATCAACATCAGCATTCCACTAGGTGAGCAGCGCGTCGGCGCTTATATGCGTAATCAAGGTGATAAAACAACCTACGGGCTACAAAATAATGGTTCGCTGAGTAAAGATACCCATTACTATATTTCTGCGGATCGTGATGCAAAAAACCAGCAAAATAGCTTCAACGGTAATCTCAATAGCAATCTCCATTACACTCAACTCAGCGTGGGCGGCGGCACTGATGGCGATAATTACCGCAACTATAACGCAACCTTCAGCGGGGGCATCGCTGCACACGAACATGGCATAACGTTCTCGCCTTACACCATCAAAAATACCTTTGCTATCGCACGCCTGAGTGAACCAGAAAGCGGCATTGAAATCGCCACGCCACAGGGGCGAATCTGGACTGACCGCTGGGGGCAGGCCGTCATTCCGGGGCTAACTGAATGGCGGAAATCCCGCGTAGAGGTTAATGCGAATACGCTACCAAAGAGCATGGAACTGGCAAACGGTATTAAGAATATTACCGTCGCGCACAGCGCTTTTCGGGTACTGGATTTCAACGTGCTGAATACACGCCGTGTGATGCTGACAGTAAAGCGTCCGGACGGCTCATGGCTACCTAAAGGCACCAGCATTGTAGATGAAAAAAATAACTATTTGGTCAGCGCTGTCGACAGCGGACGCGTATTTATCACCGATGTTGGGGATAATCCTGCGTTATATGCCGCTGATGATGATATGAATCGTCTGTGTCGCATCCACTACACGCTGCAGAAAACCCAGGATAAAGAGGCATTTTATGAAACGGCAAAGGGAGTCTGTCAATGAAATCCAACAGCAAATGGTTGGGGATTGCTATATGTTGTCTCTTCACCGCACTACTCCCTCCATCAGCCAAGGCCGACGATGACTGCCAAATAACGTTCTCTTCGCCAAACGTCAGCTTTGGCTGGCTTAAGCAAGATGATATCGTCAATTCTCAGCAAGGCTGGAATCAAATGTCTTCACAGGAGGTTCACGTTAGTGTGAGTTGCCCAGAAAGCCAGAATATTGCTCTTTTTGTGCAGGCCTCAGCGGGGGAAAAGGGACGATTTTATTTTGGAAATAACGGTGGTCTCGCCGTACGTGTTAGTCAGATGATAGTAGATGGTAAAAGTTATCCTATTGCCAGCACCCTTGATAGAGTGAGCTTTGCTCCCAATGACAGTGCCCTGGATAGTCTGTTGCTACATAATAACAACGGTATCATCGCGATGGATAATAATCAGCAGGTCAGTGGGAAAATGATGAACGTCACGCTGACATTAACACCTGTCTTGAACGATAATCAATTTACGCATTCTACCGATACGGTCATGCTGGAAAGCAATTTACAGTGGGAAGTGCTGACGAAATAAACGATGAAGGGGGCCTGCTCTGGCCCCCTTCACAATCCTACTCTTTATCGCCCAGCAGCACAGATTCCAGTGCGATTTTGATCATGTCGTTGAAGGTCGTCTGACGCTCAGCGGCTGTGGTCTGCTCGTGGGTACGGATGTGGTCGGACACGGTGCAGATGGTCAGCGCTTTCGCGCCAAACTCAGCCGCAACGCCGTAGATGCCCGCCGCTTCCATCTCCACGCCCAGCACGCCGTATTTTTCCATCACGTCGAACATTTCGCCGTCCGGAGAGTAGAACAGGTCAGCGGAGAACAGGTTGCCCACGCGCGCGTCTACGCCCAGCGCTTTTGCCGCGTCAACCGCGTTACGCACCATGTCGAAGTCAGCGATAGCCGCGAAGTCATGATCTTTAAAACGGATACGGTTCACTTTGGAGTCGGTGCAGGCACCCATACCGATCACCACGTCGCGCAGTTTGACGTCCATGCGCACAGCGCCGCAGGAGCCGACGCGAATGATTTTCTTCACGCCGAAATCGGTGATCAGCTCTTTGGTGTAGATGGAGCAGGACGGGATACCCATACCGTGGCCCATCACGGAGATCTTACGGCCTTTGTAAGTCCCGGTGAAACCTAACATGCCGCGAACGTTGTTCACTTCGCGGACATCTTCGAGGAAAGTCTCAGCAATGTGCTTCGCGCGCAGCGGGTCGCCCGGCATCAATACGACGTCAGCGAAATCACCCATTTCTGCATTAATATGTGGAGTTGCCATCTTCAGTTCCCTTTAAATTTGTTGTTATTGCCTGATGGCGGCTACGCCTTATCAGGTCTACAAAACGTGTGTAAAAACAGTGAAATACCCTAAGGATTTCGCGTTGTAGGAAGGCGACGAATTCGTGAATCCCCGGGAGCATAGATGAACTATGTGACCGGGGTGAGCGAATGAAGTCAACGCATCTACAGCGCGAAAGACAACGGGTATCACAGCATGTTTTTACCGTAGTCCATTGGCGATGTACCAAAGTAGGTCGCCAGCGTCTGGCCGATATCCGCAAAGGTTTCACGGTGACCTAAAGAGCCCGGTTTGACTTTCGGACCGTAGATCAGCACCGGAATGTGCTCACGGGTATGGTCAGTACCGGTCCAGCTCGGGTCACAGCCGTGGTCAGCGGTCAGGATCAGAATGTCATCTTCACCCACCAGCTCCATCAGCTCCGGCAGACGGCGGTCAAACAGCTCCAGACCTGCGGCGTAGCCCGCGATGTCGCGACGGTGGCCCCAGGAAGAGTCGAAGTCAACGAAGTTAGTGAAAACGATGGTTTTATCGCCCGCTTCTTTCATCTCTTTGAGGGTCGCGTCGAACAGCGCGTCCAGACCGGTTGCTTTCACTTTCTTAGTGATGCCGCAGTTGGCGTAGATGTCGGCAATCTTACCGACGGACACCACGTGGCCCTGTTTTTCATCGACCAGTTTCTGCAGCACGGTCGGCGCTGGCGGTTCTACGGCCAGGTCGTGACGGTTGCCGGTACGCTGGAAGTTACCGGCCTTGTCGCCGATAAACGGACGCGCGATCACGCGGCCAATGTTGTAGCCGCCTTCGGTCAGCTCTTCACGGGCGATTTCGCACAGCTCGTAGAGTTTATCCAGGCCAAAGGTCTCTTCGTGGCAGGCAATCTGGAACACGGAGTCAGCGGAGGTGTAGAAAATCGGCTTGCCGGTTTTCATGTGCTCTTCGCCGAGCTGGTCCAGAATAACGGTGCCGGAAGAGTGGCAGTTACCGAGATAGCCCGGCAGGTTGGCGCGTTTTACCAGCTTATCCAGCAGTTCCTGCGGGAAGCTGTTTTCGTGGTCGCTGAAGTAACCCCAGTCGAATAGCACCGGCACGCCAGCGATTTCCCAGTGGCCGGACGGCGTATCTTTGCCGGAGGACAGTTCGTGCGCCCATGCGTATGCGCCAATAACGTCCGCGTTGCCGTCCATGCCAGCGGCAATTTTACCGGTAGAGCCTTCATGCGCTTTCACCAGCCCCAGACGAGTCAGGTTAGGCAGATTCAACGGGCCCTTACGGCCATTGTCAGCTTCGCCTTTGGCGCAAGCTTCTGCGATGTGGCCCAGAGTGTCGGAACCTACGTCGCCAAAACGATCCGCGTCTTCAGTAGCGCCGATGCCGAATGAGTCCAGCACCATAATAAATGCACGTTTCATATCTTCTCCGTACTTAGTGCTTCAAAAATAATTGATCAGATCAGTATACAACTATTCAGTAATTCGACGATAGACCGAAGGTGTGCTTGCTGGCGCTTTATCGTCAAGGATAATTGCCGCTTTGACGGCCTTCGCCGCTTCCTGCCAACTGGCTTCGTCTTTGGCATGAATCACCGCCAGCGGGCGCTGCCCGTCGATGCTGTCGCCCAGACGGGCCATGTCGGTAAAGCCAACGCTGTAATCAATGGTGTCAGACGCCTGACGACGGCCGCCGCCCATCGAGACGACCGCCATCCCCAGCGCACGCGTATCCATTGCGCTGATAAACCCTTCGGTATCAGCATATACCGCTTTGCTCAACATGGAGGTCGGCAGGTATTTATCGTAGTTCTCAACGAAATCGCTCGGCCCTTTCTGCGCGGCCACCATACGACCAAAGATTTCTGCCGCTTTACCGTTATCCAGCACCGCCTGCAGTTTGGCACGCGCTTCGGCGTCGTCTTTCGCCAGCTGACCGGAGATCAGCATCTCCACGCATAGCGCCATGGTAACGTCAAACAAGCGCGGAT
This sequence comes from Salmonella sp. NW722, assembly GCF_051702785.1. Lineage (NCBI taxonomy): Bacteria > Pseudomonadati > Pseudomonadota > Gammaproteobacteria > Enterobacterales > Enterobacteriaceae > Salmonella > Salmonella sp. NW722. The sequence goes on from NZ_JAMMIN010000003.1 coordinate 337,640, forward strand.
TGCGGTATTCACCGGTCAGGAACTGCACGGCTTCACGCACTTCCACCGCGTTACCGGCGCTCGAAGCCAGCACCTGGTTCATATCGGTTAACAACGCCGTAGTGCGAACTCCCGCGCCGTTTGCCACGCCGACAATCGCTTCCGCAAGGGCTTCAGAAAGTTCATAGGTTGGCATAAACGCGCCGCTGCCGACTTTTACATCCATTACCAGCGCATCCAGCCCTTCGGCCAGTTTCTTGGCGAGGATGGAACCGGTGATCAGCGGAATAGAGTCCACCGTCGCGGTAATATCGCGGGTGGCGTAAAAACGTTTGTCCGCCGGTGCAAGCGAGCTGGTTTGCCCAATAATCGCCACACCCACGTCTTGAATAATTTCGCGGAAACGGTTGTCGTCCGGGAAGATATCGAAGCCCGGGATCGCTTCCAGTTTGTCGAGCGTACCGCCGGTATGTCCGAGACCGCGACCGGAGATCATCGGCACATAACCGCCGCAGGCCGCTACCATTGGCCCCAGCATCAGAGACGTCACGTCCCCTACGCCGCCGGTCGAATGCTTATCGACAATCGGGCCATTGAGATTCAGGCTTTTCCAGTCAAGGACAGTACCGGAATCCCGCATCGCCATGGTCAGCGAAACACGCTCCGGCATGGTCATATCGTGGAAGAAGATGGTCATCGCCAGGGCGGCAATCTGCCCTTCAGAGATAGTATTGTCACGAATACCATTGATAAAGAAACGAATTTCTTCGTCACTCAACGCATGACCATCACGCTTTTTACGAATAATTTCTTGTGCGAGAAACACGGTACCCTCCTGAGGGAAAAGAGTAGAAGGCTTACATCGCCGGATGGCGGCTAACGCCTTATCCGGCCTACAGGCCTGGATTTGTAGGCCGGATAAGCACAGCGCCATCCGGCAAATCAGAGCTTAGTAGCTGCTGGCGCTCTTACCGTCGCCGTGACCCAGCGCTTTCAGCAGGCTTGCCAGCAGGCTGGATGCGCCAAAGCGGTAGTGACGAGAATCTGCCCAGTCAGCGCCAAACAGTTCGTCTGCAATCGCGAGGAATTTCTGCGCGTCTTCCGCCGTACGTACGCCGCCCGCCGGTTTGAAGCCAACGGTTTTGGAAACGCCCATGTCGCGGATCACTTCCATCATGATGCGCGCGCTTTCCGGCGTAGCGTTTACCGGCACTTTACCGGTAGAGGTTTTGATGAAATCCGCACCGGCTTTAATGGAGATTTCAGAGGCTTTACGAATCAGCGCCTCTTCTTTCAGCTCGCCAGTTTCGATGATCACTTTCAGCAATACGTTCGCTGCGGCACAAGCGTCTTTACAGGCTTTTACCAGGTCAAAACCCACCTGCTCGTTACCGGCGATCAACGCGCGGTACGGGAATACCACGTCCACTTCGTCAGCGCCGTAGGCGATCGCCGCACGGGTTTCCGCCAGCGCAATATCGATGTCATCATTGCCATGCGGGAAGTTAGTCACCGTTGCAATGCGGATGTCCGGCGTACCTTGTTCTTTCAGAGTTTTACGCGCAATCGGGATAAAACGCGGGTAAATACAAATCGCCGCCGTATTCCCGACCGGGGTTTTTGCCTGATGACACAACGCGATCACTTTTTCATTAGTGTCGTCATCGTTCAGAGTGGTCAGATCCATCAGTTTGAGCGCACGCAGGCTGCTTGCTTTTAAATCAGTCATGACATTCTCCAACGGCATTGCCGTATAAAATTTCACCTTGCGAGTCTGTTAATATTCTAACATTCACTCGCGATTACACTTCGATATACATCACAGTTAATGAAAACTACGTACAAATTTGCATTACTGTAATGAGATCTGAATCAAATTATCCCGCCGTCACCGCCTGTTCTTCGAGCGATAAGCGCATCAGGATCAAAGTCGGTTTGCCGCCATTTTCTACAATAGCGCATCGTCCCGGCATAAAGAGGAAACGAAGATGCCTGCCTCATGCGAAACTGCGCTCCAGCAGCGTTGCCAGCAAATTGTGACCAGCCCGGTGCTCACGCCTGAACAAAAACGCCATTTTCTGGCGCTGGAAGCTGAAAACGCCCTGCCTTATCCCCCCCTGCCGGAAGATGCCCGCCAGGCGCTGGATGAAGGTGTCATTTGCGATATGTTTGAGGGGCACGCCCCCTTCAAACCGCGCTACGTGTTGCCCGATTACGCCCGATTTCTGGCTAACGGTTCACAGTGGCTGGAACTGGAAGGCGCGAAAGATCTGGATGATGCGTTATCCCTACTCACCATTCTGTATCATCACGTTCCTTCCGTGACGTCCATGCCGGTTTATCTCGGCCAGCTTGATGCGTTGCTGCAACCGTATGTTAGAATTCTAACACAAGATGCGATCGATATTCGAATAAAACGTTTCTGGCGTTATCTCGACAGAACGCTGCCAGACGCCTTTATGCATGCCAATATTGGCCCTGCCGATACGCCTGTCACACGAGCAATTTTGCGCGCTGATGCCGAGCTAAAGCAGGTGGCGCCTAACCTGACGTTTATCTACGATGCGGAAATTACGCCGGACGATCTGCTGCTGGAGGTCGCCAAAAACATTTGCGAATGCAGTAAGCCACACATTTCCAATGGCCCTGTAAATGATAAAATTTTCACAAAAGGCCATTATGGCATCGTCAGTTGTTATAACTCGCTACCGCTTGGCGGCGGCGGCAGTACGCTGGTACGTCTCAACCTGAAAGCCGTGGCAGAACGCAGTACGTCTGTCGATGACTTCTTTTCACGCACGCTACCGCACTACTGCCGACAGCAGATCGCCATCATTAATTCACGATGTGAATTCCTCTATGAAAAGTCACATTTCTTTGAGAATAGCTTTCTTGTACAGGAAGGTTTGATCGATCCCGAACGTTTTGCGCCGATGTTCGGTATGTACGGGCTGGCGGAAGCCGTGAATCTGCTGTGCGAAAACGCGGGCCTGAACGCCCGTTATGGCAAAAATGAAACGGCGAACGAGCTGGGCTACCGTATTAGCGCCCACCTGGCGGATTTCGTCGAAAATACGCCAGTGAAGTATGGCTGGAAGCAACGGGCGCTGCTCCATGCCCAGTCTGGCATCAGTTCCGATATTGGCACTACGCCGGGCGCACGTCTGCCGTATGGCGATGAACCGGACCCTATCACCCATTTGCAAACCGTCGCGCCGCACCATGCCTTTTATCATGCCGGGATCAGCGACATTCTGACGCTGGACGAAACCATCAAGCGTAATCCGCAGGCGCTGGTTCAGCTTTGTCTTGGCGCGTTCAAAGCCGGGATGCGTGAATTTACCGCCAATGTCAGCGGCAACGATCTGGTGCGCGTCACCGGCTATATGGTGCGCCTGTCGGATCTGGCGAAATTTCGCGCCGAAGGCTCGCGCACGAATACCACCTGGCTGGGAGAAGAAGCCGCACGTAATACCCGTATCCTGGAACGACAGCCACGCGTAGTCAGCCATGAACAACAGATGCGCTTTAGTCAGTAAGATCATTGCGTTTTCCTGCGTCGATGGGCCAGGCAGCCGCCTGGCATTATTCTTACAGGGCTGCAATTTGCGCTGCAAGAATTGCCATAACCCGTGGACGATGGGACGCTGTAACGACTGCGGGGAATGCGTATCGCAGTGTCCGCACCACGCCCTCAGCGTTGATGGCGGGAAAGTGGTATGGCGGTCGGACGTCTGCGAGCAGTGCGATACCTGCCTGAAAATGTGCCCACAGCAGGCAACGCCAATGGCGCAGACCATGAGCGTTGACGATGTGCTGCGTCATATTCGTAAAGCATCGCTGTTTATTGAAGGTATTACCGTCAGCGGCGGAGAGGCGACCACGCAATTACCGTTTATTGTGGCGCTATTTACAGCGATCAAAGCCGATCCGCAGTTACAACGACTGACCTGCCTGGTGGACAGTAATGGTCAGTTAAGCGAGACCGGCTGGCAGAAACTACTGCCGGTTTGCGACGGCGTAATGCTCGATCTGAAAGCCTGGAAGAGCGAGTGTCATCACCGTCTGACCGGACGTGGTAACACGCATATTAAGCACAGTATCCGCTTTCTTGCTGCGCAGGGAAAACTGGCGGAGCTGCGGTTGCTGGTTATCCCGGGTCAGGTGGACTATGCGGCGCATATCGATTCACTGGCGGCGTTTATTACTTCGCTGGGCGAGGTTCCGGTGCGTCTGAATGCCTTTCATGCGCATGGCGTCTATGGCGAAGCGAAAGCCTGGCCAGGCGCGACGCCGCAAGAGGTGGAACGGCTGGCTGACGGATTGCGCGCGCGTGGGGTGGCGAAGCTGATTTTGCCGACGCTATATTTATAAGAGTCGCCTGCCGGACGGCGGCTGCGATGCCATCAGAGCCGAAACAAGGTAATGGTATTGCGATACAGCGTATCGGCTATCACCTCTGCGGGCTCCGGACGTAATTCGCAGAGCGCATCAAATACGCGCGCCGCCTGCTCCGGGCGGTTCGGCTGCCCCTGAAACCCCTTTAGCGGCATATCCGGCGCATCGGTCTCCAGCAACAGCGCGTCCAGCGGCAACCGCGCCATAACATCACGGGTTTTACTGGCGCGCGGGTAGGTGATGGTGCCGCCGACGCCGATTTTATAGCCCAGTCGCACAAAGCGTTCGGCCTGTTGCAGACTGCCGGCAAAACCATGCACCACACCGGTTCGCGGTAGATCCTGGCGCTTTAAGTGCATCGCCAGTTTGTCATGCGTGCGCCGCGAGTGCAGGATCACCGGCAGATCGTAGCGTTTTGCCAGTTGCAGCTGCGCGTCTAAAAATCGCTCTTGCCTGGCGAACTGCGGGTCGTCGCGATAAAGATCGAGACCGATCTCGCCTACCGCCACGACGTTCTGTTGTTGCGCCAGCGCCTGTTGTAGCTTATCAGGATCGTCATCGGCATGACGCTCAATCACAATGGGGTGCAATCCCAGCGCAGCATAAAGCGACGGGAAACGCGCCGCCAGCGCCAGCACGCGGGGAAAGTGCGCCGCCTCGGTCGCCGGTACGATGATTTTTTCAACGCCCGCCTCACAGGCACGCTGAATACTGGCGCGCTCATCGCCCGTAAAGGGCGGGAAATCAAAATGGCAGTGTGTATCGATAAAGCGCCAGCTCACGCCAGATCCTCGTCGGTAAATGTGGTGTCGTTTGCCTGCGGCGCGCTAATGACCTCCGCCACATGCGTATCATTGGCCACCGGCGCCGGAGGCACGACCACCGTTTCCGGCACGGCAATCCGCGACGTATGGCGCAAGAGAGGCGGCGTTGCGGCGAGCAATTTACCAACGGTGGCAAGGAAATAACGCCCGCATAATCGCCCGGTTTTGTAATCCTCACGCAGCGCCGGGATACGGCTGCCCAGCGCCATGCTGTGCAGCGGTTTCGGCGGATAAATTTCAATGATCCGCAGCTTACCCGGCGGCTTTTCAATAAATTGTTGGATCGCGCTGTAGGACGTTTCATGATGCTGCACCAGGTTGACCAACGGCTGTAGACTGCTCTCTCCCAGCCAGCGCTCCATACGCTTAAACCACTGCGGCGTGTAATACATTTGCGAGGGTACGGTGCGGATCACCACAATGGTTTTCGCCCCCCGCTTTGCCGCCTCCTGAACCGGAATGGCGTCGCTAATGCCACCGTCCAGATAGTTGATGCCCTCTAACGTAACGCCGGTACGGTAGAAACCCGGTATAGCGCTGGAGGCGCGAATGATATCAAGCCAGTTTTGTTTTGTCGGCGAGAAATAGCCCGGCGTGTAATCATCCCCCCGGCAGGCGCACATATAAAAGGATTTTCCGCTGTCGAACAGGCGCGCTGCGGTATCCATCTGCAGCGGCATTCGGGCGGCGGTGGATTCCACCAGCCAGTCGAGGTCAATAAGGTTTCCTCCGCGTACAAATCGCAGCGGATCAAAAAATTCGCGCCTGGTGGTATAGCGCATAATGACTTTACGCCCGTAGCCGGGCTGGTTGCAGAGATACGCCGAGAGATTTTGCGCACCGGCTGATGTGCCGAAGTAGAGATGGAAAGGATTAAACTGCGCACGCATAAACTCATCCAGCACGCCTGCGGTAAAGATGCCCCGCTGCCCCCCGCCCTCACAGACCAGCGCCATACGGCCTGGCCGGAACGGTGTTAATGATAACGGCGCAATATTGCCGAGCGTAACCGGTATTCGCTGGCCCACCTCTGCCTTCCTGTTTTTCATTTTTTTCCAGGCTGACAAGGTAACGCAAAACGTTAACGGCTAAAACCGTAAAAGCCAGTCCGCTGGACTGGCTTGATAGCAATATATCTTTACAGCTGCCTGCTAGGGTCGTTTACGGCCCATGAACAGGCTGACCAAGAAGAGCACGATCCCGACGACGAAGACGATTTTCGCCGCGCCGGCAGCCGTACCAGCCAGTCCACCAAAACCCAATGCGGCGGCAATTAACGCGATAACCAGAAATATAATGCCCCAACGAAACATAAGCCTCTCCTTTACCATAGTTAATGTCGACCGCTAAATATGAGCGCTCAGGCTACTCATTCGCGATATTTTTAGTGTGGTGCACATTACGCCCCCCGACAAACGTCGGGAGGACGAATTACGACGAATTACTGAACTTTCAGATCGTTTTTAACACTTTTTACGCCATCAACGGCTTTCGCGATGCTTTCAGCGCGGTCGCTTTGTTCCTGAGTTTCAACGGTACCGGAGAGCTGTACGACGCCATCGGTCGTTTCCACTTTTACTTTACGGGAAGGGACGAGATCGTCCGCCAGCAACTTGGCTTTGACTTCACTGGTCGTGGCCGTATCGCCGGCATAACCTTTCACGGAACCTTCTTTATTGTCGCGAACGTGAAGTTTGTCGCTAACGGAGGTCACGCCTTCTACGCCTTTCGCCACTTTCACGGCGGCTTCAGCCTGCGCCTGGCTTTCTACAAAGCCGCTCAGGGTGACGACTTTCTGATTGGTTTCGACAGAAATATCGGTGCTTTTAATATTGTCATGGTCTACCAGCGCAGCTTTGACTTTCGCAGTGATAGCGCTGTCATCCATGAAGTTACCGACTTTATTCATAGAGCTATCGACTTTTTGCCCTGCGGTTTCGGTTCCGCTTTGCACCTTGTCCGTTGTTGCGTTTTCTGCAAAGGCAGAACCTGTCGCAACAGCAGAGGTCAACATTACGGCCAGCAGAGTTTTAGAAATCTTCAGTCTTGTCATAGTCATCGATTTTGTCCTGTATAGTTTGCTCGTAATTTGAGCTCAGGCAACACGAGGTTGCATTGCTGAATGCGGTGAAACTCACCGGTTTCTGAAGTCAATGACTGGCATCACATTCGTGAATTTGTAACGACGCGTCGCCTGCCACCCTTCCGTTTCAGTTATTAATATCGTGACTGAAACAAATCTCAGCTTTAAGCTCTCATATTCACGCATTGAACAGGCATTAAAGCCGACATTTATGTCATCACTTTGTTAAATATAGATCACAATTTTAAAATCGCTTGTCGGTGCGTATAAAAAACAGGCAGATCGGAGAAAAAACGCGGGATTTAAGAACATTCCGTAAGCGGTTAAAAAGGCAGGGAAAGTACGAAGGCGCGGCGGATGCCGCGCCCGGAAAGGGATCAGTGTTCGCGCGTTTTACGGAACTGAACGTCAGGGTAACGTTCCTGGGTCAGGTTCAGGTTAACCATCGTGGGGGCGATATAGGTGAGGTTGTCGCCGCCATCCAGCGCCAGCTGCGTTTCATTCTTACGCTTAAACTCTTCGAATTTCTTCGCATCGGCGCTTTCCACCCAGCGCGCCGTCGCCACGTTGACGGATTCATAAATCGCCTCAACGTTGTATTCGCTTTTCAGGCGCGCGACAACCACGTCAAACTGCAAAACGCCCACGGCGCCGACAATCAGATCGTTGTTGGAGATGGGACGGAATACCTGCACCGCCCCCTCTTCAGAAAGCTGCACCAGCCCTTTCAGTAGCTGCTTCTGCTTGAGCGGATCTTTCAGGCGAATACGACGGAACAGTTCCGGCGCAAAGTTCGGGATACCGGTAAACTTCATCATCTCGCCCTGGGTGAAGGTATCGCCGATCTGAATGGTGCCGTGGTTATGCAGACCCAAAATATCGCCCGGGTACGCTTCTTCAACGTGCGAACGGTCGCCCGCCATAAAAGTTAACGCGTCGGAAATCACCACATCTTTGCCGGTACGGACCTGGCGTAGCTTCATGCCCTTCTCATACTTACCGGAAACCACGCGCATAAACGCCACGCGGTCGCGGTGTTTCGGGTCCATATTGGCCTGAATTTTAAAGACAAAACCGGTGAATTTCTCTTCCGAGGCTTCCACTGTGCGGGTATCGGTTTGACGCGGCATCGGCGCGGGCGCCCACGCCACTAAACCATCCAGCATATGGTCAACGCCAAAGTTACCCAGCGCGGTACCGAAAAATACTGGGGTAATTTCCCCTGCCAGGAACAGCTCTTCATCAAACTCGTTAGATGCGCCCTGCACCAGTTCCAGCTCGTCGCGCAGTTGCTGCGCCAGGTCTTCACCGACGGCGGCGTCCAGATCCGGGTTATTCAGCCCTTTAACGATGCGCACTTCCTGAATGGTGTGGCCCTTACCGGTCTGATACAGATAAGTTTCATCTTTATAAAGGTGATAAACGCCCTTAAACAGCTTGCCGCAGCCAATCGGCCAGGTGATCGGCGCGCAGCCGATTTTCAGCTCATTTTCCACTTCATCCAGCAGCTCCATCGGGTCGCGGATGTCACGGTCGAGTTTGTTCATAAAGGTCAGGATCGGCGTATCACGCAGACGGGTAACTTCCATCAGCTTACGAGTCCTGTCTTCAACACCTTTTGCGGCGTCGATCACCATCAGACAGCAGTCCACCGCCGTCAGGGTACGGTAGGTATCTTCGGAGAAGTCTTCGTGCCCCGGGGTGTCCAGCAGGTTCACCAGACAGTCGTGATACGGGAACTGCATCACCGAGGTGGTGATAGAGATACCACGCTGTTTTTCCATCTCCATCCAGTCAGATTTTGCATGTTGGCTGGAGCCACGGCCTTTTACCGTACCGGCGGTCTGAATCGCCTGTCCGAACAGCAACACTTTTTCGGTAATGGTGGTTTTACCGGCGTCCGGGTGAGAAATAATGGCAAAAGTGCGGCGTTTGGCCACCTCTTGCAAATAAGGAGACAACGTCATAGTCAAATCTTCTTGAGTAAGCGCGGCGTTTGACCACGCATGTTGAATACGAAAAATGCGGCTATTTTACCCATCAACCTGGGGGAGGCAATCAGTGTTTACACAGGAGCTGCTCCAGTTCGCTTAATGACGCCACAGTCCAGGTTGGATGGATACCCGCGGGCTGCTCGCGATGATGCGCGTTAAGCCAGCAGGTCGACAGTCCGGCGTTAATGCCGCCAAGAATATCGGATTCCGCGGTATCGCCAACCATTAATACGCGCGAGCGGTCAGGATTCCCCGCCTGCTCCAGGGCGTAGTTAAAGATTTTCGGATCGGGCTTCGCGACGCCAACCTGCTCGGAAATCACCAGCAGATCGAAATACTCGCGCAGCCCGGTGCGCTCCAGACGAGTTTGTTGTAGCGCGGTAAAACCGTTAGTAATAATACCGATTTTAGCCTGCCCGCGAATCGCATTAAGTAGCGAAACGGCGCCCGGCAAAGGAGAACAGATCTCCGCCATCGCACTAATAAAAGCGTCATTCAGCAGCCCCGGCGCAACGTTTAGCCGTTCAGCCCAACTTTGAAAGCGCGCGTGCTGCAATTGTAATGAGGTAATCGCGCCGTTCTGATAATCCACCCATAGCGGCTTATTCACGGCCTGGTAATCCTGGAAATCCTCAGCGGTAAAGGTGACGCTATAGTCAAGGAACATCCGCTGTAAGCCGGTGAAAGAATCAAACGTAAACAGCGTTTCATCGGCATCAAAGAAAATCCAGTCCCACTTCATCATTACACCTTGCCTCTTTTATTACATGCTTATCGGTAACGCCATGATGATGGCGTCCTCATGCCCTTGTGCCGTGGGATAGTAATTGCGGCGAATCGTCGCCTCGTTAAACCCCAGACTTTCATACAGCGCGATGGCGGCAGCGTTAGAGGCGCGTACCTCCAGCCATAGCGTTACAACCCCACGTTTTTCCAGTTCATCAATCAGATGCTCAAGCAGCATACGCCCCAGCCCCCGACGCTGAAAATCCGGATCGACGGCAATATTGAACAGCGTCGCTTCGTCCAGCACCACCTGTGTAATGGCAAACGCGGCCATTCTGTCATCAGCGGTCAGCTTAAGGTTGAGATACCGTTCGCCCTGGTTGCCGAAAAACGTTTTTTCGCTCCACGGAAACGCATGAGCGCGTTGCTCAATCTGCCAGGCTGCGGGGAGATCGGTCGTGCTGAGGATAGAAATCGTGTTCATGTTCGCAGATTTGTTGCCATAGTGCGGCGCGTGCCGCCGGGTTTGCCCGGAGTTCATTAAACGCCGGCGTCGTGACCTGAGCGCCTTCGAGTTGGAGCGGCGCGTCAGTTCCTAACCGCCAGCTATTACAACGGCTGCCCTGCGGCAGCATGGCGACGCGCTCAGGCGCCAGGGGTAAAACCTGATCGGGACTCACGGTCAACGCGCGTAAAATATCGCGCATTAGCGGCTCGTTCAGCGCGGGTAATTCCTCTGCAACCACGATCAGACGAACGTGCGCGGGAAGGGAAATCGCAATCTCGCCCTGTAGCGCGCCAGGACGTCGCAGCGCCCACTGCGTAATACCCAGTTGCTGTAACTGCCAGTCTCGTCGGGATGTCATAGCGAAACGCTCCTGTAATCAGGGGCGCAAATATAGCAAATCTGTCGAATCTCCGCCATCAAACTACTATAATCGCCGCCAGTCTGAATTAAGGAGCATTCCATGTCTGCTTTTACCCCGGCAAGTGAAGTCTTGCTGCGCCACAGTGATGATTTCGAACAAAGCCGTATTCTTTTTGCCGGAGATTTGCAGGATGACCTGCCCGCGCGCTTTGAATGCGCCGCCAGCCGCGCGCATACGCAACAGTTTCACCACTGGCAGGCGTTAAGCCGCCAGATGGGCGATAACGTCCGTTTTAGCCTGGTCGCGCAAGCCAGCGATGTCGCTGACTGCGATACGCTGATCTACTACTGGCCGAAAAATAAACCCGAAGCGCAGTTCCAGTTGATGAATATTTTGTCGCTGATGCCGTCTGGCGTCGATGTTTTCGTCGTAGGGGAAAACCGTAGCGGCGTGCGTAGCGCCGAACCGATGCTGGCGGACTATGCGCCGCTGAACAAAGTAGATAGCGCGCGACGTTGCGGCCTTTACCATGGTCGTCTGGAAAAGCAGCCGCAGTTTAGTCTTGAATCCTGGTGGGCCGAGTACAACATCGACGGGCTGACCATCAAAACGTTGCCGGGCGTATTCAGCCGCGACGGACTGGATGTCGGTAGCCAACTGCTGCTGTCTACGCTGACGCCGCACACCAAAGGTAAAGTGCTGGATGTCGGCTGCGGCGCTGGCGTGCTTTCCGCCGCGCTGGCCAGCCATTCGCCGAAAGTGCGCCTGACGCTGTGTGACGTCAGCGCTCCGGCGGTGGAAGCCAGCCGCGCCACGCTTGCCGCTAATGGTCTTGAAGGCGAGGTATTCGCCAGCAACGTCTTTTCGGAAGTCAAAGGACGTTTTGACATGATCATCTCCAACCCGCCGTTCCACGACGGAATGCAAACCAGCCTCGATGCGGCGCAAACGCTCATTCGCGGCGCAGTGCGCCATCTGAACAGCGGCGGAGAGTTACGCATCGTGGCGAACGCCTTTCTGCCCTATCCTAAGATTCTGGATGAGACTTTTGGCTTCCATGAAGTCATCGCGCAAACCGGGCGCTTTAAGGTTTATCGTACCGTGATGACCCGTCAGGCGAAGAAATAGTTGGCCTGATAAGCGCAGCGCCATCTGGTTGCATGTGCCGGATGGCGACGCAAAGCGTCTTATCCAACCTACGTCTCGCGCCCATTTTTGCAGCAATCAATCTATCCCATGCAATTAACTATTGACGAATAGCTGAAAACCACTAGAATGCGCCTCCGTGGTAGTGATTCTTTTCAAGAATCGATGGTATGCGAAGGTGGCGGAATTGGTAGACGCGCTAGCTTCAGGTGTTAGTGTCCTTACGGACGTGGGGGTTCAAGTCCCCCCCCTCGCACCAAAACCACGTTGATATTGCTCGCACTGGGCGAAGGTGGCGGAATTGGTAGACGCGCTAGCTTCAGGTGTTAGTGTTCTTACGGACGTGGGGGTTCAAGTCCCCCCCCTCGCACCAACGAGGCGATATCAAAAAGTAAGATAACTGTGCGAAGGTGGCGGAATTGGTAGACGCGCTAGCTTCAGGTGTTAGTGTCCTTACGGACGTGGGGGTTCAAGTCCCCCCCCTCGCACCAATTATCTTATCCTTCCTTTGTCTCTTCATTTTCATCCCTGATTCCAGTTCATCATTGCCAACATCATGCCGCCAATAAGCGCCATACACGATGGCAGCAGTACAAAATGCCGTAATTGTTTGTGATACAACATCAGCGCAGACAGTAGCAATCCTGATACAATCAACAGCTTCAGCGCATCAGCTGACAGGCCGATAAACGCCAGTCCAACGATAATCACTCCAGGCAATAACACGCCCCATCCGCTGCCTAACGTCCGCTGCAACATGGTTTCACCTCTGGAATTGATAATGATAACCAATATCATATGATATATTTTCTCATTTGTCAGCCAGAGTGAAAGCTAAAGAGATGAGTTTTACTTAACGGTTGATGACACGTATTCAGTAAGGTGATAAATTGTCCGACTGTTAACGTAAAAACAACAACACCTCGCTTTAGGCGACCTTTTCTCATACGTTATTTTCATGTTGGCGCCCGATTCCGTGTATATCACCGATAAATAACGACAATTACCCATGACAACACCATCCTGGCGGTCGCTTCGTATTAAGAAGTATCAGTTTTCTTTACGTCTTTTCTTGTTTCTCAACGCCGTGTCGGCGCTATTTACTCTCATTTTCCCCCTTTATCAAATCAATGTATTTTGCACGCCAATGATCGGGATAGTGGTCCTGAGCGTATTACTGTTGATATGGCATGGGAAATATGGGCAAAAAAGAATTAATCTCCCCTTTATCTCCCTACTCTTTGGGGGAATATGGGCGGCGCATATTGCGCTAAAGTATCCGGCGTTAGGCCATTATGATTTCTCTTTTTTACTGATTTCCCTGCTTAGCGTTCTGTTTATCGGCTCGATAGCCTTTGCCGCGAATATCGTCGCGTTTACGCTCTATTCGCTACCGCCAGTCGCGGTCTGCCTGTGGCTGAACGGCAATGAACAAGGTTTGCGAATTCTCTATTTGCTGGCCCTGCCAATGGTGGGAATCGCTATTCAACATGTTATCCAGAAACGCTACGATAATTTTGCCCAACAGCTCATGTTTAAGCTGCTGGCCGAGCGGGAAACCCTCAATGGCCTGAGTATGCTTGATCCATTAACCGGCTTATATAACCGCCGTGGCCTGCAAAATCGGCTGGATACGTTACAGGCGCCGGGCAGCCATGAACACTACGTCCTGCTATTGGATATCGATCATTTCAAAGCGTACAACGATCACTACGGTCATATGATGGGCGATCAGGCGTTAATCCGCGTCTCAGCGGCAATTCGGGACGCCGTGCGATCGCGCGATGTCGTCTGCCGTTTTGGCGGGGAAGAATTTCTGGTGTTGCTGACCACCGCCGAACCACAGCAAGCCCGCGCTACCGCAGAACGTATCCGACAGGAAGTATACGATCTTAAAATCCCGCATATGTTTAACGAAAGCGTCGCCACCAATGTCACTGTCAGTATCGGCATTGCGCCCCTGACGGATCGCAATATCGGAGACGCTATCGAAAAAGCGGATAAAGCGCTCTACGAAGCCAAGCATCTTGGACGTAACCACATTCTGGTCAGCGACGACATGCGCGCCCTATGAATCCTGCTGACGTAATCGTGCTACGCCAACAGCGTTAACCATAAACCGCTTGCCATCGTTTATCGCTATCGATAGGATTAGCAATCATTATCATTTAGATTAACATCATTAAACTGCGCTATGGCCTACCGTTCCGCACCGATTGCTGACGATATTATCTGGCGAGCCGCTCCCCAGCCGGAAGACGCCTCGCTGGCGGACGCAGTACGCGAGACGATCGCCTCTACCCGTAAGCACCTGTTGGACTTCATCCGGCTGGATGAAACGCCGCCGCCAACGGCGATGACTCTTGCCCAGTGGACGCGCCCCGCGGCGTTTCGTTCATTGCTGGCCGCCTATTCCGATCACATCTATCGACACACGCCAGGCCTGCCACGTGAAAATAAGCCGTTACTCTCCCTGTGGGCGCAATGGTATATCGGGCTGATGACGCCGCCGCTGATGCTGGCATTACTGACGCAAGCGCGCGCTATCGATGTCTCGGCAGAACATATTCACGTTGAATTTCATGAAACCGGGCGCGCCGCGTGTTTCTGGCTTGATGTGCATCAGGATAACCTGGCGACGGGGCGTTCCCCTGAAGAACGAATGGAAACGCTGGTAGTCTCCGCACTACAGCCGGTCATTCAGGCGCTGGAGGCGACTGGCGACATCAACGCGAAACTTATCTGGAGCAATACCGGTTATTTAATCAACTGGTATCTGACTGAGATGAAACCGCTGCTTGGCGAAGCCCTGCTGGCAACGCTACGCCAGCGCTGTTTTTTTGAAAAGCAGCTATCCGACGGTCAGGATAACCCGCTGTGGCGGACCGTCGTAATGCGCGACGGTCTTCTGGTACGCAGAACCTGCTGCCAACGTTACCGCTTACCTGACGTACAGCAGTGCGGCGACTGCACGCTAAAGTAAACCGCTTTACGTTGCCTTCAGTTATCGTCACGGCTTACTGCTGCTGGCCTGTCACATTATTATATTTACAGCGGCGCTCTCCGTATGCCAAATTACGTTTTGCCATTTTTGGGTCTACCGTGGCTATTGGTAAGGTCTCAGGAGAGAAGAATGAGTCTGCAATCTGTACGGCAATTTCTGGCCGATCATGCTCCCGATATTGAAATTATCGAATTAAATCAAAGTACAGCGACTGTCGAGCTGGCAGCCAAAGCGCACAACGTAGAGCCAGGGCAGATAGCTAAGACGCTCTCGCTTAAAGTAAAAGACACCATTATCCTGGTGGTCGCGAAAGGCGATGCCCGCCTGGATAATAAGAAGCTTAAAACCACTTTCGGCGCAAAAGCGCGTATGTTGAGCAGCGATGAAGTGGTCAATGCAACCGGACATCCTGTCGGCGGCGTATGTCCTTTCGGGCTGGAGCACCCGCTGCCCGTTTATTGCGACATCTCTCTGAAGGGGTATAACGAAGTATTGCCTGCCGCAGGCGCCACGCACAGCGCGGTACGCATCACGCCGGAAAGAATGGCTGAACTGACATCGGCGACCTGGGTAGACGTGTGCCAATAACGTGCCTGGCACCCTGCTTCCCCGAACAAGCACGGCGCATCCGGCGCGGGCTATACCCGATGCTGGAGCGCGGTAGCATCGCCGGCGCGCAGATATAACAGAATATCCGCCGCATCGAGTAACCCGGCATCAGAACTCACGCCCAGCTTGGACATCACATTAAACTTATGCGCCCGGATAGTCTTAATGTTACGTTCTAACTGGACGGCAATTTGCGGCATTGAGTAGCCGTTCGACATGAAACGCAGAATCTCCCGCTCGGTTGGACTAAGCATACAATTCTGGTGAAGTTCCCAAAGATTGTCTGTACGCTCCGTTGTCCGCCGGGCGCTATTAAGCGATGTAAATAAGGCATCCTGTAAAACATCCAACGGCGACGCTTTGCTGATGACCCCATCCAGCGGCAGCGGGGATAATGCGCTGATTAAGCGGGCTTCAGCATCATCATCGGCAATCACCAGACGCCGCATATGGGGATAATTTATCGCCAGTTCCGTCAGGCTGGATAATCCTGTCCGGCGTTCAGTTCTTAACGCAGAAAGAGAAAAAATAACGGCAGAAAACGGCGTCTTTAGCGCAGCCTTATAAAACGCGGATGGTTTTGAAAAAATATGAAGCGTATGTCGGCAATCCGGCATTGCATCAAATAGCCCTTTAATACCAATGGTGCTCATCACGCATTTTTCTACGAGCGCAACATTTCTCTTGCTGATTCTGTTTTCCATTCCATGGTTTCTCCATATACCGAAGGTAGGTTCAATTCTCTGGCTCCCTGAGAACTGTTTATCCATGCATACATCTCTGCATTACTGTGTATTGATAAGCGTCGCATGGCGCTATTTTTTTGGGCGCTAATTGTTTTATTACTTTTTTTAAGTAACGCCGCAATTTGATTAATGCCCCACCCTTTTCCTAAAAGGCGTAATACTTTTCGTTCAGACAGCGTAAGGACAATCGGCCTGTCGTGGGACTGCTGAATTTCAGACGGTACCTGAGGCGATAATAATGTTTTGCTTATTCTTTCTGAGCGAGCGTTTCCCGCATGGATAACGCTAATAAGATTCTCGATTGGCTCTTCGTCTGAAAGCAAGGTGCTGACGGGGCCCATCAGGAGATCAACTGCATGTGGATAGCAGGATTTAGGAACCAGAAATATCCAATGTATGTCGCGATATTGCGAGATTAAGCTATAAAAATATTCGCAGATAGCGCGGGAAGAGGCATTGTTAACTGCTAAATCAGCAATAACTAAATTACTCCGGCGTAGCTGTAGCAGCGTTAGCTCTTCTATCGTACGGCAATACGCCAGTTTATAATCGGGGAAATTACCTGTTATAGCCCCTTTAAGACCTTCCTGTATAAGAGGGGTTTTACTGATAATAAGTCCATTTTTGCAGCATCCTGGCAGCATAATTCCTCCGCACCCACGCCGCCCCCTTTCATTGCCCCATTAATAAAAACACTATTAACAATGATCGCAAAGAAATATAGGCCGAGTGGATTAATTATCCTTGTTTTATTTTTAAATATCTAACATTGATTGCGCTACAATCCACATAGCACAAAAACATGAAATCACTATCGCATAGTTACTCATAAAACCAGAAGCAAGACAATTAAATTAACTAAATTTGCACATTAGCAATTCTAACGAAAACGCATCATATTAATAAATTTAAAATATGAGTTCGTCCTTCATTCATATTGCTGAGTCCTAAAACAAAAGCCCAACAATACTGTCTACCATCCATAAAACCCATGTAATATCTGCGAATTACACTAAGGTATGCCTATTTTTACGCCCGCTGCTCACGCCATTGTGGTTAAACCATTAATGCATATCGTTGATAAAATTCACCACATCATTGATTCAAAAATGAGCGGCCAGGCTGGCATAATGCCTCTATTCTGGAAACGGACATACGAGAACCGTCGCCCATAAGGATATCCTGTCTGTGACGAAGCGCACGTCTCAGGAAGCTTATGCGTTGCGTCTGGTAGTTGACGTTTTTATCAACAAGAAATTGATCTTAACCAACGCCATCATGCCTGCGCTTCGTGTTAAAAAGAAAGCCTCTGTCATAGTGGCGGCGCATAGAATGTCTTTTCGGACAGGACGAGTCATGCAAGAAGAGCAATCAATTCAACGAGCAGTAACACGGTTATGTATTCAATGCGGGCTGCTTTTATTGCAGCACGGGGCGGAAAGCGCACTGGTTGATGAGCTTTCCACCCGACTCGGTTTGGCGCTCGGTATGGATAGCGTCGAAAGCGCGATCTCCTCTAACGCCATTGTACTGACGACCATTAAAGACGGACAATGTCTGACATCGACACGTAAAAACCAGGATCGCGGCATTAATATGCACGTCGTCACGGAGGTTCAGCATATCGTTATCCTCGCGGAACATCGTCTGCTGGATTACAAAGGCGTGGAAAAACGCTTTAGCCAGCTCCGCCCGCTGCGCTATCCGCGCTGGCTGGTGGCGTTTATGGTCGGTCTTTCCTGCTCCTGCTTTTGTAAGCTGAATAATGGCGGCTGGGATGGCGCGGTTATCACCTTTTTCGCCAGTATGATAGCCATGTATATTCGCCAGATGCTGGCGCAGCGGCATTTACATCCGCAGATCAATTTTTGCATTACCGCCTTTGTCGCTACCACGATTTCCGGGCTGATGCTCACCCTTCCCGCCTTTAGCCAGACGCCCACTATCGCCATGGCGGCGAGCGTACTGCTACTGGTGCCGGGCTTTCCGCTGATTAATTCCGTCGCAGATATGTTTAAAGGACATATTAATACCGGGCTGGCGCGCTGGGCTATCGCCAGCCTGTTGACACTGGCCACCTGTGTGGGCGTAGTGATGTCAATGACAATATGGGGGCTACGAGGATGGGTATAATCGACTTTTTACTGGCGCTAATGCAGGACATGATCTTGTCTGCGATCCCCGCCGTCGGGTTTGCGATGGTCTTTAATGTTCCCCACCGGGCGCTTCCGTGGTGCGCGCTACTGGGGGCGCTGGGTCATGGCTCGCGTATGCTGATGATGAGCGCTGGCTTTAATATCGAATGGTCGACGTTTATGGCTTCGCTGCTGGTCGGCAGTATTGGTATTCAGTGGTCACGCTGGTATCTCGCTCACCCTAAAGTGTTTACCGTCGCGGCCGTGATCCCGATGTTTCCGGGGATTTCCGCCTATACCGCGATGATTTCCGCAGTAAAAATTAGCCATCTGGGCTATAGCGAACCGATGATGATTACGCTGCTGACCAATTTTCTGAAAGCCTCTTCCATTGTTGGCGCGCTCTCAATTGGCCTCTCTGTACCGGGATTATGGCTGTACCGCAAACGCCCCCGCGTGTGAATGGTGGAACGCCTCCTGCTGTTCTTACAGGTCTGTGTGGTACTATAAAAACAGTCGCCCTTCTCGGTTGTTGTTCCATATTGAGAAACATTATGTCTTCCAGAATTTTAACGTCGGACGTCATCGGTATTGACGCCCTTTTACACGATCATCATGCTGTGCTGGCGAAGTCAACGGGCGGCGCAGTGGCGGTATTCGCTAATAATGCGCCTGCCTTTTATGCCGTGACGCCTGCACGCATGGCTGAACTGCTGGCGCTTGAAGAAAAGTTATCACGTCCGGGAAGCGATGTGGCGTTAGACGCGCAATTTTACGAAGAACCCGAAGCCGCCCCCGTTGCGATTCCCTGCGGAAAATTCGCCATGTATCCCGCCTGGCAACCGGATGCGGATTTTCAGCGTCAGGCTGCCCTTTGGGGCGTGGCGCTTCGGGAGCCAGTCACCGCAGAAGAGCTGGCGGCGTTTATCGCCTACTGGCAGGCGGAAGGTAAGGTTTTTCACCATATCCAGTGGCAGCAAAAGCTGGCGCGCAGCGTGCAAATCAGCCGTTCCAGCAATGGCGGAATGCCGCAGCGCGACATCAATAGCGTCAGCGAACCTGACAATCATATTCCACCAGGTTTTAGGGGGTAACGATGAAAAATGTTGGCGACCTGATGCAACGTCTACAAAAAATGATGCCTGCGCATATTACGCCGGCGTTTAAAACGGGCGAAGAACTACTGGCCTGGCAGAAAGAGCAAGGCGAGATCCGGGCGGCGGCGCTGGCGCGGGAAAACCGGGCGATGAAAATGCAGCGCACCTTTAACCGTTCCGGCATTCGACCGCTGCATCAAAACTGTTCGTTTGATAACTATCGGGTTGAGTGCGACGGACAAATGAACGCGTTAAGCAAAGCCCGACAGTACGTTGATGAATTTGACGGCAATATCGCCAGCTTTGTCTTTTCCGGCAAGCCGGGAACCGGTAAAAATCATCTCGCCGCGGCTATTTGTAACGAGCTGCTGCTGCGCGGAAAGTCGGTACTGATTATCACCGTAGCGGATATTATGTCAGCGATGAAAGACACGTTCAGCAATCGGGAAACCAGCGAAGAGCAGTTGCTTAACGATCTGAGTAACGTTGATCTGTTGGTGATCGACGAGATCGGCGTGCAGACCGAATCCCGCTATGAAAAAGTGATCATCAATCAAATTGTCGATCGTCGTTCCTCGTCAAAACGTCCCACCGGCATGTTGACGAACAGCAATATGGAAGAGATGACGAAAATGCTTGGCGAACGCGTCATGGACCGTATGCGTCTCGGCAACAGTTTATGGGTTAATTTTACCTGGGACAGTTACCGCAGCCGGGTGACGGGTAAAGAGTATTAAATTGCAACGTGCGCCAGGGCGATACAACGCCTGGCTGGCATAACACAGGTGATTACCATGAATACAGCGAAACATGTTCTGTGCTGCACGGCGATCGTCAGCGTACTGATTTCCACCAGCGGTATTGCCGCCAGTCAGTTAAGCGCTCAGGGCGCGAACGCACAGCAGGGCGGGATGTCGCTTTCTGCGCTAACCGGTCTGCTCAGCAGAGGTGCCCAGTCGCTCAGCGCCGATAATATGAATAATGCCGCCGGTATTTTGCAGTACTGCGCCAAACAGAAACTGGCGTCCGCTACCAACGTGGAAAACGTTAAAAATCAGATTCTGAACAAGTTGGGGTTGGATACCACACAGCAGGAGCAGGACACTAACTACCTGAACGGCCTGCAAGGGTTGCTCAAGACGAAGGACGGCCAGCAGTTGAACCTCAATAATATCGGCAGTACGCCGCTGGCGGAAAAGGTGAAAACCAAAGCTTGCGATCTGGTGTTGCAGCAAGGGCTGAATTTCCTCTCCTGACTGCGCTTTTCTGACCGTGCGCCACGCCGGGACGCCCTGTTAAAAGCCGTGTTTTGGCCCTTTACCCGCCAACACGGCATTAACCCGATTTTTCTCTTCGTCTTTTCCTGTTATTAACCGCTATGGCAGGAAGTGATGCCGATCAAAAAACCAACTTTCTAAACTCATTCTAAATAACAGCGCCGTGTAAAGTTATTAGAATTGCAGCAATGTGACATCGCTATTACATTGTTAGAAATTTTTTCCTGCCAGCGATAAGCCTGGTTTATTGAGGATCGTCAGTTGTCCGAGTTGCTCTCTGTCGCTCTGTTTCTCGCCTCTGTGCTGATATATGCCTGGAAGGCGGGCCGTAACACCTGGTGGTTTGCCGCCACTCTCACGGTGCTGGGACTTTTTGTCATTCTGAATATTACCCTGTATGCCAGCGACTATTTTACCGGCGACGGGATCAACGACGCAGTGCTTTATACGCTCACGAATAGTCTGACGGGAGCGGGAGTCGGCAAATATATTCTGCCGGGAATCGGCATTGCCCTGGCGTTAGTGGCGGTATTTGGCGCGCTGGGATGGATACTACGCCGCCGCCGTCACCATCCTCATCATGTCGGTTACAGCCTGCTGGCGTTACTGCTGGCGTTAGGTTCGGTCGACGCCAGCCCGGCGTTTCGCCAGATTACCGAACTGGTAAAATCACAAATGCGCGATGGCGATCCGGATTTTGCCGTTTATTATAAAGAACCAGCAAAAACCATTCCTCATCCGAAGCTCAATCTGGTCTATATCTACGGCGAGAGCCTGGAACGGACCTATTTTGATAATGACGCGTTCCCCAATCTCACGCCAGAGTTGGGCGCGCTGAAAAATGAGGGGCTGGATTTCAGCCATACCATGCAACTGCCGGGAACGGATTACACCATCGCCGGGATGGTGGCTTCCCAGTGTGGTATTCCGCTGTTTGCGCCGTTTGAGGGCAATGCCTCAGCGTCGGTTTCCAGCTTCTTCCCGCAGAATATCTGCCTCGGCGATATTCTGAAAAACTCCGGCTACCAGAACTATTTCGTGCAGGGCGCTAACCTGCGTTTTGCCGGGAAAGACGTGTTCCTGAAATCACACGGATTTGATCATCTGTACGGCGCTGAAGAGCTAAAAACGGTGGTGGCGGACCCGTCTTATCGTAACGACTGGGGCTTCTACGACGATACGGTGCTTGATGAGGCATGGAAGAAATTTGAAGCGCTTTCCCGCTCAGGCCAGCGGTTTTCGCTGTTTACGCTGACCGTAGATACTCACCACCCGGACGGGTTTATCTCACGCACCTGCAACCGTAAACGCTACGATTACGACGGCAAGCCCAACCAGTCCTTTAGCGCCGTAAGTTGCAGCCAGGAAAACATCGCCGAGTTTATCAACAAAATCAAAGCGTCACCGTGGTTTAAAGATACCGTTATCGTCGTCTCTTCCGACCATCTGGCGATGAACAATACGGCCTGGAAATACCTGAATAAGCAAGATCGCAACAATCTGTTTTTCATTCTGCGCGGCGATAAACCGCAGCAGGAGACGCTGGCGGTCAAACGCAACACAATGGACAACGGCGCAACGGTGCTGGATATTCTCGGCGGCGATAATTTTATCGGTCTGGGACGTAGCAGCCTTTCCGGGCAGTCGCTGTCGGAAGTGTTCCTGAATGTAAAAGAGAAAGTGCTGGCGATGAAGCCGGATATTATTCGCCTGTGGAATTTTCCAAAAGAGATAAAAGCGTTCACTATCGATCGGGACAAAAACATGATCGCGTTTTCCGGCAGCCACTTCCGCCTGCCGTTACTACTGCGCGTATCGGATAAGCGCGTCGAGCCGTTACCGGAAAGTGAATACTCCGCTCCGCTACGGTTCCAGTTGGCCGACTTCGCCCCGCGCGATAATTTCGTTTGGATCGATCGCTGCTACAAAATGGCGCAGCTATGGGCGCCGGCGCTGGCGCTCTCCACCGACTGGTGCGTCTCGCAGGGGCAGCTTGGCGGGCAGCAAACCGTACAGCATGTCGATAAAGCGCAGTGGCAGGGTAAGACGGCGTTTAAAGACACGATGATCGATATGGAACGCTACAAAGGCAACGTCGATACCTTAAAGATTGTCGATAACGATATTCGTTATAAAGCCGATAGCTTTATCTTTAATGTGGCGGGCGCGCCGGAGGAGGTGAAGCAGTTTAGCGGCATTTCCCGGCCGGAGTCATGGGGGCGCTGGTCAAATGCGCAGTTGGGCGATGAGGTTAAAATCGAATATAAAGCGCCGCTGCCGAAAAAGTTTGATCTGGTGATCACCGCCAAAGCCTTCGGCGACAACGCGAATCGGCCGATTCCGGTACGCGTAGGCAACGAAGAACAGACGCTGGTGCTGGGTCACGATGTGTCCACTATCACGCTGCATTTCAACAACCCGACGGACGCGAATACCTTAGTCATTGCGCCGCCCGCTCCCGTCGCCACCAACGAAGGTAATATTTTGGGCCATTCGCCGCGCAAATTGGGGATTGGCATGGTGGAGATCAAAGTGGTGAATGTTGAGAGTTAAAAGAGAATGTCATATATGCCGGGTGGCGGCTGCGCCTTACCCGGCCTACACATCATCTTTATCAATAAACTGGCGCACAGGCCTGATAAGCGAAGCGCCATCAGGCACTGTATATATTACACGCCCCTTTCTGTTAATAATCGAACTGACGGTAGTAACGACGAATATCCAGACTGTGGCCGGTATATTTCTCGAAGTGCGCCGCCAGCCGATCAACCAGCAGTGTCGAGACGACGCAGGGCGCCATGATCCAGCGGAACTCATCATCAATGCCGTCCAGCGCATACGCTTTCGGATCAATCACCACCAGGTTATCGGTAATCTTACTGGCGAAGCGTTCCACGCGCTCGTCCAGCTCGCGGCATTTACTCTCGCCTTTGACCAGAAATAACGGCACCTCTTTTTCCAGCAGCTCCAGAGCGCCGTGGAAAAATTCCGCAGAGCTGACGGGGCGCGTGCGCTTCCACTGCATCTCTTCCAGGATACACATGGAGAACAGATAGACCTCGCCCCACATCTCCGCGCCGCCGACCCACATCATATAATCGCTGTTATGATAACGGCTGGCGATAGCGTCCGCCTGCGGATCAAATTTTTGTTTCGCTTTCAGCAGATTCGCCGGCAGAATTTCCAGTTGGCTGGCGAAGCGATCGTAACTGGCGAATTCGTTATTGCGCGACAGCACGCGGAAAAACAGCCAGTACAGCAGCATATATTCATATTCCACGCCATTTTTGTGACGCATCGGAATATGCCATGTCGCCGCCTGCGCCAGCGGAGAGTCCGCATTTTTGGTAATAGCGACTACGCGTATTCCCTGCGCTTTACACCACTCGGCGATCGCCACCGATTCTTTGGTATCACCGGATTTAGACAGCGTAACAACCACAGAGTCTTTATTCAGCCGCTTATTTCCTTTATGAATTAATTCTGCCGCCTGCTCAACATAAACCGGCAACGTCGTTAATTCTTTGGCAAATTCATTAATTGCCATCATTGGCGCCAGTGAACCGCCAACAGAGGCGAAAAATAAAGAACTGAACCCGGCCTGATAAATCTCGTCAGCAACCTGTTCTGCCTTCTGGCGCGCAGCGATGATCTCACGAGCACTCGTCAGGTACTCGTCCTGATTAAAACCCAACATATTTTTCTCCTGATTGTTCAGATTTTACTTTTTAAAACGCGATCGAAATCGTCAAAAATGCGTACCGAAAGGTCGATGCCTTTCAGTGAGGCGATATGAAACGCCATGAGTTGTACCGGCACAATCAACAGCAATGGCGAGAAATGGTGATCAACCGCTACATCCAGCGCAAGCGTCTGGTCATCCTGCGCCGCCTTCGCCAGCGTGAGAGTAAAGGTTTTGGCGACCGCAGGCGTCATATACTCCCGTAGCGCCCTGGAGCGCGCGTCGGGCCGGTCCTCAAAGAAGAACATCACGTGTTCCGCATTGGCTTCCAGATACGGGCCGTGCATATAGGCTTCCAACTCAAACCCGCTTGAGGGAACACGTACCGTCTCGGTAAATTTAGTTTCCAACTCTTTTGCCACCCCAACCAGCGCGCCGTAGCCTATCGCCACAAAACGCGTCCCGTTTCGTAAAACGGACTGGTGCTGGTGAATAAACGCTTCCGTACGCACGATAACCAACGGCAGGGTTGCCGCGATGCGTTGAAGCTGCGCCACATACTCCTCGACCTGCGATTCCGTCAGTCGCTGCTGCTGACGGGCAATTAACAACGCGATAAGCAACAGATTCAGTACCGTCGCGCTAAATCCACGGGTAACAAAGCCGACGGACTCAATCCCGGTCAGAATATCCAGTGGATAATCACTGGCCTTGCCAAGAGGGCTTTGCGGATCGGCGGTCAGAGCGAATACCGGACGTCCCTGCGCCTGAACTTTACGCATCGCCTCCAGGGTAGAAGCGCTTTTCCCGCTCTGGGAAATAGCAATAACCATATCGGCTTGCGGATCGCTATTCTCATACTGGCTAAAGGTGTACGGCTCTTTAATATCGATAGAGATACCGCAGCGCTCAAAGAAATAACGGGCGCAAAAGGCGGCATTCAATGACGATCCGGTGGCTAATATCAGTATTCGTCGTAACGTTTTTTGGCTGGCGAACCGCGATACTTCTTCCAGCGACTGGCGATGGCGGCGAATAATATTCGCCAGGACGTCAGACTCTTCGTTAATATAGGTCAGCATGGTTGGTGACATTGTGTATCCCTCTTAAAATAACCCTATCCAGGAACCGAAAATTCCCACCAGCGCAATACCGCCAATGATGGTTAACGGTTTCACTTTTTTCCCTAACAGCCAGTACACAATGGCGAAGCTAATTAACGGCAGCAGACAAGGCATGATGTCGTTAATAATGTCCTGGACATGGGTTTTCGCCTCTCCCGTACCAAACGTAATGGGAATGGTGATATCAATCATGGAGGCCGTCATCGCGCCAACCACCATCAGACCGATAATCGAGGCGCCATAGGTTAGGCTTTCCATCATTCCGCTTTGCTGAATACGTTGCAGTACGCCGGTTCCCAGCACATAGCCCCAGCGGGTAAAGAACCAGCGGGCCAGAATATGCGGTACGTTAAACACCAGCAGAAATAAAATCGGCCCCAGAATATTGCCTTTCAGCGCCAGGCTGGTACCGATGCCAGTGGCGATAAGACGCAATGTTCCCCAGAAAAAAGAGTCGCCAATACCCGCCAGCGGCCCCATTAACGACGCTTTGACGTTATCGATAGAACTGGCGTCCATCTCTTTCTGCTGGCTATTTTTCTCCTCCATCGCCACGGTAATACCGAGGATCAACGTCACAATGTGCGGCGTGGTATTAAAGAAAGCCAGATGGCGTTTTAGCGCTTCGGCAAGATCTTCTTTTCGGCTATACAGTTTCTTTAATACCGGAATGAGCGTATAGACGAACGCCAGGTTCATTTGTCGTTCATAGTTCCAGGAAAACTCCATCTGGAATGACCGCCAGAAGACGCGGCGTAAATCACGCGCGGTGACCAGACCAGTGGTTTCCGCCTGCTGGCGGTCTTTATCAGAAATCATCTTCATCGTCATGAGACGCTCCTTGCGCAGGTGCCGGTTGCGAGGCCGCAAATTTCGGCATATTGACCATCACGACGGCGACGATCGCGCCGAGAATCGCAATACCCGTCACCGGAATTTTTAAATACGCCATTAAGACAAAACCGAGGAAAAAATAGGGGGCGACCTTTTTATTAATTAATAAGCGCGCCAGCATGGCAAAACCCAGCGCGGGAATAATACCGGTGGCAACGCTTAATCCATGTTTAATAAATTCTGGAATGGCATCCAGAAAACCTTTAACCATATTCACGCCCGCTAAATAAGAGACCGTGACGATAATCCCCAGCGTCAGCGACAGCCCAATGCCGGAGATTAAATGCATACGCTCAATGCCCCGGGTATCCCCCATCTCAGCGTAAGCATCGGCTTTATGACAGAGCAACGGAATAAACATTCCGTTATAGATATTTTTCACAATTAACGCCAGTGTCGCGATAGGCAAACCTAATAACAGCGCGGTTTCCGCCCCAGCGCCGGAATTAATCGCAAAGGCCACACCTAAAATACCGCCAGTGACCACATCCGGCGGCAGCGACGCGCCCACCGAAAAGGAACCGATAAACGCCAACTCCAGCGTCGCGCCCATCACAATTCCGGTTTCCATGTCGCCCAGCACCAGTCCGGTTAAAAGTCCGGTCACGATAGGTCTGGAAATCAGCGACGTCCCTAATGCATATTCAGACTGGGCGATAAACGCCACCAGTCCAAGTAAAAGCGCCTCTACCATAATATGTCCTCAGGAGGGTATCCGCTCAGGCAAAAAGTTGTTTACGATCGTTAGGCACCAGCCGAATTTCTATCTCTACTCCGCCAGCCGCCAGCTCCCGAAGTTGAGTCATTTCATCCGCTAACAGATTGATGGCTTTAGCAATATTCTGGCTCCCTTCACGTACCTTCGTGCCGCCTAAATTAATGCTTTTAATGTCGGGTAATTCGCGCGCCAGCCGGTACGCATCCGCCACGGATTCAACAACAATAAAAAGTTTATATTTATCGGTAACGCCGCTTTTTATCGCTTCAATTGAATCGGCAATATTTTTAATAACCAGCTTCACCGCGGGCGGCTTCGCCATCTTAATGGTGGTTTTACGCAGGTCATCATTAGGTACGCTGTCGTTGGCAATTAAAATACAGTCTGCGCCAACGTACTGCGTCCAGGAAAAGGCGACCTGTCCATGTAATAAACGATGATCCACCCGTAAAAAAACAATCATGACGCTTCCTCCCCTTAAAAATCTTTATCGCTTTGCATGGCGCTGGTGATAGTTTGATTGCAGTACTGAATATTTTCTTTTGAATCCGCTAACGCCGTCATTATGGTATGCGTGGTATTGCCATCGTTTTCCGACATAAAGAGATCGATAACCAGCGGCAGGTTAATCCCTGCCAGCAGATGAAAATTTTCCCGTGATAAATAACGGACAAATTCGTTATTCACGCTGCCGGCAAAAATATCGGTCAGCGCAATAATTTCATCTTCCGGCGGGATCCGGGCAATTAGCGCATCTACCTGCTGGCTTAAATCCACGCTCTCTTCAACGTAAGCGCACAGCGTCCAGACATTTGACCGTTTGCCTAAAATCAGCTCCACGGAGTTTAAAACCCCGCTGGCCAGCGTGCCGTGGCTGGCGAAAATATAATGTCTCTTCATCCTGACCTCTAAAACACATTCCACTGTGATAAAAGAGAGCAAGCGGCGTGCCAGAAAAAGTGGCGCGCCGAAAAAAGATGAGGGTTAACAGAGGGAAATCGTTAAAACTGTTGATCTTGCTCGATAAGTTCTGTTTCGAAGGTCAGGATATTATGGATATAGCCAAGCTCGGCGGTGGGGATTTTGACACTGTAGTTACTCTCAATGACACTAAACGCTTCCCGTAGCCGATTCAGTTCCTGTTCCGGACACTGTTGCCCACTCCAGGCAGTAATGCCCGCATGGCGGATCAGACGCTCAATCAGGCAACTAATATGCACATAGAGCGCCACCTTTCTTTCATTCGAGACGGTAACGCCCGCCAGATGCTCATAGCGCAGCAGAAACTGCTCAACGTGGTTGATGACTTTGCTGGTGTCGAGGATGGTGACGGATTCGATCACTCGTCGGAGCGAGAAGTTTTTCAGCAGCAGGTTGTTGATCTCCGCCACCTGCTCCGGCGTGGTCAGCGAACCAAACAGCCGCATCAGATAGTGATTCCCCTCGCCGGAGATCAGCGAGTCGAGCGAAATCCACGGCACGCTGGCGATGTGCGGGTCCAGCGTGCCGACTATCGCCAGTACGTCGTAGCGCATAAATACCGGCTCCTGGGTTTTATTGCTCGCCAGCATCGCATAATCGCAGGCGACGACGTCAATCTCCAGCGCCTGTGGAATACTGGCGCTCAGTAATGCGCAAAGATTCGTCGCCACACCGATACCGGTCGCGCAGGAGGTCAGTATGGCGCGCGGTTTGTTGCTTTTCGGCCAGTAGAGCTGATACTCGACCGGCACATCCCGGGCGATATCGCGGGCGATCTCTTCAATAAAATGCCCCTGTAAAATACGCTCCCCTACATACAGGGCCATGCTGGTCGAGACGTTGTTGATAATCGTCACTGGCGTGGAAAGCGCGCGATCAAAATGACGATGAATGGCCTTGAGCGATCCCATATCCACCAGAATCATCAGGCCGGAGGCGAGCGGATGCTCTTCCAGATAGCGCATCACCTGTTGCGCTATCGCCTCCGGCGTGACGTCCAGCGGCATATCGAACGATTCAAAAATCGTATTTTTCAGTAGCCGGTTGGCGACGTTGGCGATACTGCTGGCGGTGGCATAGCCATGCGCCAGAATCACCGCATGCGTCACCTGTTTTTGGTTGTTAGCCCCCTGTTTATGCAGCCAAAGCGCCAGCAGCAGCATATCAATGCGTCTCGGCTCCAGATCCAGCTTCTGGCCCAGCGTCTCCAGAATTTGTAAACAGAAGCTGTACAGCAGCGGATATTTCTGGGCGAGGAAGGCGTCCAGTTGGCGGATCTGCTCGCTGTTGAGACGAGAAGGCGCCAGTGCGGTACGATGGATTAAATAGTGGCTAAGCGCGTAAATACAGTTGCCGTTAAGCTGCATATTGAAGCGCTTCTCCAGACGATAAAACTCTTCCCGCACCTGGCTTGTAATTAACAGCAACCGCTGTGAGTGCACATTATCGTCGCCGGTAAAAATCAGGCGATCGAAGAGGGTCTCAATTTCATCGCCCATTCTTTTTTGTACCGTCTCCCACCCCTCTTTCCCGCTACGTACCAGTTCGTATAGCGCCAGCACATGACACTGCGTATCATGGATCATGCCCTGCATCTCGTCGCGGGCGCGCAGCAGCCAGGTCAGGTTCGTGTCGGGCGAGATGCTCACCGGCGTGTCGTCCGCCAGCGGTTCATTCAGTGACGGCAATGCCGACAGCATGGCATCCGGCAGATCGTGCAGCGACACGGTAACGGTTTCCTGCCCAGGCTTTTTCGCCCATGCCGTCGCCACCGCATACTTCACCACATTTTTCAGCTCGCCGACGTTGCCGCGATAAACATATTGATTGAGGATCTGCAACAAACGCGGTTTGAGGATAAGCGTGGCCGAAAGTTTTTTCGCCTCCGTCCAGAAAAACAGTAAGATCAGCGCCTCTTTTTCCTGGCGGCTACGGTGCTGGAGATCCGGCAGGTTGACCTGAATCGGGATGCGTCGCAAAAATGTCGTCAGAAAGGTACTGTGTATCTCTTCGGTCGTCGCAAATACCAGACGTACCGAAACCGGATGCCCCTGCGCGGTGTCGCCTACCCGATAAATTTCACCACGATCGAGCCAGGTAAAGAGCTTCTCCTGCCCTTCGGCGCTCAGCCGGTGGACTTCATCCAGAAATAACATGCCGCCGTCAGCCGCCTCGAATGCGCCCGGTCTGTCGCTCTGCGCGCCGGTAAACGCGCCCTTCACATAGCCAAAAAGATTCGCCGCCAGCAGTTCGGGATTGCTCGCATACTGGGCGCAATTAAAACTGATAAATGGCGCATCCGGCGACAGAAGCGCCTGGGCGATGGCATATTCGTGCATGAGCTGCGCCAGATAACTTTTCCCGGTGCCGCTTTCGCCGGTCATCAGTAGCGGCAGTCCGCCGTCGGGATAAAACAGCGCGGTTTTCAGTTGCTCAATCGGGCGCTTCAGGCTTTCGTTATGGCCAATCAATAGGGAAAAGTGATCGTCCGGCGCGCACTCCTGCTCCCCGTGCGCTAACAGCTCCGCGACGCTGGCGTATTCATTACGCGAAAGGGTAAAAAACTGTTGGCTAAATGCCTGCTTATGAAGGAAATAGACGGGACGGGTATTGATTTTGCAGAGCACGCCCTGCGCCACCAGTTGGTTCAGATAATGGCTGGCGGTATTACGCTGCATATTAAAATGCTGCGCCAGATAGCGCGCGGTAAACACCTCACTGACATTTTC
Source organism: Salmonella sp. NW722 (assembly GCF_051702785.1). Lineage (NCBI taxonomy): Bacteria > Pseudomonadati > Pseudomonadota > Gammaproteobacteria > Enterobacterales > Enterobacteriaceae > Salmonella > Salmonella sp. NW722. Next base: position 368,655 of record NZ_JAMMIN010000003.1, read on the forward strand.
CGGATCAAAAAAATCCGTTTGGTTCATCAGGAAAGCAAGCAGGGCATCTTTGCGCATCGTATCCTCTCACGATTACCACATCAGCAATTATGATGCCGCGAAACAAGGCTCTCCTGCCGTGCGTTCTCTCGCTTTATTCATTTTTTGTGGATCACCGCACACCTTCACTCAACGTTGGATTAGCGCGCGATATCAGAAAAGAGAGGAGGAAGCGGCGCACGGCCTGGCGTATGAATCACGCTGCGCCATGCGCCTGATGCTGGTTTAAAATCGGCCTGCGCGGACTGCCAGGCCTGGTAAGCGCTACGCCATCAGGCAAAAGTGTGAACATCTCATCCGGCCTACGATCATCTGTAGGCCGACTGTTCACCATACGCCCTTAAAATGTTTCCCAATTATCGCTGCCGTCGGCCACTGCGGCCTTTGGTGACGACACGGCTGCCGGGGTTTTTACCGCAGCCACTTCACGCGCACGCTGCTGTTGCTGGTGAATACGGAACACCGCGACGGCCTGGGTCAGACGGCTGGCTTGCTCTTCCAGCGCCGCAGCCGCGGCGGCGGACTCTTCCACCAGCGAGGCGTTCTGCTGCGTTACGCGATCCATCTCCGCTACCGCCAGGCCCACCTGGTCGATACCACGGCTTTGCTCGTCAGACGCCGAGGCAATCTCGCCCATGATATCGGTCACGCGGGTCACTGCATTGACGATCTCATCCATGGTTTCACCGGCGCTTTCGACCAGCGTCGACCCCACATCAACACGGCTCACGGAATCCTCAATCAGACTCTTGATCTCTCGTGCCGCCTGCGCGCTACGCTGGGCCAGATTACGGACTTCACCGGCCACCACCGCGAACCCGCGTCCCTGCTCGCCTGCGCGCGCCGCTTCTACCGCCGCATTCAGCGCCAGAATATTGGTCTGGAAAGCAATACCGTCGATTACGCTGATAATATCGGCGATTTTCTGCGAACTGGAGGCGATATCGCGCATTGTTTGTACGACGTTATCCACCACTTTGCCGCCTTTTTGCGCTGTTTCAGAGGCGCTCAATGCCAGGTGACTGGCCTGACGGGCGTTTTCGGCGTTCTGTTTCACGGTCGCGGTCAGTTGTTCCATACTGGCGGCGGTCTCTTCCAGAGACGCTGCCTGCTGCTCAGTACGGGAAGAGAGATCGTTGTTGCCCATCGCAATCTCGCTGGCGCCGCTATAGATCGCATTCGCGCCGTTACGTACATCGCCAACGGTACGCATCAGTTCACTTTGCATATGACGCAGGTTTTCAGCCAACTGCCCCATTTCGTTGGAGCCTTCCACGTCGATACGCTTCACCAGATCGCCGCTGGCGATATGACGAATGCTTTCAATCAGACGATTCATCGGGGCGATAAGCGACAGTTTGATGCCGAACCAGACGGCGATAATGACCACCAGAACGGCAATCAGCACACTGACCAGTACCCACATCGCCTGGTTGTAAGAACTGTTGTTATCCTCAACAGCAATATCGTACAGACGATCGTTTTGCTGCATATAGGCCATGTACTGCTTCTCAAAAGCGTCCTGATAGCTTTGAGTCGGTTGATCAAAAAACTCGTTAATCTTACCCGCGCCAAGAAGCTGAATAAGCTCCGCCAACGCGCCGTGGTAGATATCATAGGTTCGTTTGATCTCAAGGAAAGCCGCTTCACTCTGACGTGGATCGCGCGGTAACGACTCATACTGCGCCCAGTTTTTTTCGGTGAGCTTCAGCGTATTGGTCGCCCCCTGCATCAGTTCAGCGACAGTTGCGCCGCTGCCAATATTGCTCTGGTCCATCATCCAGCGGATACCCGCGCGATTCAGGGTATTACGCGTTTGCAACAGCTCCACCCAGGTTGCATTCAGGGCAGACTGCTGCTGACGAATAGTTTGCAATACGGTGAAGTTTTCTTTGTCATTCTTCAGCGAGTTGAAGAACAGCCCGCCGGATGTCAGTTGTAAAAGGCCAAATAGCGCCAATACCAGCAGTAAGCTGGTAACAATTTTAATTCGCTTTAACATGTTTTCTCTTTCCGCTAGACAGATACAGAATTTTCGGCCTGGAAAGGGAAAACTTTATGGGATGCGCGCCATTAATATCACGATTAGCTCAGTTAAGTCGTTATGACGCCCCGCGCAACAAGGATCGTCCCATTTTATATCGTGATCTCAATCACATAAAATAGCCCACGCCCTCCTCCGCGAAACCGCTTACCGGTACGTCCGACCGCTTAAACCGCCATACAACCACTCACTGATTTACCTAACTTTACGCGCGCGATGATCTGGCAAGATCCTCTCAGCATAGCAGTCAATTTACCTCCTCAAACACGAACTCAATGTCCACCCAGCTTCGGCTGATAATTAAACTTACAACCAGGTTTTACTATGGATACGAAAAAGATATTCAAGCACATACCCTGGGTGATTCTCGGAATCATCGGTGCTTTCTGCCTCTCGGTCGTTGCCCTACGTCGGGGTGAACACGTGAGCGCCCTGTGGATCGTGGTCGCTTCCGTTTCCGTCTATCTGGTGGCTTACCGCTACTACAGCCTGTACATCGCCCAGAAGGTCATGAAACTCGACCCGACGCGCGCGACGCCGGCGGTTATCAATAACGACGGCCTGAACTACGTGCCGACTAACCGCTACGTGCTGTTTGGTCACCACTTCGCCGCCATCGCCGGCGCAGGTCCGCTGGTCGGGCCGGTATTGGCCGCGCAGATGGGCTATCTGCCGGGGACACTGTGGTTGCTGGCGGGCGTGGTGCTCGCGGGCGCAGTGCAGGACTTTATGGTGCTGTTCATCTCTTCCCGCCGTAACGGCGCCTCTCTTGGCGAGATGATCAAAGAAGAGATGGGTACCGTTCCAGGCACCATCGCGCTGTTCGGCTGCTTCTTAATCATGATCATCATCCTCGCGGTGCTGGCATTAATCGTGGTTAAAGCGCTGGCCGAAAGCCCGTGGGGCGTCTTCACCGTCTGCTCCACGGTGCCGATTGCGCTGTTTATGGGCATCTACATGCGCTTCCTGCGTCCGGGACGCGTAGGCGAAGTCTCCGTTATTGGTATCGTGCTGCTGGTGGCGTCTATTTACTTCGGCGGCGTGATTGCCCACGACCCTTACTGGGGCCCGGCGCTGACCTTTAAAGACACCACCATTACCTTCGCGCTGATCGGCTACGCCTTTGTTTCCGCGCTGCTGCCGGTATGGCTGATCCTCGCCCCGCGCGACTATCTCGCTACCTTCCTGAAAATCGGCGTGATCGTCGGTCTGGCGCTGGGGATTGTGATCCTCAACCCGGAACTGAAAATGCCGGCATTGACGCAATATGTCGACGGTACTGGCCCGCTGTGGAAAGGCGCCCTGTTCCCGTTCCTGTTCATCACCATCGCCTGTGGCGCCGTCTCTGGCTTCCACGCGCTCATCTCTTCCGGTACCACGCCGAAACTGCTGGCCTGTGAGACCGATGCGCGTTTTATCGGCTACGGCGCGATGCTGATGGAGTCCTTTGTTGCGGTGATGGCGCTGGTGGCGGCCTCGATCATTGAACCGGGTCTCTACTTCGCGATGAACACCCCGCCAGCAGGTCTGGGCATTACCATGCCAAACCTGCACGAGATGGGCGGCGAGAACGCGCCGCTGATTATGGCGCAGTTGAAAGACGTTACCGCACACGCGGCGGCGACCGTCAGCTCCTGGGGCTTTGTGATTTCCCCGGAACAAATCCTGCAAACGGCGAAAGATATCGGTGAACCGTCAGTATTGAACCGCGCAGGCGGCGCGCCAACGCTGGCAGTAGGTATCGCGCATGTGTTCCACAAAGTCCTGCCGATGGCGGATATGGGCTTCTGGTATCACTTTGGTATTCTGTTCGAAGCACTGTTTATCCTGACCGCACTGGATGCGGGTACCCGTTCCGGCCGCTTTATGTTGCAGGATTTGCTGGGTAACTTCGTCCCGTTCCTGAAAAAAACCGATTCTCTGGTCGCGGGTATCATCGGTACCGCAGGCTGCGTCGGTTTGTGGGGCTATCTGCTGTATCAGGGCGTGGTCGACCCGCTGGGCGGCGTGAAGAGCCTGTGGCCGCTGTTCGGTATCTCTAACCAGATGCTGGCCGCCGTGGCGCTGGTGTTGAGCACCGTGGTACTGATCAAAATGCAGCGCACCAAATACATCTGGGTGACAGTGATCCCGGCGGTATGGCTGCTGATCTGCACCACCTGGGCACTGGGCCTGAAACTGTTCAGCGCCAACCCACAGATGGAAGGTTTCTTCTACATGGCAAACCTGTATAAAGAGAAGATTGCCAACGGCACCAACCTGACCGAGCAGCAGATTGCCAACATGAACCATATCGTGGTGAACAACTACACTAACGCTGGTTTGAGTATTCTGTTCCTGGTGGTGGTGTACAGTATTATCTTCTACGGTTTCACCACCTGGATGAAGGTACGCAACAGCGATAAACGTACCGATAAAGAAACCCCGTATGTGCCCGTGCCGGAAGGCGGCGTGAAGATCTCTTCACACCACTAAAACTGATGCCGGGTAGCGCACAGCGCTCCCGGCTAGTGTAGGCCGGATAAGGTGCAAGCCGCCATCCGGCTTTATTCATTAACAGGACGGCAGAATGTTTGATACTTTAGGTCAGGCAAAAAAATATCTCGGCCAGGCGGCAAAAATGTTGATTGGTATTCCGGACTACGACAACTATGTCGAGCACATGAAAACTAATCATCCCGACAAGCCGTACATGACCTATGAAGAGTTCTTCCGCGAACGTCAGCAAGCACGTTACGGCGGCGATGGCAAAGGCGGTATGCGCTGTTGTTAATGGAGAGACTATGACCCCGATTGCAGTTACCCTACTTACCGGTTTTCTTGGTGCCGGCAAAACCACCCTACTACGCCATATCCTCAACGAACAACATGGTTTTAAAATCGCCGTTATCGAAAACGAATTTGGCGAAGTCTCCGTTGACGATCAACTGATTGGCGATCGCGCCACACAGATCAAAACCCTGACTAACGGCTGCATCTGTTGTACCCGCTCCAACGAGCTGGAAGATGCGCTATTAGACCTGCTCGACAGCCGCGACCGCGGCGATATTGCTTTCGACCGCCTGGTGATTGAATGCACCGGCATGGCTGACCCCGGCCCGATTATTCAGACCTTTTTCTCCCATGACGTATTATGCGAACGCTACCTGTTAGACGGCGTGATTGCGCTGGTCGACGCGGTGCACGCTAACGAGCAGATGAACCAGTTCACCATCGCTCAGTCGCAGATAGGTTACGCCGACCGTATCCTGCTGACCAAAACCGACGTGGCAGGCGACAGCGAGAAACTGCGCGAGAGGCTGGCGCGTATCAACGCCCGCGCCCCGGTTTACACCGTGGTACACGGCGATATTGACCTGAGTCAGTTGTTTAATACCAGCGGCTTTATGCTGGAAGAGAACGTGCTGGCAAGCCAACCGCGTTTCCACTTTATTGCCGATAAACAGAACGATGTGTCGTCAATTGTGGTGGAGCTGGATTACCCGGTGGATATCAGCGAGGTTTCGCGGGTGATGGAAAACCTGCTGCTGGAATCAGCGGATAAACTGCTGCGTTACAAAGGGATGCTGTGGATCGACGGCGAACCCAACCGCCTGCTGTTCCAGGGCGTGCAGCGTCTCTACAGCGCCGACTGGGACAAACCGTGGGGCGACGAAACACCGCACAGCACGCTAGTGTTTATCGGGATCCAGTTGCCGGAAGACGAGATCAGAGCGGCGTTTGCGGGGTTAAGGAAGTAAACGGGCGCAGAAAAGCCGGGACCGCACAGGAGATTGTATGCCCCTTATCCGAGATATACACCAACGCTTCTGGCGTCTGCCACAACTGCCGTGGCTGGAGCTACGTACCACCAGTGAAAGCCGTCAGGCCTATAAGCGCCACAGCCACCCGCAACTGTCGCTGGGCGCGATCATCGCCGGAGAAACCCGCTGCATCAGTAACGGGCAAGAGTATCTGTTACGCCCCGGCGAGCTGATCCTGATCCCCCCGCAATCTCCACACAGTTGTAACCCGCTCCACGAGCGACCACGCAGCTATCATATGCTGTATCTCGATGCGGACTGGTGCCTGACGCAGCTTCCCCATTTGCCGGCGGATAGCCGCCTGCATACCACGCAGCCACAGTTGCAGGACCCGCAGCTTTTCCAGCTTTATCAGCAAATTGTGACGTCTATTACTCAGCAGCAAACCGCCGGACTTCCGGCGCTTATTATCCACCTGTTGCGCGCCCTGCCGCTACAAAGTGCCGACGCCGAACCGCCATGCGCCATCAGCCGCCAGTTGGTTGCCCGCTTAGTCAGCAACCTTCAGGAACCGCCGACGCTGGACACACTGGCGCAGGAGTTTGCGCTCCGTAAGGAGACTCTGATTCGCACTTTTAAGCAGGATACAGGCCTGACTCCTGTCAGCTTTACCAATATGGCCCGCATTGAATATGCCCGGCACCGATTGCGCGCCGGGGACGATATTGCCGATGTTGCCTATCAGACCGGTTTCGCCGATCAAAGTCATTTCCACAAAACCTTCGTCAGCTACACGGCGGCAACGCCGCGTCAGTACGCGCAGAACAGATCAATATCCGACAATAAATAGCGCATCCGCAGGTATAGGCTGACCTCAGTATCATCACTGAGGTTACTATGGAACAGGTTACAACGTTATTTCCCCCGGCGTTTCCCGCACTGGCGCTGGCGCATTTTATGGCGCTGCTCAGCCCGGGTCCGGACTTCTTTTTGCTGGTCGGTTACGCCGTACGCTATCGGCTGCGCGGCAGCGTCGGGCTGTGCCTCGGCATTGCGGCGGGAAATGGGCTCTATATTCTGCTGGTGGTGATTGGGTCAGGGCTACTACGTCAGACGCCGCTGCTCTTTACCATCATCGAACTATTGGGTGCCGCCTACCTGCTATGGGTGGGCCGTCAACTGTTGAAAAGCCGCGCCGGGCCGCTGGAGTGGCGGTACGCCGCATCAGCATGTCCGTCACTGGCAAAACAACTATTACTGGGGCTAGGTTCATCGCTGTTGAATCCGAAAAATGCTCTGTTTTATCTGGCGCTAATGACCGCCCTGCTGGGCCCAAACGTGACCGTTACACAACAGGCCATATGTGGAATCTGGATGACCAGCGTAGTGTTACTCTGGGATCTGCTGCTGATAACGCTTATCGCCCTGCCGCAAATTCAACGTCGTCTGGGTAATCTTGTCTGGAAAATTGAACGCGCCGCCGGCGGCATTTTGATCGCCTTTGGCTGCTGGATTGTATGGCAGTTCATTACAAGTTAAATCGATGAGGGGCAGCTTTATACGGTGGTCAACGTTGCCCGGACAGATGAATAGGGTCTGCATCATTCGAACCCTTTCCTTCTTATAATGCCGACGCCGCCATAAATTAACCTGCCCCCAGAAACCAATAAAGCGACTAAATAGCCGCTTTATTCTCATCACCAAATATAATATCACCTCTCATCCAGCGGCTTATTTTCATTGGTTTTCAGCTGGACTTTTCTTCTGTAAGACGCGCAAATTGCTGTAACAGCGTCGGATGGCGCTAACGCTTATCCGACCTACGGCCCGCTGCCCGGTAACCACCTGCTGTCGGGCTTATAACATATCTCACCTCCAAAAGCCCGATTTCCGCTTTTATCTCTTTTCACATAACGTATGATAGTGCGCAGAAAATTCAGGAGGGATCCATGAGCGATATCCAGCTTTTCCGCCTCGGTGGCGGGAAAGTACAAGAACTACCGGGCAAAGCCGCAGCCATTGAAAAAGATCTGCAAATGCTGATCGAATCCCATATGGAAACGTTCCTTGGCGTCCGCTTTCTCGAGACCGAATACCACACGGGTAAAACCCATCGTGGGCGAATTGATTCCCTCGGCCTCGATGAAAATAACTGCCCGGTGATTATTGAATATAAGCGCCACAGCAATGAAAACGTCATTAACCAGGGGCTCTTTTATCTCGACTGGCTGCTCGATCATAAAGCGGAATTTCAGTTGCTGGTGATGGAGAAAATAAGTAAAACCGCGGCCAAAGCCATCGACTGGTCCGGCACACGGTTAATCTGTATTGCCGCCGATTTTAATAAATACGACGAACATGCCGTTCAGCAAATCAACCGCAATATCAACCTGATTCGCTACAAGCTTTTTGCCGACGACCTGTTAATGCTGGAACTGGTTAACGCCGTGGTCGAAAATAGCCCTCAGTACATCATCGCGAACGGTTCCGTCAGCAGCGGTAAACGCCATACCCGCACGCAGCGCGAACAGCTCTCTTCGGCCTCTCCCGCGCTGCTTTCATTATATGAACAGCTAAAAAGTTATGTGCTGTCACTCAGTGATGAGGTTCAGTTTAAAGAGCTTAAGCTCTATGACGCCTTCCGCCTCATTCGCAACTTTCTGTGCGTAGCCGTTTATCCCGTGACCGACCCACACCTACGCCTGTGGCTGAAAATCAATCCACAGCATATCCAGCTTGAAGAAGGATTTAGCCGGGACGTCACAAACATTGGCCACTGGGGAACCGGCGACGTCGAATTGATTGTGCGTAACGAACATGATCTGGATAAAGCCAAGCTGCTGATCGAGAAAGCCTGGCAAGAAAATTAGCGTTCCAGGATACCCGCCTACTGGAGAGGTTAAGATAAGATTATCCAGCCTTTCCAGTTTTACTGGCTCTTATCTGTTATTCCACATCCTTCCTTTCCAACCCAATATCCTTTAACTGCTCGTCACTCATTCGTCGCAGCGCCTGACAGGCCCGCTTACGAAGCCACCACCTTTTTAGCGCCCGCCTGAGCTGCACAAAGCCAATGAATGGTTGTCTGGGGCGGTTCTCGTAAAATTCCATACCGGCCTCCGCATAGAACAGAAAATGCGGGCATCATGAATGTCTGTACAAACAATACCGGGATAAAAAGCACGGTTAGTGCAACGTGGATAAATAAGGAGGGCAATTGAGGGGGTTTTGTTCGCTTATTTCGTTCTGATTTAAGATCCGCGTCCTTCGCTGCAAAAAGCCAGGCCCCTCCCGATTTCAGAGGGGCAACAGGGATTAGCGGCGCACCACTACCAGCTTCTGGTTCACAAACTCCTTAATCCCCAGATCCGATAGCTCGCGTCCGAAGCCCGAACGCTTAACGCCGCCGAACGGCAGCTCCGCTGCGGTGTCAGTCAGCCAGTTGATATAAACCATCCCGGTTTCAATCCGGGAGGCCATGCGTTTAGCACGCTCAATATCCTGACTAAACACCGCGCCGCCCAGGCCGTAGTGGGAATCGTTAGCGAGTTTTACCGCCTCGTCATCGTCTTTCACCACATACATCTGCGCCACCGGGCCGAAGAACTCTTCAAAGTACGCCGGGTTGTCACGCGTAATATTGGTCAGAATCGTCGGCTCAAAGAAGTTGCCTTTGCTTTCCAGCGGCTTGCCGCCAACGTGCAGCGTCGCGCCATTTTTCACCGCTTCCTCGACCTGTCTGGTCAATGTTTCCAGCGCATCTTTCGACGACAGCGGCCCCAGTTCGGTAGAAGCGTCCATCTGATCCCCCACCTTCACCTTCCTGAACGCCTCGGTGAACTGGCTGAGGAATTGATCGGCGATTTTCTCATGCAGGATAAAGCGCTTCGCCGCCGTACATACCTGCCCCGCATTAGTGAGCCGTGCCTGCACGCCAATTTTCACCGCTTTCTCAAGATCGGCATCGTCCAGCACGACGAACACATCGTTCCCGCCCAGTTCCAGCGTCGATTTTTTAATGTGCTTCGCCGCCTGTGCCGCCACGGCGCTCCCCGCTTTTTCAGATCCGGTCAGCGCCGCGCCCTGCACGCGCGGGTCGGCGATGATGTTCGCCACCTGATCGGAGGAAATAAACAGGTTGGTCCATGCGCCTTCCGGCGCGCCGGCTTCACGCACCAGATGGGCAAACGTCTCGGCGCAGTGCGGTACGATGCTGGCATGTTTCGCCAGCACCGGGTTACCTGCGGCCAGGTTCGGCGCCAGCACACGCATCAACTGATAGTACGGGAAGTTCCACGGCTCAACGGCCATGATGACGCCAATCGGATGATGTTCTACCCACGCGTCGCCAAACTCGGTTTTATAAGGCACCGGGGCAAGAAACTGCTTCGCGTTATCCGCATAATAGCGAGCGATCTGCGCGCATAGTTTGACTTCGCCACGGCTTTGCTTGATGAGCTTGCCCATCTCCTGGCTGGCGATTTTTGCCAGTTCTTCAACACGGCTGTCGATCAAGTCAGCCAGCTTATGCAGTACCGGCAGACGTTGGTCAATCTCTCCTTTGGACCAGTCGGAGTGATAGAGCGCGTCAGCTTTTTGCAGCGCGGCTTCAATATCCGCGTCCGTGTGCGGGGGGTACTCTTTAATGAGCTGATTATTGGCAGGATTCACTGTCTGGTAAGCCATATCACATGTCTCCTTGTTATCGTCATTAAGGCAGCCGTAAATGCCGCTCAGAACAATAAGGGTAGTAGAGATGGCTGGCGCTATCGGTAAAGTTCGGTATATTCGTGAGGTTATCAGCGATAATTATAGAGAGCGTTGCCCGGCGGGCACCGGGCCTGCAACATTCAGACTGGAACCGCGTTAGTGGCTAACATCCTGAAGCTCTTCAGCCGTAAGGCCGGTGAACCGCTGGACAGTCTCGCGGTCAAGTCCGTCCGCCAGCATCTGTCTGGCGATACGCAATGCGGCAACATGCTGACCTTTTTCCAGCCCTTTTTCTAATCCTTCTGCTAATCCTTCCTCCAGACCGACCTGTCTTCCTTGCCGTTCCCCTTTTCTGCGATCCGCTGCGCGGATCCTCTCTATCAGCGTCATCAGTCTCTCCTTAGTGTGCGGGACATGCCCTACCACATCACGAATAAACGTGGTGAAACGAGGCGTATGTCCGTGCTGAATCATAAGATAATTAAACAGCGCTTTAAGCTGCCTGTCATTAGCGCAACCAGTAACTAACAGCGAAGCAATCCGTTCAACCAGTCCCAGCAGGTCGCGCTGGCGGATATGTTTTTGGATGAGCTCCAGCAGCGCAATGCGGCGGTGCTGCATAATGTCATCATCCGATACCACCGTAATGTCGACCAGCGGAAAGGCAGCGGCATAGAGTCTTCTTGCCACTTCCGGGTTCGCAAACTCATCCAGCCAGCACAGCGAAAAAGGATACGGGCTATCAACACCGTGATAAAACAGCATCGGCACCACCAGCGGAAGATGCTTATGCCCCGCATCCAGATGCTGTTGCATTGCCGCCATCGCATACCGCATCAGCCGAAACGCCATATGCGCATCCGGCGTGCTCTGATGTTCAATCACGACATAGATATAACCGTCGCCCTCGCGCGTTTTCAGCGACCAAAGCACATCGGAATAATAGGCTCGCAGATTTTTTTCAATAAAACTGCCGGGCTCCAGCTTTAGCGTCCGCAGGTCGCAAAGCTGGCGTAACGACACCGGCAGATGAATCTCCATAAAATCGCGTGCGGTTTCCGGGTGGCGCAAAAAGGTTTTAAACACCGCATCATGCGGTGTTGAGGTCGTCGATTTTTTCATGGCGCTCCGTCACCCCAAACCAGGATGCTGCGACTCTACCTCCTGAAAATTCCTTTCTCATCCGTACCTTTTCAGCATTGCGAGGCGCGACGGAAGATAAATCCTGTTATCTGTAATGCATATGCATTTTCGGAACTGAACACGCAAAATACCAGCCTGCGCGCCCTGCCTTTATCTTTATTAACCAGACAAACTCTTTTGATTAACATCAAAATTTAATTACACTTAATGTGTATATTTTCCGTGCAACGTAAATTTCCCGAGGTGTGATGTGCTGATTGTTATCTGTAATCGCCACACGTTCTGACGAGATTCAGAACGCGTCTCTTCCTGTCTGTGTTTTCACCGGCAGCGTTTTTGATTACATGAAATTCAGTACATCCGCAGCCGCTGTTTCCATCGCCTGCCTGACGTCACGATGACGGTATTGAGTTTCGCTGTCCCATCATGGGGTTCTCCGACATGGAGCGCATTTTTTATGCAACGGATTATTCAGTTTTTCTCCCAACGCGCCACAACGTTATTTTTCCCGATGGCGCTGATTTTGTACGATTTTGCCGCCTATCTGACGACGGATCTGATTCAGCCTGGCATCATTAACGTCGTGCGCGATTTTAATGCTGACGTCAGTCTTGCGCCGGCCTCGGTCAGTCTCTATCTGGCGGGCGGAATGGCGTTGCAATGGCTTCTGGGGCCGCTATCCGACAGGATTGGCCGCCGGCCAGTGCTGATTGCAGGGGCATTAATTTTTACTCTCGCCTGCGCGGCAACGCTGTTGACGACCTCAATGACGCAGTTTCTGGTTGCCCGTTTTGTGCAGGGCACCAGCATTTGCTTTATCGCAACGGTCGGCTACGTCACGGTACAGGAGGCCTTCGGTCAAACCAAAGCCATTAAGCTGATGGCGATTATTACCTCCATTGTGCTGGTCGCGCCGGTTATCGGCCCGCTCTCCGGCGCCGCGCTGATGCACTTCGTTCACTGGAAGGTACTGTTCGGTATTATTGCGGTGATGGGACTGTTGGCGTTGTGCGGCCTGCTACTGGCGATGCCAGAAACGGTGCAACGCGGCGCGGTGCCGTTCAGCGCGGTGAGCGTACTGCGCGATTTTCGTAATGTGTTTCGCAACCCGATTTTTCTCACCGGGGCGGCGACGCTGTCGTTGAGCTACATCCCGATGATGAGCTGGGTGGCGGTGTCGCCGGTGATCCTGATCGATGCTGGCGGGATGAGTACTTCGCAATTCGCCTGGGCGCAGGTGCCCGTATTCGGTGCGGTGATCGTGGCCAATATGATCGTTGTACGCCTGGTGAAAGATCCAACCCGACCGCGTTTTATCTGGCGCGCCGTACCAATCCAGTTAAGCGGGCTGGCGACATTACTCCTCGGTAATCTTCTTCTGCCGCACGTCTGGCTTTGGTCTGTGCTGGGCACCAGCCTGTACGCGTTCGGCATTGGCATGATTTTCCCGACGCTGTTTCGCTTCACGCTTTTCTCCAACAACTTGCCAAAAGGGACGGTTTCAGCCTCGCTGAACATGGTGATTCTGACGGTGATGGCGGTGTCGGTCGAAGTTGGCCGCTGGCTGTGGTTTCACGGCGGGAGACTGCCATTTCACCTGCTGGCAGCGGTGGCCGGGGTGATTGTGGTCTTCACTCTGGCGACACTATTACAGCGCGTGCGCCAGCATGAGGCGGCAGAACTGGCCGCTGAGAAGTAAACACTCTGCCGGATAGAGGCTTATCCGGCAAAGGATAACCTGATGTTTTTTGCACGTTCCTGCCGTCTGGCTCTATCCTTAACCCTATGAATAAAATCGCCGAACTCAAACGCGCCAAACGCCTGGCGCTCTCACTGTTGCTGATAGCCGCCGCGACGTTTGTGACCACGCTTTTCCTGCCGCCCAGTTTTTGGGTGCTGGGCGTAAAAGCTATTGCCGAAGCGGCGATGGTTGGCGCGCTGGCGGATTGGTTTGCCGTGGTGGCGCTGTTTCGCCGCATTCCCATTCCGTTTATTTCACGACATACGGCGATTATTCCCCGTAACAAAGACCGAATCGGCGAAAATCTTGGGCAATTTGTGCAGGAGAAGTTCCTTGATACGCAGTCGCTGATCGCGCTAATCCGCCGCCATGAACCCACGCTGCTTATCGGAAACTGGTTCAGCCAGCCGGACAACGCCAGCCGGGTCGGGCAGCATCTGCTGCAAATTATGAGCGGCTTTCTGGAACTAACCGATGACGCCCGTATTCAGCGGCTGCTCAAGCGAGCGGTGCATAAGGCGATTGATAAAGTGGATCTTTCCGGCACCAGCGCCCTGATGCTGGAAAGCATGACCAAAAACGATCGTCACCAGGTGTTACTCGATACGCTGATCGCCCAGCTTATCGCCCTGTTACAGCGTGACAGCTCCCGAACATTTATCGCCAGACAGATCATACGCTGGCTGGAAACCGAGCATCCGTTAAAAGCGAAGATTCTGCCGACCGAATGGCTGGGAGAACACAGCGCTGAACTGGTCTCCGACGCGGTAAATTCTCTGCTGGATGATATCAGTCACGACCGCGCGCATCAGATTCGTCATGCCTTCGATCGCGCGACGTATAGGCTGATCGATAAACTTAAACATGATCCGGAAATGGCTGCCCGGGCAGAAAACATTAAAAGTTACCTGAAGGAAGATGAGGCGTTTAACCGTTATCTCGGCGAGATCTGGGCGGATCTACGCCAGTGGTTAAAAACAGATATCAACGCCGAAGACTCGAAGGTAAAGCAGCGCATCGCTCATGCCGGACAATGGTTTGGCGAGACGCTGATCGCCGACGACGCATTACGCGCCTCGCTTAACGGTCATCTGGAACAGGCCGCGCACCGCGTCGCGCCGGAGTTCGCCGCCTTCCTGACGCGCCACATCAGCGATACCGTAAAAGGCTGGGATGCGCGCGATATGTCGCAGCAGATTGAGCTTAATATCGGTAAAGATTTGCAGTTTATCCGCGTGAACGGCACGCTGGTCGGCGGCGCTATCGGTCTGGTGTTATATTTACTGTCGCAAATACCGGCACTGCTCAGTATCTAAGAAGGGGAAGGCGCAATTCTCGTTCAGATTAACTGCCAAACCCCGCACGTGGGAGGCATTAATTTAATGCCATTTCCCACCGATGCCCCTCTTCTCAATCCGTTATTCGCCTGCGCTTCACTTTCTTTTCTTGCAAATTTGAAACATTAATTTTACTTTTTATTATCATTTACAACAACAATCCGGCATTCCTGCCTTACTTTAGCAAAGAGAAAAACCATGGTTTATGCTCAGAGCGCTTCACCTCGCCATCCCATTTTTACGGCGCTTTTCGGTATGATGGTATTGACGCTGGGGATGGGAGTTGGCCGCTTTCTGTATACGCCCATGCTGCCGGTAATGCTGGCGGAAAAGCAGCTAACGTTTAATCAGCTCTCCTGGATTGCCAGCGCCAATTATGCAGGGTACCTGGCGGGAAGCTTACTGTTTTCCTTTGGCCTTTTTCATCTCCCCTCTCGTCTACGCCCCATGCTGCTGGCTTCGGCGGTCGCCACCGGTATTCTTATTCTGGCCATGGCGATATTTACCCAACCCGCAATCGTCATGTTGGTGCGCTTCCTGGCAGGCGTCGCGAGTGCGGGAATGATGATTTTTGGATCAATGATTGTGTTGCATCATACCCGCCATCCGTTTGTGATCGCCGCGCTCTTTTCCGGCGTCGGGGCCGGGATTGCACTGGGTAACGAATATGTCATTGGCGGTTTACATTATGCGCTTTCGGCCCATTCGCTATGGCTGGGGGCCGGAGCGCTCGCCGGTATATTGCTATTAATCGTGGCAATGTTGATTCCCCCCCGCGCTCATGCGCTGCCGCCTGCGCCCTTAGCAAGAATCGAAAATCAGCCTATGCCCTGGTGGCAACTGGCGCTGTTGTACGGTTTCGCCGGATTCGGCTACATCATTGTCGCTACCTATTTGCCGCTGATGGCGAAAAGCGCGGGCTCTCCGCTACTCACGGCGCACCTTTGGTCGTTAGTCGGCCTGGCGATCATTCCCGGCTGCTTCGGCTGGCTGTGGGCGGCAAAACATTGGGGCGTCCTGCCATGCCTGACCGCGAACCTGTTGATCCAGAGCGCCTGCGTGCTGCTGTCTCTCGCCAGCGACTCATTGTTGCTGTTAATACTGAGCAGTATTGGTTTTGGCGCCACGTTTATGGGCACAACCTCGCTGGTGATGCCGCTAGCCCGACAACTCAGCGCGCCGGGCAATATTAATTTGTTAGGCCTGGTGACGCTAACGTATGGTATTGGGCAAATTCTCGGTCCGCTCGCCGCCAGTCTGTCAGGCAATGGCGCGTCGGCAATTATCAACGCCACGCTTTGCGGTGCCGCGGCGCTCTTTTTTGCCGCGCTGATCAGCGCCGCGCAGCAGATAAAACAAAAACGGTTTGTGATACGTGAATAAGCGGTAGAGTAAACCCACGCTCTCCGCACCAGGTTGTATCTTTAATGCTATTCGCGGCGCAATGCGGATCTGTTTTTAATAGCACATCCTCAACACGTTATTTCAAGGTAAAGATGCCACTAAAAACTATACTTATTCTATGGTTTTTAGTGTTATCAAACTGCCTATTATTTTATATACCCTTCCTACTTCAAGTTGCTTATGTGTTGGCTACGGATTACCCGGCCCATCTATGGGCCTCGCCCTGACGGGCCGTTGCTCACCCCAGTTACATAGTTATCTATGCTCCTGGGGACTCACTCCCTTGCCACCTTTACGCAACTCGAATTATTTTGGCTATATATTCCATTATGATGATTATCGCTTCCTCTCAAATCATCACAATTATAAATAAATCACATCATGAAATTAATTCGATTATTCGTTTTTTATTACCTGCCCGTAGGATTCTTAGGGCGCAAGCTGACCTATCAGCGGCTACTGACCTGACCGTGACAATTCCTCTTAAGGCGTGAAAAATTACAGTAAAAAAGTAAAATTTAGGTTAAAAAATCCTATTTTTTAACAACGATAATTAAGTGGCGTGAAATTGACTAACGTCAAATTTATTTCTCCTTTTTTCCTGCTCTCAGCTCCGGCCTGCGTCAACACCTGTTTCTTTGCTTTTTTACCTCGCGTTATACCGTCCACGGTTCCCCGCGCCTCCGGCAGTAGCGAGGATGGTGATTTTTCGCGCTGCTATGCAAGAAACGCATAGCACGATACATACTTGCATTTTGCCCTTACCCTCATGACTGATAAGGTCTTTCTGTTTCGGGCTTTTTGGCCTGTGGCTACAACCAACACATCATCAAAAAAATTCGGGGATCGCTATGGCGCAACAAGACGGGGCGGCCATGCCGCTTGATACAGAAAAGGTCGGGATAAAGGGATACCTGGCGTTTTTTCTCACCATTATTTTCTTTTCCGGCGTATTTTCCGGAAGCGAAGGCTGGTGGCGCGTTTTTGATTTTACCGTACTCAACGGGTCATTCGGTCATGTGACCGGTACGCAGACCTTTCGCGGCGCGGGCGGAACGGGCGCGAAAGATGGCTTCCTTTTTGCGCTGGAGCTGGCGCCGTCGGTTATCCTTTCTCTGGGTATCATCGCGATTACGGATGGACTGGGCGGTCTGCGGGCGGCACAGCAACTGATGACGCCCATCCTGAAACCGTTGCTTGGCATTCCCGGTATTTGCTCACTGGCGCTGATCGCCAACCTGCAAAATACCGACGCCGCGGCGGGTATGACCAAAGAACTGGCGCAGGAAGGCGAAATCACTGAACGCGATAAAGTGATTTTTGCCGCCTGGCAGACCAGCGGCAGCGCTATTATCACCAACTATTTCTCCTCCGGCGTTGCAGTATTCGCCTTTCTGGGAACGTCAGTCATCATTCCGCTGGTGGTCATTCTGCTATTCAAATTTATCGGCGCAAACCTTTTGCGCGTCTGGATTAACATCGAAGAACGCCGTCACCCTGCGCAAGGAGCCCAATCATGACGACTCAGGTACGTAAGAATGTCATGGATATGTTTATCGATGGCGCACGCCGCGGTTTTACCATCGCCACGACCAACCTGTTACCCAATGTGGTCATGGCATTTGTCATTATTCAGGCGCTGAAAATTACCGGTCTGCTCGACTGGGTAGGCCATATCTGCCAGCCCGTGATGGCGTTGTGGGGGCTTCCCGGCGAAGCGGCTACGGTGCTTCTGGCTTCGCTGATGAGTATGGGCGGCGCCGTTGGCGTGGCGGCCAGTCTGGCTACCGCCGGCGCGCTAAGCGGCCACGATGTTACCGTACTACTGCCAGCCATTTACCTGATGGGAAACCCGGTACAGAATGTCGGCCGCTGTCTCGGTACTGCCGAAGTCAACGCCAAATATTACCCGCATATTATCGCAGTCTGCGCCATCAATGCGCTGCTGTCGATCTGGGTCATGCAGCTTATTGTTTAATAAGGAGTTATCATGCCTGATTTATCCGCCGCGGAGTTTACCTTATTACAGGGTGCGCACCTGTTTGCGCCAGAAGACCGGGGCATCTGCGATGTTCTGCTCGCGAATGGCAAAATTATTGCCGTCGGCGCTGACATCCCCAGCGATATCGTACCGGACTGTACGGTGATTAATCTTAGCGGTCGTATGCTGTGCCCGGGCTTTATCGACCAACACGTTCATCTGATCGGCGGCGGCGGCGAAGCGGGGCCGACGACGCGGACGCCGGAAGTCTCCCTGAGCCGCCTGACGGAAGCCGGGATAACAACGGTCGTCGGCCTGCTTGGCACCGACTCCGTCAGCCGTCATCCCGCGTCGCTGTTAGCCAAAACGCGAGCGCTAAATGAGGAGGGGATCACCGCCTGGATGCTCACGGGCGCTTATCACGTTCCGTCGCCGACCATTACTGGCTCGGTAGAAAAAGACGTCGCGCTGATCGATCGCGTCATTGGCGTGAAATGCGCAGTCTCCGACCACCGTTCCGCCGCGCCCGGCGGGAATCAACTCGCCAGCATGGCCGCCGAATCACGCGTTGGCGGCCTGCTGGGCGGTAAACCCGGTGTCAGCGTTTTCCATATGGGCAGCAGCAAAAAAGGGTTACAGCCGCTGTATGACATCCTGGAAAACAGCGACGTGCCGATCGGTAAACTACTGCCTACCCACGTCAACCGTAGCGAATCGCTTTTCGAGCAGGCGCTGGCGTTTGCGCTTAAAGGCGGCGTGATCGACATTACCACCAGTATCCCGGATCCCGTCGCGCCGGCGGAGGGCATTGCCAGAGCGGTAAAAGCCGGCGTCCCGCTTTCCCGAGTGACGCTCAGTTCAGACGGCAACGGCAGCCAGCCGCTATTTGATGCTGCCGGAAATCTGACGGGTATCGGCGTCGCGGGCTTCGAAAGTTTGCTGGAGACGTTGCAGACGCTGGTTAATCACTACGGATTCAGCCTGACCGATGCTCTGCGTCCGCTGACGACCAGCGTAGCCGCCTTCCTCAGTCTGGACGGCAAAGGCGAAATCCGTCCCGGTAACGATGCGGATCTGCTTGTCTTTAGCGAAGATTTACGCATTGAGCAGGTGTATGCGCGCGGCAAACGCATGGTCAATGAGGGGAAAGCCTGCGTAAAAGGTACCTTTGAACCGGCGTAATTCCTGCTAGTTTCAGGCTGCCCCATCGCGGCATTCTGAAAGAGGACGGGATAAGCGGTTGTCAGCCGCCCGAATGGACGTAGAATGCCCCTTCGGGCGGCTGACAGGATAACGGTAAATGGATGTAACTGGAGCAGGTTTGCACAATATTGAGACAAAATGGCTATATGATTTTCTGACGCTGGAAAAGTGCCGCAATTTCTCTCAGGCCGCCATTATCCGCAACGTATCGCAACCCGCTTTTAGCCGGCGGATTCGCGCCCTGGAACATGCCGTGGGCGTTGAACTGTTTAACCGACAGGTCTCGCCGCTACAGCTTTCCGAACAGGGTAAAATCTTTCACTCCCAGGTTCGCCACCTGTTACAGCAGCTGGAAAGTAATCTGACCGAACTGCGCGGCGGCAGCGATTATACGCTGCGTAAAATCAAGATTGCCGCCGCCCACTCGCTCTCCCTCGGCCTGTTGCCGACCATCGTTAAGCAGATGTCGACGCAGTTTACCTACGCCGTTGAGGCGATAGATGTCGACCAGGCGGTGGATATGTTACGTGAGGGGCAAAGCGATTTTATCTTTTCTTATCACGATGAAAATCTGCAACAAGCGCCGTTTGATAACATCCGCCTGTTTGAGTCGAGACTGTTTCCGGTTTGCGCCAACAATGGCCGGGGCGAGCCGCGCTATACGCTTGAGCAGCCGCACTTTCCCCTGCTTAATTACAGTCAGAACTCCTATATGGGCCGGCTGATAAATCGTACCCTGACTCGCCATGCTGAACTGAGTTTCAGTACATTTTTCGTCTCTTCGATGAGTGAATTGTTAAAACAGGTTGCGATGGACGGCTGCGGAATCGCCTGGTTGCCCGAGTATGCTATCCGTCAGGAGATTACCGACGGACGCCTGATAGTGCTTGATGCCGACGAACTGGTTATCCCGATCCAGGCTTATGCTTATCGCATGAATACCCGCATGAGTCAGGTAGCCGAAACATTTTGGCGCGACCTGCGTGGGCTTCAGGCCGCGCTGTAAACACCTCAGGCGGTAAGGCGTTGTTCCCCGGTCAAAGAGGCGCGGGTGTCTGGCCAGGACTCATACCAACGAATCGCCGCGCGCACCAGCGACGCTGTGGAATCAATCATCGGGCACGCTATCGCGCGTTCATGTCCGGCCACAATAAGCGGAATTTCGGTACACCCCATAATAATTGCCTGAGCGCCACGGGCAATAAGGCTATCGATTTGCGGCAGCAGCAGCGCTTGCGCCGCAGTTTTATCGCCACGTTTAAGCGTATAAATAGCCTGCATTACCAACGCCTGCCCCGCGTCTTCTGGCTGAATTAACGTCAGCCCCCGCGCCAGCGCTTTCTTTTGATATAACCCGGTCGCCAGCGTCGCATTGGTCGCCAGCAGACCAACGTGCCGCGCCGATGGCGGAATATCCCCCAGGGTAGCGTCCAGGATACTGATCATTCGCGCTTTCGCGACGTTCTGTAAATCATCAAACCAATAATGCGCAGTGTTGCATGGGATAACGATACACTCCGCCCCGGCGTCTTCCAGCATATGCAGATAACGCTCCAGATAACGGTATGGCGAAGGCCCGCCGGATAACAGACATGCTGTACGATCGGGAATATCAGGGATAGAGCTGACAATGAGCGGGATGTGTTGTTGATCACAACTGGCATGTCGCAATTCAACAAATTTTTCCAACATATCCGCCGTTGCCGCAGGTCCCATCCCCCCCAGTATCCCAATGGTGTGTTTCATCGCTTTTCCCGCTTATTTACGTCAAGGTCAGAAACACACTATCAACTTGATGTGTATATAAAAAATGCCGTTTTATTAGCGGCTATGCGTAAAAATCATAACGGGTGTAAGGGCCATGCGTTATCGCCTTTTCAGGCAATCGATTGGTTACATGAGCGCTCATCAGCCTTCGCAAGCCGCTAAATGCCATTTCGCTATACAGCATCGCCCACTGCGAGTCCGCAAGCTTGTTTTGTCCTCATCGCCACAGCGCCTGTCGGTGAAGGGGCCGCCGTGTTTTGCTTTTCGACGCTAATGCGGGAATATCCCAGCGAATATGGCTATAAACCAAATCCACGGTCTCCGTGGCGCTGCCTTCGGCGTCGCCATGATTGCTCATGCGTGAAATTCGCACATTGGTGAGCGTATAAATAATAAATGGCAGCATTGCGCCCTTATCACGACGGCATAATGTCAGCACGCCTTCTTTCACCGTTTTCCCGTTACAATAGTGCTCATAGAGGCCAGGCGTAGCAAGATCGACAGGCTTTGTCAGCGTCAATCCTCCAATATATGTCCCTCTCGCTTCGCCGGACTCCCGTTTTGTCGGGTTGTGGTTGTAAGCAATAAGTTTTATTTGGTTTTCAAAACCTTTGATCCGGCTTTCGCCTTCAATACCGTCCAGTTTTAAATAGATGGCGTCCATCCCCCCTCCGTGATTATCATGCGGCAAAGCAGGCTGACAAGGACGGAACGCCAACAATGAAAGAACGTTCCATTTTCCAGCCATTTCGTTGGTGTCTCTGTATACCAGATTAAATACTGACAATCTGCTATAACTGGATTCTTGCTAAATACCTTCTGCCATCAACAATCCATTTTACAATAGCGCTACTGACCTGAAATCTATTACGCCAGGCATTCAAGCATCGTTTCCTGAATAACCATAGCCGCTATAAGAACCATATCAAAAAAGAAATATCAATATCATTTCTTATTTTTATCCGAGAAATTACTTAATTCCACAGAATCGGAATATAGACAATTCTTATTCCTTTTCACATCAATGGGTTTTTAGACTTTTGTCATATCGAAAACAACCATTCCAATAGAACATATTTACTATGTGAATATATTTAATGTTTTTATCGCGCACAGTGTTATCACAGTAATAAATGATTTGCATCAAAAATGCGCCTTTCAGCGCCACGTATTTTTGGGCAGCAAATTATAAAATCGCGTTTCAAAGTCAGTAACATGTTCTCTGTTCAGGCGATATGACTTTATGCCCGGACGACACGCCAGCCGCTTTACCCTTACGTTTAGTCGTGATACGTTAGATCACATGAACACGAAACGATCCAACGCTACGCAACGTCATCTCCGCTGGTGGCTGCCTTCCTGAAGGCGGCACGGATCACTATCCCTCTTTAAGTAGCCGCCGAAAGGCGGCTACTGTGTTTCGGGACGTCTTTCGGCTTTACAGTAAGCATAAAGGAGTCCTTAATGAACACCCTTCCCATCATTCTGACTGGCGATCGCCCCACCGGCTCGTTGCACCTCGGCCATTATGTCGGTTCACTGCGCCAGCGCGTCGCGCTACAGCAGGATCACCAACAGTATGTCCTGATTGCCGACCTGCAGGGACTCACCGATAACGGCAGTAATCCGCAAAAAATCCGCGATAATATTCCGCAAGTGTTAGCTGACTATCTGGCCGTCGGCATCGATCCCGCGCTGACGACGATCTGCCTGCAATCCGCGTTACCCGCCCTCGCCGAATTAACGGTGCTGTATATGAATATCGTTACCGTCGCCCGAGTGGAGCGTAATCCTACGGTAAAAAATGAGATTGCCCAAAAAGGCTTTACCCGTTCCCTGCCGGTCGGGTTCATGGCGTATCCCATTAGCCAGGCGGCAGATATCACCGCCTTTAAGGCCGAAATGGTACCGGTTGGCGACGACCAATTGCCCATGATTGAGCAAACGAATGAGATCGTTCATAAGATGAATAGTCTTTTCTCCTCGCCGGTATTGCGACCCTGTCAGGCGCTCCTGAGCGATACGGGCCGTCTGCCAGGCATTGACGGCAGCGCCAAGATGTCGAAATCGCTCGGCAATACCCTGCTTCTTTCCGCCAGCGAAGAGACCATCCACCTTGCGGTCAGCGCGATGTACACCGATCCCAATCATTTAAAAATTAGCGATCCGGGAAAAATAGAAGGTAACGTCGTCTTTACGTGGCTGGATGCGTTCCATCCGGATAAAACCAAAGTCGCGGCGATGAAAGCACATTATCAACAAGGCGGATTAGGCGACCGTGTCTGTAAAAATGAGCTGGAGACCTGCCTGCAAGAACTGATCGCGCCCATACGCGAACGACGGGCAACCTTTATTGCAGATAAGGGAATGCTAATGGAATTGCTGAAAAAAGGTAGCGAGCGGGCCCATGAGGTCACTCAAAAGACGTTACAGGAAGTAAAACGTGGACTGGGCCTGCCCACGCTATTCCAGGTATAATCAGGCATCAACGTTGTCCAGCGGCCATGACTCAAACAGATAGCCATCAAAGTAGATGTCATCAACATTGGAAAACTCCAGCAGACGCTGCTTCACGTTTTCCAGGTGCTGCCACATCGCCAGCTTCGCTGCGCGGGCGTCTTTCTTAATTAACGCCGCGAGGATCTGCTTATGATCGACCAGCCACTCCTTACGGTAAAGCGTATCGCCCAGATGGCTATGAAGCTGGAGCCACATCGGATTATTTTCACGCCATTGCCAGGACTGACGGAAGAGCTCTACCAACATACTGTTATGGGTCGCTTCGGCAATGGCCAGATGAAACTGCATATCGCCGCTTTCTGAGCCGCCCGGCGCGCTGGAGGCGAGCTCTCGCTCTTCCAGTTGTAACGCCTGGCGCATTTTAATGATGTCCTCGCGGGTGGCCTGCAGAGCGGCAAATTCAGCGATATTGCTTTCCAGCAACTGACGCGCCTGCAACAGTTCAAACGGCCCGGCGTCATTACAGTGATTGACGTCAGCGCCTTCCATCTCGTTATTAACCGCGCTGTCGAGCACGTAGATCCCGGCGCCGCGGCGGACTTCAACCAGACCTTTAATTTCCAGCATGATCAGCGCTTCACGCACGACGGTACGCGTCACATTGAGCCTCTCAGCGATCTCTCTTTCCGGCGGCAAGCGCTCCCCGGGGCGGTACGGCGTCTGAACAATCAGATCCCGTATCATTGCGCCCACTTCCTGGTAAGGTCTTTGCTGAGAAGTGTTTGATTTCATATTGGTTGTGCCCGTCCGATGCGATTTCCCGGTATCAGACTATAGCATTTGTAAAGAGGGATAGCACGCGTAGCACACCAAAAACGCGAAACTGGTCAACCAACAAAACAATAATGCGCCCCGTTTCGTTAGTGAAGCCAGATAAAAGGAAAGGCAGTAGACAATACACAACTGATGTTCCATCTTTAGCCCTGATGCCTGAATATGAACAGCATATTGGTTTACCAATATAAAATTTATCAACCAAAAATCAGGCCATAAAATGTGTCTGTACATTGACAGGAACAATGCCTCTGACATAGCGTGATCGGCGAAAATCCAGCCGCTCTCTTTGTATCAAGAACGCGTTATGATAAAAGACACCGTGTTTTTCGCCCCAGGCGTATCCGGGGGAAGCAACGCCTCCAGTTTGTCGAGCCGCCATCGCCGGGCAGCGATTATTCTGCATGAAATTTATGGTATTAACGCTCATATCCAACGCGCAGGCCATGAATGGATGACGCGCGGATTCGACATCTATATTCCCGCGCTGTTTCCTCACCATACCCCCTTTCGCTATGAACAGCAGGAGGAGGCTTACCGTCACTTTTCAGCAAATGTCGGCTTTGATCCCGCCGTCGTTACCACGTTACTCCACGATCTCAGAACGCAGTATGAGACGTTAATCGTCGTAGGATATAGCGTCGGCGCAACGCTCGCATGGCTAAGTGCAGCCAGTGGGTTATGCGATGGCGTCATTTGCTATTACGGTTCCCGTATACGCCAGTACCTTCATCTTGCGCCTCTCTGTCCGGCACTGGTTATTATCGCGCGTTATGAGCCGGCGTTTGATCCCCTCGCCATGCGACAGACGCTGGAAAAGCGCCCCCGGGTGCAGTGTAAAATGTACGATGCGCGGCACGGGTTCTGTGATGCTGATAGCGCCACCTTTGATGCCGCCTTATCTCATCAGGTAATGGACGATGTGAGCGCATTTATTCGCGACATCACCTGTGCAAACACATCGCCCGATTTTCAGCTTTAGTGGAGACTTTTTTCAACGAGCTGTTCCAGTTTTTTCAAAGCCTGTATATCTGCGGCATCAAGACCATAACGTTGCAGCGTTTCAGCGGGATGATAACTGACTAACGTTCGCCCATCGGCTTGCTGGCTAATGAGCACCCGAAACGGTAAATCCAGCGCCAGTTCGGGATGCGCCAGCATGAGAGGCGTTCCGCCTTTAGGATTGCCAAAGACCAGAACCGTTGTCGGCGGCATTTTCAGGTTAACATTCTGTGCCGCTCTGGCATGATCAAATTCCCCAAATAACACCAGACCGTGATCGGCGACAGCGTGCATCAACCGCGCTCGGGTCTGCAAATAGTCATAAGCGCTGTAGGTTTTAACCATGGTTATCGCTCCATCCTCTGTTGCAAAGCCAGGCCTTATTAAGATTAACATCAGGGTTACCGCCAATAAAAAAGGCTTTAAAATAGTGCTCATTCTTCTCTCTCCCTGACCCAATACCCATGAGTAAATGCGACACAGATGATATGCAGTTTAAAAATCAGTCATCGTACTGTACCCCTTATTATTGCACTGAACAGCTCATCACTAAAAAAACAGACGGCAGAACAAAAAATTCCGACGTCTGAACAAATTCAAATAACGATGATGCAGTCTGACTGAGCGACAGCGCGATCATTATTATGGCGCGACACCATCTTCTTCAGCCCGCTGGGTAAGAAAGAATATACTCCGCTCAGTAAGATAATAAATACTACAGGCCAACTCTTCAGAGATACGGAGCATCATTGCGTAGTGATGATGCGATTTTTCTGGCGCCATCGGCAGAAATATTTCTGACTCCAGCACGTTACTTAAAAAATGAAATTTATGTGCATATTCAGCAGATATAACGCCTCTCGCCATCAGATTAGTCATTAAGGTATTTAAACTATCTTGTTCATGATATACGATACCTTTTCTCTCATGAATTCTGAGAAGAACGCTTCTGAAGACTGCATGACATTCCTTTACGACACAGGCAAAATCATTAAGCATCAGGCGATTATACGCTTCCATAAGATCATATTCGACAAAGCCATACTCTCCAGGAGAGTACAAATAATAACATATGTTTTTAAGCCGTTTTATTCTGCGCAGCCTTACAATTCTACCATTTTCATATCGATATTTTAAACTATGCTCATGAAATATATTATTTAATTCACTAATCGCCTTATCCGGTTCTAACCCAAGCGTAACTTCATAGGTTCGAAGGTAGGTATCTATATAGTTAAAAGCAAGCTCAATGGTATCAATATGCTTTCTTTTATCATCTGTTTTTAATAACAGATTACTCATTTCATCCAGATATGACGTTGAATGCGCATATAAGGTGAATAAGCCATACTCTTTGCGCAACGTTTTACATATTCTTCGATAAACTTCGTCAGAATGACTATTATGATAGCAGTATAATGTCATATCATAAAAAGAGGAGCAATTTCCTAGCGTATTGATAATCAATAAGATTATTTGCTCGCGTATTTCTAACGGAATATCTTCATATAACAGATCGCTATGCCTTAGTGAGTATGGTCTAAAGGTGTGCATTCCTCCTCCTGTAACCGCAACAGAAAAAAATACGCTATGAATAGCGTCACATTACTCTAATTCAGTGGTTCAGGTATTAATATCAGCTCAACAGTGAGTCATTTTTTCTTATTTTTTAATGGTGTTGAGTGAATATTTACATTAAATATAAATGATAAGCAAAGTAAAGAGGCTTGCGTAATTATGATGCTACTGACAAAGAGACCAGGGTCTTCGTATCGGATGAAACGTGAGATCCCATTAATGAATGGGATCTATTTTATTATTACTTCCTGTCAACCCACTTTTTCAACTACAAAATTATCCTGACGAACAAAATCAATAAGCAGTTCTATAGTCCCTAACCCCCATTGATTCGATATAGCAATACGCTCACCGGACGGCAACTCAATCAACGCATCTTCCTGCATATGATATCTGTTTTTCCTTTTTTCAGGGATCTGCTCAACCAGTGCTACTGTTCTTTTCTGTAAGTCTTCACTCAATTTATTCTTGAGATCATCTATATTCGCAGGATTATGTTTATTAATCCAGTCAGTGAAAAGTTCAAGTGCAAGCTTCCGTTTATTGAAGGTTTTTCCTTTATATTTATATAAGGAATAATCCCTCTCCGACTTTTGACTGCTAATAATTTGTTCCGTGCGTTTCTCTCTGAATCTGACCTGATATTCTTCCAGTTCAGGGACTGGTATTATTTGTTCAGCATTAATCAGCACTTCACCCTTAAAGTTGTAAGGCGTTAAGCGAACACAGCGAATATCGACACCTTTATCTCTTAGCCATATTGCGGTTGTCGTTAATTCTTTACTGAAATCCGCTGATGCCAGAACGATGCGAATATCTTTACCAAAATCAGCGAGTTCGTTTTCTTCTAACTCCACAAAATCCAGTAACTTCTCTTTTGCATTCTCATCGATCCCATGCTTCCAAAGATATGCCTGATAATATTCGCATGCTTTCGCAAAACTCATCGTTGAAATCATTGCCGCATACCTTAGCGCCTGCAGTTCCATATGCGCGCCGATTTCATCACGTTTCAGTTCAATGACAACCAAATTGGCCTGCTTGTCAATCGCTAATAAATCAATCCTCCGCCGACTATCCTCCCAATCAGAGAATTCTTCGGATATGACAAGGCAGCCCGGCGCGACAATATCAATATTCTTCTTGATAGCCTCCTGAAGATCATAGCGTTCCTGCAGCCTTTCGATGGTGAAAGATGTTTTTTCAAGGGTAGTCAGTATTTTCTCAGAGATATTGTATAGCGCCACATTATATTCCTTTTGTTTACTCTACAGATAATTGTAACCCATCGCCCTTTGTCATTCTGCTGGCTTGCGCAAAGAATCCATACAATATCATCACTGGTGCGAAAATCTGGATTATCCATGGCATTCAGCCTTCACTGAATGCCACAGACAAGGGTTATTCAACTAAAGCTCACCTGTCCCTTAGTCCTTCTTTCATTCCGTTGCGTCGTTGCCATACCAGCACACTTAAACGTAAGGTGAGCTTATTGTTTTTATCGACGGGTCAGAACAATCCTTCGCCGGTCATACAGTGTTTCAACTGAGAGCTGCAAATCATATTTTGCATTCTTCAGTTTTCGCGATTTAAGCATTTTCACCGTGACGCCACTTATTTGCCCTGTTTCAATCCGTCTCTTGATTTCGGCTGCGCTTAACAGGAGTTGCTTCTTCAAAATCGACAGCAGGCTGACCTGAAAAGAACGGGAAATCCTGACGCTAACACTGACCTGCTTGTGGGAGGCGATACTGACCAGCCACCGTTCCTGAATGTGAAAATCAGGCTGCCCCGATAATTCAGCATTGTTTCGCTTCAGGATCGCGTTGTCATAAGCAAAATATTGCACCGTGGCAGCATCATTCGCCATCAGTCGGCCATAAAGATCGCGGTTAATTTTGCTGACTGGCAGACGCGAGAACAGGGAGATATTCCAGGTGTAATCGCAGTGTGTGCATTTATAGATACTCCAGACATCGAGTACCTTCTTTTGCGAATTAACCCGAAATGCCCCAGAAGGCGTGAAGTCCCGTTTTACGCTGCATGAAGGGCAACGTTTCGCTATGCGCTGATACCCCACAGGAGTGACAGTCCATATGACTTTCATAACGTACCTTTTTTAACCCATACAAAACCGGATCCGAACTCAGCGGACCATAAATGTTTATGTATGAAAAATATTTAAGTGATATTTTTCAGTGGGTTAAAAAAAAGATTTCCAACGCAACAACCCTGTCAATGGCTAAAAAGATACGTCGAGACTATCAAAGCGGCCATTATCGGGTATATGAGTTTAATCAATATTCATTATGGTAATTGTGTGATCTATCCAACTGACTTACTAAACGCATGATCCTCCCTTTGAGATCACACTTTTCACTCCCGGTTATTCACTTACAGAAATCAGGTGTTATCATTCACGACGTAAATACCTTTCAACTCAACCCGAGGCTTTGATGCTGGAGAATGTCATCATCTGATAATCAGTTCCCCGACCTTTTCAGGCCGGACTGATTATCAATGTGCCGAAATCGAATGCGGACACCGCAGTGTGTTTGCACGTTTTGCCTATGATGATTAAACAGGTTCTTCAGTATGAATTTATCCCGTCAGGAACAACGTACCTTACACGTTCTCGCCAAAGGCGGACGCATTATGCACATCCGCGATGCGTCAGGCCGCGTCACCGCCGTTGAGTGCTATAGCCGCGAAGGGCTGTTGCTCGCCGATTGCACGCTCGCTGTATTCAAAAAACTCAAAACCAAAAAGCTGATCAAATCCGTTAACGGTCAGCCCTACCGCATTAATACAACCGGACTGAACAACGTTCGCGCCCAGCCTGACAATCGCTAAGGAGATGATGATGGATATCAGCGCCGTTATTTTTGCAACGCATCGCATTCGGCTATTACCCGATGAAGGCAAAATCCCCTGGGACGAGCCAGCCTTCAGCCAACGCATGCTGGAAAATCATCTGTCACAGGACCACGACTGGGCCAGCCGCCGGCTAACTGTGATTGAGCAACAGGTAACATGGATTACCCGTCAGTTACCCGCTGGCGCCCGCATTCTGGATCTCGGCTGTGGACCCGGTTTTTATACCCGCCTGTTAGCGGAGCGTGGGTTTCACTGCACAGGCGTAGATTTCTCTCCGGCATCCATCACATGGGCTCGCCAGCAGGCGCAAGCCGCAAACCTGAATATTGACTACATTCAGCAGGATATTCGTACATACCACCCCACGGAACCTTTCGATTTCATTATGATGACGTTTGGGGAACTGAATGTCTTTAGCGCTGCGGATGCGCAAAGCCTCATCAGTCATTGCGCGCAGTGGTTGAAACCGGACGGCAAACTGCTTGTTGAAGTGCATACCTTTGATGAAGTTAAACGCCAGGGCATGGCGCAGCCAGGCTGGCAGCGTTGTCCGCACGGCCTGTTTCTTGCCATGCCTCATCTGCTGTTAACGGAAAATGCCTGGGATGAAGAGGCCCAAACCAGCTCAACGCAGTTCTGGGCGATAGCGGAAAACGGCTGTACCACCCGTTTCGGCAGTCAAATGAAGGCCTGGCGCGATGATGAATATATCAGCCTGCTTGGTGATGCTGGCTTCACTGTGTTGCAGCGCCCGGACAGTCACACCTGGCCGGTCGGCGAGACTTTTGCAGGCAAGCTGTTTGCGCTGCTGGCTGAAAAAGCCCCTCCCGCTGAGGGAATAGCCCTCAGTAAAAGGAATAACCCAATGGATATCCCACGTATTTTTACCATTAGCGAAAGCGAACACCGTATCCATAATCCGTTTACAGCGGAAAAGTACGCCACGCTGGGCCATGCGTTACGCATGAAACCAGGCACACGGATTCTCGATCTCGGTAGCGGTTCGGGTGAGATGCTCTGCACCTGGGCTCGCGATTACGGTGTTACAGGTACTGGCATTGACATAAGCCCGCTCTTCACCACACAGGCAAAACAACGTGCAGAAGAGCTCGGCGTCAGTGAATACGTACATTTTATTCATAACGACGCGGCCGGTTATATCGACGAGGAAAAATATGACGTGGCGGCCTGCGTAGGCGCCACCTGGATTGCGGACGGTGTCGCGGGGACAATAGATCTGCTGGCCAAAAGCCTCAAACCTGGCGGGATCATTCTCATCGGTGAACCGTACTGGCGTCGGATCCCCGCAACGGAAGAGATCGCCCACGCCTGTGGCGTCTCATCCGTCGCCGATTTTCGCCCCCTGCCCGAGCTGGTCGCCTTTTTCGACCAACTCGGCTATGACGTAGTGGAAATGGTGCTGGCAGACCCGCAAGGCTGGGACAGATATGAAGCCGCGAAGTGGATGACCATGCGCCGCTGGCTGGAGGAAAACCCTAACGATGAGTTTGCGCAAGAGGTTCGAACAGAACTGACGGTAGCCCCCAAACGTCACGTCACCTGGACGCGAGAATACTTTGGCTGGGGCGTATTTGCGTTAATCGCGCGATAACGTGAAGCAGGAGGTATAGCCTACAAGAGGTATACCTCCGTTTAAAAGTATGCAACAAATTAACGCGGCTCAAGGCGGGAATATATCGTCTTAGAGACTATCCCACCAGGCGTTATTGGCGCAGCCAGTTTGGACACGGACAGCGCGCAAAAACCGGAGCGTACACGTAGTACGTGAGGATTTTGAGCACTGCCCAGGTCCAAAATGGCAAGTAAAATAGCCCTAATGGGATAGGCTCTTAATTTCGCCATTAAGTTTCTGCCACAATATGTCGCAAGACGTGCAAGCGTTCCACCTCACCTGATGAGCGACACCACCATCAATAAGACGTTATTGCTGCAATTCAATTATTAAAAATAAAAAAAAAGAACCAGAAGAAAATTAAAAAATGACTTACCCACCATATTAGCCATTGTTAAAATCAAAGTCCCCCCCGTAAAAGCTGGATGTTTTTATTTCTCATAGACGAGAATTTATATATTATGATATAATGCGGCAGAAAAACATGCAGGTTATTAACCTGCCATTAATGTAAATAATTTTTTGAGGAGATGTTTCCAGTGGGACGTAAATGGGCAAATATTGTTGCTAAAAAAACGGCTAAAGACGGTGCAACGTCTAAAGTATATGCAAAATTTGGTGTAGAAATCTATGCTGCGGCTAAACAAGGTGAACCAGACCCGGAATCAAACTCAGCTTTAAAATTCGTTATTGAACGTGCGAAACAAGCACAGGTTCCAAAACATGTTATTGATAAAGCCATTGATAAAGCCAAAGGTGGCGGAGATGAAACGTTCGTGCAAGGGCGTTATGAAGGCTTTGGACCCAATGGTTCAATGGTTATCGCTGAAACGTTGACGTCTAATGTTAACCGTACGATTGCTAATATCCGCACAATTTTCAATAAAAAAGGCGGGAATATCGGAGCGGCAGGTGCTGTCAGCTATATGTTTGACAATACTGGAGTGATTGTATTTAAAGGAACAGACCCTGACCATATTTTTGAAATTTTGCTTGATGCTGAAGTTGATGTTCGTGATGTAACCGAAGAAGAAGGAAACATCGTTATTTATACTGAAGCTACAGACCTGCATAAAGGAATTGCAGCGCTAAAAGCAGCTGGAATTACTGAATTTTCAACAACAGAATTAGAAATGATTGCCCAATCAGAAGTTGAACTTTCACCAGAAGATTTAGAAATCTTTGAAGGACTTGTTGATGCCCTTGAAGATGATGATGATGTGCAAAAAGTATATCATAACGTTGCAAACCTCTAATTATAAATTAAACAAATCTGTCTCTATGGCAGATTTGTTTAATTTATAAAGCTGTTATAAAAAAGTCTATCTGGCCAGATATATAGATCTTTAAATTTATGTGTCTTATCACGACCTGATCTGACACATAGCTTTGAAAGATTGAGAGTTACCGGTTTTGATATAGTGTCGAATCCTTATATAAAACATGAGGTAATTTTCATGTTTCATACGACGAATCCCGTCAGCAAGCTAAGCAAAAGCCAGCAATATCGGGCTACTTACAATCTCCCTGTGCTCTTTAAGGCACCGCCCTTATAAATTCTGCTTGCGCTCGTAATGGTTCATCTGGCGCTCTACGCGTCGCTTGACTACAGGTGTGACTCCACCAGCGCGCTACAGACCATAGTGCGAGAACCGTGGCCGATTACTTTGATGCCTTTGATGTGGAGCTATTTTTTACAGATAACGTATACCCCACTCAAAATACTCCCCCAGATCAATGCCCTCCTCTGAACACCTCCCTCTTGTGCCATTCCACAAACCGTTCACCCGGATAATTTTCTTTCATCTGCGGCAACGCGATCTCTTTCCCCGCAAAATCCCAGAACAGCCGCTGTACCACACCGCCACCATTCACCGCGTCGGAAACCACCACGCGCATATTTTCATCCAGGCCAATCGAACCACGATCGAACGCTTTATGATGAATTGCGCACAATGCCAGGCCATTAGGTACTTCACAAGGGCCATGGTTCTGCTTCCATCTGATATGGGCAGCTTCCAGAGCAATTGGCGCATTGTCGTGGCGCATGTTGAAGCCGCAGATCGCGCACTGATAATTGTAAGCACGTAGCACCATCTGGCGGAACTTCGGATCGCGTTGACGGAGAGAGGTGCGAATATCAAAACCCATCTCGTCAGCGATGTCTTCCTGAATACTGGTCGGAAAATGCGCCTCAAGGAGCTGCTGCGCCAGCGCGTCGATTAGCTTACGTTTTTTTGTTACCAGCGCGAAATTGACGGCATCAAACCCACCAGCAACATTATATTCAATGAGTTCACGTTTAGGTGGCTGGCGGCTACCGCTGGTTGAGCAGAATTCTGCGTTTTGCAATTCCCAGAAACCATCGCCCTTCAGACGCCAGAACGGCATATCCGGGCGCTGTTCACGGCGCTGTGGCCCATAGCGCTCCAGCAAATCCAGCAATTGCTCATGAATTTCAGAACCATAATCAAATAGACGATCGTGCCCCTGCCGATAGTGCGAGAGGACATATAACAGCAATAACGGCTTATGCGGCGCTCGCTGTTCGCCTTTGCGCCAAATAGTAATATTTGATATCGCTTGCTTTAGGGTTTTGTCAGAGGTCATTACGTTGAAGAATTCATGAGCACATAGTTGCGATGATGCTCGCAACTATATGTACATTCAAGACATTATTGCAGACATACTTTTTGTCTATCGGCTCTGTACTAACAGTTAGCATTCTGATAACAATGGAAAAAACACAGCGCTCAACCGAGAAAGGTAGGTAACTTCTGGATTTCAGGCATAAAAAAGATCTCAGTTGAGGTCCATTTACATGCTCCTGGTGCGAAGGCCGGACTCGCACATCGATACTATCCTTATGATCTTCAGACATTAAAAATTACCACAAAGGTCATGATACCATCAGTCCCTATTGGTGTTAATCGAACATTTTTCATAAAAAATATTCGATTCATTCTAAAACGAAATGATTACAGCCTTACCTTAATAGTGAGACAAGGTGGGGCATTGTCTCTGTACATCATACTTAAAAAATTGTATCTTTGTGCACAAAAAATTCATTACCCCCCTGCAAGTATTATCACTTTATAATAAGGATATGTAGATGGCATTTATGAATTTAGGATTATTAAAAACCTTAAACGCAACATCAGGTGCATTTTCCATTGTTACGAACAGAGAAGCTACCGGTGATCGAAGTATTACATTAGATCGCTATGAAAAAGAAGTAATGGCAGAAAAATATGATTTAACAAGAATTGTTAGAAAAGGATCATACATTGAGGAAACAAGATCAGTACGATTAAAATTCATCACTTTCACTGACTATCAATTAAATAATTTTGAATATAACGATATCCCTATCGTCTATCCTAAAGAAAGTGGAAACGAAATTAGGCTATATATGCAAGGCAGATTAAGATTCCAAGGAAATACAAATGATGTATTCCTTATATTTAATAGGCAGGAGAATGATGTACCTATTATAGGTTTCTTATCACCGTTACAATGGAATCAACTGCTAAGGCAGGCAGAGAAAAATTTTATACTATATGAGCAAGATCATGATGACGACGTTTATCTTAAGAATATAGTGCTTCAACAAGCAGGTCAGGCAGTTCCATTTAGTAGTTACAGATTCCAACGCAACGATTCCTTAGCACTACAAGCATTAGAAAATGCAAATTTTAAATGTGAATATAATCCACATCACACTACTTTCATTTCACCGATTACACAGAAAAGCTTTATGGAAGCACACCATTTAATTCCTCTTGCATTCCAAAGGAATTATATACATTCTTTGGATAATATTGGCAACATTTACTCACTATGCCCTATCTGCCATAAAGCTATTCACTATGGAGATAGTCAGACGAAAAGAATAATTTTGGAAAAACTTTATTACTCACGAAATGTGTTTTTTGAAAATCAGTTAGGGACTGATTTCGGTAAGTTATGTTTCTATTATGGAATATAATTTTAGATAATTTTTATCATACCATCTGAAAGCTTATGTTCGAGCTTTCAGATGGTAAAGAAGAAAGTACAGCTATTAAGCAACTTTATTTTTTTCTTCCATCAAATCTGTCGCTCTATTCAGAGCGGTAATCATGTTTCCTGCTACAGCTTCTATGACTTTTACGCAAACAGAATTACCGAATTGCTTATAAATTTGCCCATGAGAAACTGCATCTATAATAAATTCTTCTGGGAACCCTTGAAGCCTTGCACACTCTCTTGGAGTCAATTTCCTAGGGTTTTTCCCGAGAGATGCTTGATCAATTAGAATCTCAGAACCATCTTTATAATAACGGGCACTAATGGTATTTACGTAAGAACTATTCTCATTGAAGAGTGAATACCCGAAACCATTCCCTTTATTTTTGTGCTCTTCTTTTCTTTTTTTATGACCAATCCATAACTTATCGGAAATAGTGTAGAAATCTTTTCCATGAACTTTTTCAAGCTCATTTAATTCCTTTCTTGTAAGAAGGATATCACCTAAGCGAGTTTTTTCTTTAGGAGCTTCAGGCCAAGAAAATAGTTTATCAAAATCAACATCTTTAAAATAATCTCTATCAAATCCTACGATGAAGATTCGCTCTCTATTTTGAGGTACACCAAAATCAGCAGCGCGCAAAACTTTATAATCAACCCAGTAATTTAAACGTTGTGATAAGGCGCTTCGTGCATCATTACTCATTGGTATATCAGTGGGTATATCTTGCGCATTTTTACCTTGTAATATATTGATAATTGTCTTTAAAGTATCACCTTTATTGTGTCCCTGTAATTGTTTTACATTTTCTAAAAGGAATGCTTTTGGTCTCTTACCTGCAAGTATTCTTTGTATTTCAAAAAACATTGTTCCACGGGTATCGCTAAATCCTTGTTTCAGTCCTGCCTGAGAAAAGGCTTGGCAAGGGAAACCACCTAGGAGAACATCGTGATCTGGGATATCTGAATTTTTAATTTGTGTGATATCACCATCAGGCATTTCCCCATAATTAGCAAAATAGGTTTTTTGTGCGAATTTATCCCATTCAGATGTAAAAACACAATGACCTCCCAATTGCTGGAAAGGTAAACGTATACCGCCAATACCAGCAAATAAATCTATGAAAGTAAATGTACTATTTTCAATAGATTCTTGTTTAAATGGAGAGTTTTCAGTGTTTGTGTTCATGACATCTTCCAGTTTAATAATCTGATTCCAGTAATTGAGTGTAGGCTCATGTTCGCCAGACTCCCACCCTCTAACGGTACGTTCTCCAGAAGACCCCATACCTAAGATTTGAGCAAAGGCTGAGCATCCAATCCCCATCCTTTTTCTCAACTCCTTGATGTAGTATGCTCTATCTATTGTCATTAGCCTATGGTTGTCCATACTTATCCGGTTTCTTTCCGGGCAATGATAGCGCTGTACAAAAACACATGCAATGGAAAATTTTATGTACAAAAAAAACATTAATGATTTTATTATTGATTGCTCAAACCTATCAAGTTCAATGTCTGTCAGCTATAGTCAGGTAGCACCGAGTTTTGTATTTTCAAATACTGGCAGAAGAAATAGTGTTAAATTTTTTTCAATAACTCTACCTCAACTAATTTCAGTTTTAAAAGATATTGAATCAAACATAGATAAATTTATTAATTTTAATACATATAACGAATCTACATGGCGTAATTTATTTGAATTAAATATAAAAGACGCAGTTGTCAATACGCTATCTACAACACAAACACTACCGCTTTTTTCCTTGATCAATAAAGTTATCACTATTGCTAATAATGATAGTAAAGATTACTCAGAAAAAACAATGCAAATAAGTAAAGAGGCTCTTACGAATACAATAAACTATCTTGAAACACAGATACCTGATAATAATCAGTATATATTAGAATTATCTAAATATAGTGAACACTCAACATTCATCGAATCAGTCAACAAAATTTTTTATGGAGCCCCAGGGACTGGTAAAAGTCATCGAATTAATGAGATATTAGGCTCATCAAAATATATAAGAACCGTTTTTTATCCAGACATGCTCTATTCAGACTTTGTCGGGAGTTTGAGACCAAGAACAATCGAAGATAGCGAAAAAAATAAAAAAGTAATATATGAGTATCGAGCAGGGCCATTTTTAAGAGCTTTGATACTTGCCTTAAACTCAAAAGACGAACAGGTTTATTTAGTAATTGAAGAAATAAACAGAGCTTCTGCTTCTGCTGTATTTGGTGAATTATTTCAGTTATTAGATCGCAACGAATTTGGCGAAAGTAAATATGAAATCGATATAAATGATCCTGATATGTTGGATTATATAAATGAAAGAGTGAATGACAAACTATTAAGTTTAAGAATCCCCCAGAACCTCTCAATCTTAGCAACCATGAATAGTAGTGATCAAGCTGTAATGCCTATGGATACAGCATTTAAACGCCGTTGGCAATTCGAGTATATGCTCATCGATTATAGTAATGCTACTAAAGGTGAAATACCAATAAACATATATAATGAAGATGCTAATATAGAAACAATAAATATTACTTGGGGTAATTTTTCGAAGATACTTAACGATGAATTGAAAGAGCTAAATGTGCCTGAAGATAGATTACTTGGACATCGTTTCCTTGATGATAATGAGCTAAAGACAAAAGAAAAAGCCACTGAAACAGTCGCTGGTAAGTTATTAGTCTATCTTTGGGACGATGTGTTACGACATGGAAAAAAAAGCCTTATATTTCGTACAGAAGAATTTAAAACATTTGGTGAATTGCATAATGCATTTTTATCTGGAAAACCAATTTTTAATGATACAATTGAAGAGAAGATTAAAAATTTCAATTTGTAGATTCGAATAAATATTTGGTGAAACCATGCTAATTTTTTATAGTGATAGATATAATACAAATAAGTTACCGACAGATTTAAGAGCTTTTTTGACCTCTAAAGGTGTGATTGTTGAAGATGACATTTTTATTCACTTTGTTGGATTGGTTTACTTCAAAGGTAAACCTTATATTTTCCTTCCAAGGAATAGCGATTTAAATAAGTTTCAACAATACTCGATTGCTGAAAAGGAAAAGATTGCAAGAGAATTAATGTCTTCTATTCATATGTATCAACAGTCGAAAAAAAATAGTATTGACAATAGAGACAATGGAGAAGGTTTTATAGGTGAAGAAAATCTCACTTTAATCATCTCTCTTTTGGATGATTTTAATCTCAACGGTTTATACAAACGAAGAAGTAAAAGAAAAATCTACAATGCAGGCAAGATTAATTGGAAGAAAACCATTCATAGTTTTCAACCCTATCCTTCTGATAACTCGCCGCTTTATCTTGAGTATGAGGGTGTTTCAAAGCGAACTGAATTCGACAGTGAGATCTCAAAAATTCATGCTGGAATTATTTATGACATAAGCAAAGATTTAGGATGGCTCACTTACTCGGAACCAGCGTATTATGAAAGTGTTTTAAACTCGATTGGTCGCTCTGAATTAAGCGAAGAAATTCAGATAGCTACCATCAAAAAAGAACTGGATACAATATATAGCGAAAGAGATATTTATCTGCTGAAATCAATCAGCAATTATCTTGAAAAAAACTCTGGATATAACAAGTCAAATATTATCATTGGTATCAAAGAGTTTCATGGAATGTGGGAAAGCATTCTCGGTTCAGTTTTAAATAACAGAATAAACATCAATAAAAAATTTGCAGCTCCTGTATACAAAATATCTAATAAATATATTCTAGCATCTTCAAGAGGTCAAAAGACGGATATAGTTCTTAAAATCAATGACTCATATTTTATTATTGACGCCAAATATTATAGAGCAAGCAATGCTAATAACGCCCCTAGCTTGCCTGATATCATCAAGCAATTTTATTATGTTAAGTCTATGAGTTTGATTGAAAAAGAAGCTGTTGAAATTTTTAGTGTTTTTGTTTTCCCTGGCGGGAATGGAAATATAGAGTCAATTCATATGGCTTTAAAAGACACATCAACCAAACTTGACCAAATAAATTTACTTGATGAACACTATCCACCTATATTTTGTTTATATAAAGATCCTATTAGTTTAATACATTTATATGCGAACGGAAAAAAAACGAATCTCGATTTTCTTAAAGGATTACGTAAGTAGAAAATGTGAATTAGATCCTACAAAAAAAAATAGATTGCTTTTGTATTACAATCTATAATAGTTATGAGCGTTATATTAAGGGTAGTATTGTATGAAAATGCAACCAAAGCTAATTAAGAAAGTCAAATAATTTTCCCCTAGCCCAAATTCAGTACAGTGCTAAATCAGAGATCTTCGTCTTTCCGGAGACTTCGGATAAATTCAGTCGGAGTCATGTCATTTAATGATGAATGCGTTCTCTCATGATTGTATTCCCTGCGCCAGTTGCCGAGTTTTTCCTGCGCATCTTCCAGTGACAGGAACCAGTGAATGTTCAGGCATTCATCCCGCAGACTGCCGTTAAATGATTCAATAAACGGGTTATCTGTCGCCTTTCCGGGGCGTGAGAAGTCCATTGTGACGCCGTGTTTATACGCCCATTTATCCAGACGGATAAACTCGCTGCCTTTATCCGTCTGGATACGTACCGGCAACCGCTTATCCGGCACCCGCAGTGCCTCCATTATTCTGACCACATCCTCGCCTTTTAACGATTTTCCGGCATGGATCGCCAGGCATTCCCGACTAAAATTATCCACTACAGTCAGCGCCCGAAAACGCCGCCTGTTAAACAGATTATCTGACACAAAATCCATACTCCGGCACTGATCGACATGCGTCAGGACCGGGCGCTGCTGACGGCGTGCTGCACTGACATGTCTGCGGGGCGTTTTCTGCGCAGGTTCAGGCCTTACGGACAATAAATCCGGTGGGTTTTCTTGTGGTTAACAGGCCATCCCTCCCGGCGCAACTGAATATGAATACGCAGGGTTATCGCCCGATCGTCACGCTGGCTCTGCCAGTGGTAAACGGTTCTGCTCTGCATCAGCAACCCGCATCCCCGCCGGACGCTGATACGGTAAGCCTCCAGCAAAAATGTCACCGCCTGGCGCTTCTGAGCCGGCCTCAGAACTTTTGCTTCAGTACCTCCTGCAGCATCTCCTTGTCGAGACTCAGCTCAGCGACCAGCTTCTTCAGTCGCTGATTCTCATCCTCCAGTTGCCGCAGACGCCGCAGTTCCGTCACGCCCGGCCCGGCAAATTTTTTCTTTCAGTTAATGGGATGGACTACCTCCTCCCGCTGCGGTTAACTGTACGAAATGTGCTCACCAGGAGAATCACCATGAATATCGTATTTCTGGGTATTGATCTGGCTAAAAATTTTTTTCAGCTCTGCGGGTTAAACCAGGCCGGCAAACCGGTTTATACGAAACGCACTGGCCGAAAAGAATTGCTCCAGACGCTGGCAAATATTCCTGCATGTCTGATTGGGATCGAAGCGTCCACCGGGGCATTTTACTGGCAGCGTGAGTTTGAGAAACTGGGGCACAAAGTAAAGGTCATCAGTCCTCAGTATGTAAAACCCTTTGTCCGCGGGCAAAAAAATGATGGTAATGATGCACAGGCCATCGCAGTGGCTCTGATGCAACCGACAATGCAGTTCGTGCCGCCAAAAAGCCCTGAACAGCAGGATATCCAGGCTTTACACTGGGCAAGGCAGCGTATTGTCAATCACCGCACTGCTACAGTCTGTCAAATAAGAGGGCTGTTACTTGACCGGGGGATCCCCACTGGCAGTGCTGTCTCCAGAGCTCGCCGTGCTATTCCTCTTATCCTTGAAGATGCAGAAAACGGTCTAAGTTCCCGTATGCGCAGAACAATTGCCGAACTCTAAGATCTCTTTAACGATCTCGAGCGTCGGATCCATTTTTTTGATAAGGAAATTGAAACAGTATTCAGGCAATCAGAAGCCTGTCAGCGTATCGCCAAAGTTAAAGGCATTGGTCCTAAAACGGACACGGCCGTTGCTGCTGCTATTGGCAAAGGAACTGAATTTAAGAATGGTCGCCACTTTGCTGCATGGCTGGGTCTGGTTCCACGCCAGCATTCGAGTGGCGACAGGCAGGTGCTGATGAATATGACGAAAAAAAGGCGACAAGCATCTGCGGACACTTTTTATTCATGGTGCCCGCGCTGTCGTCAGGGTTGCCACGAATAACAATGATGGTCATATGAATCAGTGGGTTAACCAGTTAAAGGAACGGCGCGGATTTAATAAAACGACCGTGGCGGTCGCTAACAAAAACGCGAGAATAATCTGGTCGATGCTGAGAAATGAGACCGGGTATCAGGTAGTGTGAAATTAATCCCCTGCCAGCAAAAGTTGCAGCGTACTGAGAAATGATGACAGGTTGCACCTGCACAATCGGAACCTGATTTTTATACTGGCCTCAGAGGCCGTCCAGTTGTTGAGGCGATTGTGTGCGGATTACCCATTTGGGCACAGATTTTCCTGATGCCGGATAGATGTAAGCAACAACCCAAAACCAGATTCAGTACTTGCAAAACGGAGGTAGTCCATAGATGTAAAATGTGGCCTCAGAAATTCCCATCTTTCTGCAGACTTCCCCGACGCGGGTGCCGGTTTCAGCCTGTTTCAGGGCAAACGCGATTTGTTCTTCGGTATAATGGGTCTTTTTCATGACAATGCGCCTCTCTGTAAGATGGAAGAAAGACCAGAGACTTCAGTTTAGACTGGCACTGTTTACAGGGGGAAGGTCACTACCTCGGACAACTCAGGACGTAACAATCGCTGCAAGCATTGATTTTAAAGGAATATTTGGACTTTCTCGGATGGTCTTGGAAGTACTAATGGTGCCGAAGGCCGGACTCGAACCGGCACGTATTTCTACGGTTGATTTTGAATCAACTGCGTCTACCGATTTCGCCACTTCGGCACTGAAGAGGTATGCGGAAAACGTTGTGGATTATACCTGTCATACGCCGCCATGCAAGCACGAGCATACACCTGTATCGCTAAGTGCTGAAAATTTCAGCAGCGTTGAGTATTAAATAGAATAATCAGGCTACTTCCCGCCTTCTCCAGCAGATTAACGCCGGGCGTCCCTTGCCTCCATGCTCTACACTTTTCAGTCCAACACCACATTAAGGGAAGCACAATGACGATAATAAAAAGCTACGCCGCCAAAGAGGCGGGCGGCGAGCTCGAACTCTATGAATATGACGCGGGAGAACTCCAACCGGAAGATGTCGAGGTACGGGTCGACTACTGCGGGATCTGCCATTCCGATCTGTCGATGATCGACAATGAATGGGGGTTCTCTCAATACCCTCTGGTTGCCGGACATGAGGTCATCGGTCGGGTAGCCGCGCTCGGCAGCGCGGCACAGGATAAGGGGCTAAAAGTCGGCCAGCGCGTTGGAATCGGCTGGACGGCGCGCAGCTGCGGACACTGCGATGCCTGTATCAGCGGCAATCAAATTAATTGCCTGGAAGGCGCAGTGCCCACTATCCTCAATCGTGGCGGTTTTGCCGAGAAGCTTCGCGCAGGCTGGCAGTGGGTAATTCCTCTTCCGGAGAATATGGATATGGCGTCCGCAGGCCCGCTGTTATGTGGCGGCATTACGGTCTTTAAACCGCTATTGATGCACCATATTACTGCTACCAGCCGCGTTGGCGTCATCGGTATTGGCGGGCTGGGGCATATCGCCATAAAGCTGTTACATGCAATGGGCTGCGAAGTCACCGCGTTCAGCTCCAATCCATCGAAAGAGCAGGAAGTGCTGGCGATGGGGGCCAATAACGTGGTGAACAGCCGCGATCCGGAAGCGTTAAAAGCACTGGCGGGCCAGTTCGATCTCATTATTAACACGGTCAACGTCGATCTCGACTGGCAGCCCTACTTCGAAGCGCTGACCTATGGCGGCAACTTCCATACCGTTGGGGCGGTATT
Organism: Salmonella sp. NW722; assembly: GCF_051702785.1. Taxonomy (NCBI): domain Bacteria; kingdom Pseudomonadati; phylum Pseudomonadota; class Gammaproteobacteria; order Enterobacterales; family Enterobacteriaceae; genus Salmonella; species Salmonella sp. NW722. Next base: position 412,109 of record NZ_JAMMIN010000003.1, read on the forward strand.
GAAGCCGCTGCCCGTACCGGCGTTTACATTAATTGCCGGCGATCGCAGTATCTCAGGCTCGGCAACCGGAACGCCATATGAACTTCGCAAACTGATGAAATTCGCCGGACGCAGCAAAGTCGCACCCACCACGGAACTGTTCGCAATGTCACAAATCAACGAAGCTATTCAGCACGTTCGCGACGGCAAAGCCCGCTATCGTGTAGTGCTAAAAGCTGACTTCTGACCGCCTGACTCAGCGCTTTGACAATGATCAGGAAGCGCTGAGTGCCTGACGAAAAGCCTGTACAGCCAGTCGGCACTGCTCCGTCACGTGCTCGATGTCATGATTAACATCGATACGCGCAATATCATGTTCATCGGCACAGGGTCGCTCCAGCGCATCAAACTGACTTTGCAGCAGGTCTGGCGGCATAAAATGCCCGGCACGACGCTGCATTCGCTGCAGAATGGTAGCGTAATCGCCATCCAGCCACAGGAAATGTACGTTAGGGCTACTCTTACGTAAAATATCGCGGTACTGTTTTTTTAATGACGAGCAGACAATAAATCCCGTCTCATTTTTTTTATAAAGACTGTATGAAGCGTCATTTAATCGTTCCAGCCAGGGTAAACGGTCTTCATCAGTTAACGGTATTCCCTGAGACATTTTATCAATGTTTTTCGCCGGATGGAGATCATCGCCGTCAATAAACTTCGCAGAAAATAATGTTGCAATCTTGCTGCCTATTAAAGACTTACCACTACCTGAAACACCCATTAAAATATAGCTTTCCCCAGCCATTTAAATACCTCTGAGTCATATTCCACTCCACAATATTACGCCTCTACGTTCGACAATTTCACGTTTTTTAATTTCCATAGAGAAGAACTCTAAGGCACATCACGTTATGCGTAACATTGTAGTGTAACAATTTTCCAGCGTGACATAAGTCACAAATAGTGACAAATAAAACCGCTTAAATGCGTTCAAGGTAACTACCTGACCAGTGAGGAATTTATGGAAGTAAAAACTCAATCCTGCGTTGTTGCGGGTAAGCGTGCTGTTGCCGTTACGGAACAAAATATTGAATGGAATAATAAAGGAACACTCGTACAAATTACCCGTGGCGGCATTTGTGGGTCTGACTTACATTATTATCAGGAAGGCAAAGTCGGCAATTTTACAGTAAAAGCGCCAATGATTTTAGGTCATGAAGTGATTGGCAAAATCGTTCATAGCGACTCAGATTTATTACGTGAAGGACAACCGGTAGCGATTAATCCATCGAAGCCTTGCGGTCATTGCAAATACTGCCTGCAGCATGAAGAAAACCACTGTACTGAAATGCGTTTCTTTGGCAGCGCCATGTATTTTCCGCATGTCGATGGCGGTTTTACCCGATTTAAAGCTGTCGATACCGCTCAGTGCATTCCCTGGCCGGAACAGGCGGACGAAAAAGCCATGGCCTTTGCCGAGCCGCTGGCGGTTGCCATTCATGCGGCTCATGAGGCGGGCGATCTGCAGGGCAAACGCGTCTTTATCTCCGGCGTTGGCCCTATTGGCTGCCTGATTGTTAGCGCGGTAAAAACGCTGGGCGCGGCGGAAGTGGTATGTGCCGATATCAGTACCCGTTCTCTCTCGCTGGCCCGGCAGATGGGCGCGGATACGCTGGTGAACCCACAGCATGATTCTCTCGATGGCTGGAAAGCAGAAAAAGGGTATTTCGATATCAGTTTTGAAGTTTCTGGGCATCCTTCCTCTATCTCAACGTGTCTGGAAGTCACACGGGCCAAAGGCGTGATGGTGCAGGTTGGCATGGGCGGCGCAGTTCCCAACTTCCCGATGATGATGGTAATAAGCAAAGAGATCTCGCTGAAAGGCTCTTTCCGTTTTACTACCGAATTTAATACTGCGGTTTCCTGGCTTGCCAACCGCGTTATCAATCCGCTGCCGTTACTGAGCGCGGAATATCCATTTACCGACCTGGAAGCGGCGCTGATCTTTGCCGGAGACAAAACACAGGCGGCAAAAGTTCAGCTCGTTTTCTGAGAAAGTAAAATAAGGGACACTATCATGAACGATCTTTTTTCACTGGCAGGTAAAAATATCCTTATCACCGGAGCCGCTCAGGGAATTGGTTATTTGCTGGCGACCGGTCTTGGTCGCTATGGCGCGCGCATTATTGTTAACGATATTACCCCGGAGCGCGCCGAAACAGCCGTGACGAAACTTCAGCAGGAAGGGATAAAGGCTATTGCCGCTCCCTTTAATGTCACTCATAAACAGGATATTGAAGCTGCGGTTGAACATATCGAAAAAGATATCGGCGTCATTGACGTCCTGATAAATAACGCCGGTATCCAGCGCCGTCATCCGTTTACTGAGTTTCCCGAACAGGAGTGGAATGACGTCATCGCCGTAAATCAGACCGCGGTTTTTCTCGTCTCTCAGGCCGTTACGCGCCGTATGGTGGCGCGTCAGGCAGGAAAAGTGATCAACATCTGTTCGATGCAAAGCGAGCTGGGCCGCGACACGATTACGCCATACGCCGCGTCGAAGGGTGCCGTGAAGATGCTGACTCGCGGCATGTGCGTGGAGCTGGCGCGTCATAATATCCAGGTCAACGGTATTGCGCCGGGGTACTTCAAAACGGAGATGACCAAAGCGCTGGTTGAAGATGAAGCCTTCACCTCCTGGCTATGCAAACGTACGCCTGCCGCACGCTGGGGCGATCCCCAGGAGCTTATTGGCGCAGCGGTGTTTCTCTCGTCAAAAGCCTCCGACTTTGTTAACGGACATCTGCTGTTTGTCGATGGCGGTATGCTGGTTGCCGTCTGACCAGGGAAATACGACGCAGCGCGTAAGCGCTGCTATTTTGGCGCTAATAAGAGAGACGAATATGCCATTAATAATTATTGCGGCAGGCGTTGCGCTGCTGTTGGTCTTAATGATTGGCTTTAAAGTTAACGGCTTTATCGCCCTTGTTCTGGTTGCCGCCGTGGTGGGATTTGCCGAAGGAATGGGCGCGCAAGACGTCCTGCACTCCATACAAAACGGAATTGGCGGTACTCTGGGCGGACTCGCCATGATCCTCGGTTTTGGCGCGATGCTGGGAAGATTAATTTCCGATACCGGCGCCGCGCAGCGCATTGCGACGACGCTCATTAATACGTTCGGCAAAAAACGCGTGCAATGGGCGCTGGTGATCACCGGGCTTATCGTCGGCCTGGCAATGTTTTTTGAAGTCGGATTCGTACTGCTGTTGCCGCTCGTTTTTACGATTGTGGCCTCATCGGGACTGCCATTGCTGTATGTCGGGGTTCCAATGGTCGCCGCCTTATCCGTTACGCACTGCTTCCTGCCGCCGCATCCCGGCCCTACCGCTATTGCGACAATTTTTGAGGCAAATCTCGGTACGACCCTGCTGTATGGGTTAATCATTACCATACCGACAGTGATTGTTGCCGGCCCTCTGTTTTCAAAATTGCTGGCGCGCTTTGAGAAAGCGCCGCCTGAAGGATTATTTAATCCTCACCTATTCAGTGAAGAGGAGATGCCGTCATTCTGGAACAGTATTTTTGCCGCCGTGATCCCGGTCATTCTGATGGCCATCGCAGCGGTATGTGAAATCACGCTGCCAAAAACGAATGCCGTGCGGGTTTTCTTCGAATTTATCGGTAATCCAGCAGTGGCGTTGTTTATTGCCATTATCATCGCCATTTTTACGCTGGGCCGACGCAATGGACGTACGGTTGAGCAGGTGATGGATATCGTCGGCGAGTCCATTGGCGCTATTGCGATGATTGTTTTTATCATCGCGGGCGGCGGCGCGTTTAAGCAAGTGCTGGTGGATAGCGGCGTGGGCCAATATATCTCGCAATTAATGACCGGCACATCGCTATCTCCGTTATTAATGTGCTGGACGGTAGCCGCCGTGCTGCGTATTGCGTTAGGTTCCGCGACCGTGGCCGCGATAACCACAGCGGGCGTCGTATTGCCGATTATTAACGTAACCCACGCCGATCCGGCGTTAATGGTACTGGCGACAGGCGCGGGAAGCGTTATTGCATCACATGTTAACGATCCCGGTTTTTGGCTATTTAAAGGGTATTTTAATCTTAGCGTCGGGGAAACCCTACGCACCTGGACCGTTATGGAAACATTGATTTCTGTCATGGGATTGCTGGGCGTACTGGCGCTGAATGCGGTTCTGCATTAATTCATCATCCGCAGCCCAATTAACCATGGGGGCGACGTTCCCGCCCCCGGTACTGGAGAAAACATGAGGAATCACAGAATTTCTTTGCAGGATATCGCTACGCTTGCAGGCGTGACAAAAATGACGGTGAGCCGTTACATCCGCTCGCCGAAAAAAGTCGCCAGGGAAACCGGCGAGCGTATTGCGCAGATCATGGAGGAAATTAACTACATACCAAATCGCGCGCCAGCTATGCTGTTAAACGCGCAAAGTTACACTCTGGGCGTGCTGATCCCCTCTTTTCAGAACCAGTTGTTTGCCGACATTCTTGCCGGGATTGAATCCGTAACGTCGGGTCATAACTACCAAACTCTCATTGCGAATTACAATTACAATCGCGATTCGGAAGAAGAGTCCGTTATCAATTTACTGTCTTACAATATCGACGGCATTATTCTTTCAGAAAAATATCATACCCTCAGAACCGTCAAATTCCTGCGCTCAGCAACCCTTCCGATTGTAGAACTCATGGACATCCAGGGCGATCGCTTAGATATGGAGGTGGGGTTTGATAACCGTCAGGCCGCCTTTGATATGGTCAGCACCATGCTGGATAAACGCCAGCGGCGAAAAATCCTCTATCTGGGTTCAAAAGACGATATCCGAGATGAGCAGCGTTATCACGGCTACTGCGATGCGATGACGCGCCGGGGGCTGGCGCCGTTGCGCATCAATCCCCGCGCTATCTCCTCTATCCATCTGGGGATACAGCTAATGCGTGATGCGCTTACTGCGCACCCGGACGTGGATGGCGTCTTTTGTACAAATGACGATATCGCAATGGGCGCTCTACTGTGGTGCCGCGAGCGTCAACTGGCCGTACCGGAGCAGATCTCCATCGCCGGCTTCCACGGCCTGGAGATGGGCAGGCAAATGATACCGAGCCTCGCCAGCGTAATTACCCCTCGTTTTGAGATCGGGCGCAGAGCCGCGCAGATGTTGCTCAACAAAATTAAAAATAACGATCTCAACCATAATACGATTGATTTGGGTTATCAGATTTATCACGGCAGCACGTTATAAATTTTTTGATCTACTTTTTCCCGCAGCTTGCCTGAGCTTAACGCGTAGCCAAAAGCGCCACGCGTCAGGTTACGCACTACATCATTCGAGGAATACCAGACTCGGCGCTAACGCCTTATCCGGCCTACGGGTCCGGAGTAGGCCTGAAAAGCACAGCGCCATCAGGCCTACGATTACTGTGATTACGACTTACGCAGCATTAGCCACAGGCTAATCAGGAAGAAAGACGCGCTCGGCAGCAGCGCGCCGACAATCGGCGGAATGCCGTATACCAGCGTCAGCGGGCCAAAAATCTGGTCGAGGACGTAGAAGACGAAGCCGAAGCTAATCCCCGTCACCACGCGCACGCCCATCGGCACACTACGCAGCGGTCCAAAGATAAACGACAGCGCCATCAGCATCATCACCGCCACGGAGAGCGGCTGGAAGATTTTACTCCACATATTGAGCTGATAACGTCCGGCGTCCTGTCCGCTCGACTTCAGATATTTAACGTAGTTATGCAGACCGCTGATGGAAAGCGCATCCGGGTCCAGCGCCACCACGCCTAACTTATCCGGCGTCAGATTCGTTTTCCAGGTGCCGCTCACCGTCTGCGAACCGGTGATCTGTTTCGGGTTTTGCAGATCGGACTCATCCACCTGCGACAAACGCCAGACCTTATGCTCCGGGTCGAATTTTGCCGAAGCGGCGTAACGCACCGACTGCAAACGACGCTGATCGTTGAAAGCGTAAATACTAATGCCGGCCAGCTCCTCGTCGCCCTTCACCCGTTCAATATAGACAAAGTTATTCCCGTCTTTCGCCCACAGACCTTGCTGGGTGGAAAGCAGCGAACCGCCATACATCGCCTGCGCACGATAGTTACGCGCCATCTGCTCGCCCTGCGGGGCGACCCATTCGCCGATCGCCATGGTTAACAGCACCAGGGGGATAGCCGTTTTCATCACCGACAGCGCCACCTGCATACGGGTGAAACCCGATGCCTGCATCACCACCAGTTCGCTACGCTGCGCCAGCATCCCCAGTCCCAGCAGCGCGCCAAGCAGCGCCGCCATAGGAAAGAAGATCTGGATATCCTTAGGTACGCTGAGCAGGGTGTACATACCCGCGCCCAGCGCGTCGTAGTTACCCTGCCCCGCTTTTTTCAGCTGATCGACAAACTTGATGATCCCGGAGAGCGACACCAGCATGAACAACGTCATCATGATGGTGGTAAAAATGGTTTTACCGATATAGCGGTCAAGTACACCAAATGGCTGCATTATACCGCTCCTTTACGCAGAAAACGGGCACGCAGGCGGCGGACCGGCACCGTATCCCACAGGTTTAAACCAATCGCCAACGCCAGATAGATCAGGTTGACCGCCCACATCCAGATAACCGGGTCCAGTTTGCCTTTACCGCCATTCGATTTAATGGAGGTCTGGATCAGGAAGAACAGCAGATAAAGCAGCATGGCGGGCAACATAGACAAGACGCGCCCCTGACGTGGATTCACCACGCTGAGCGGCACGACCATCAGCGCCATCATAAATACGGTAAAGACTAACGTGATACGCCAGTGCAGCTCGGCGCGAGCGCGATCGTTGTCGGTATTCCACAGCGTGCGCATGTCCATCTGGTCGGTATCGTTCGGGTCCAGCGCCACGGCCTGATGGCCAATAATCGCCTGATAGTTCTGGAAGTCGGTGATGCGAAAATCGCGTAGCAACGCCGTTCCTTCAAAACGCGTCCCTTTGTTTAAGGTGACAACCTGGGAACCATCGCGCAACTGAGTAAGGTGTCCGGAATCGGCCACGACCACAGAAGGACGAGCATTGCCCTTAGGGCGAATCTGCGCCAGGAAAACATCGTGGAAGTCGCTGCCATCAACGCTTTCGATAAACAGCACCGAGCTGCCGTTAGTCGCCTGCTGGAATTGCCCCTGCGCCAACGCCGCCATACCGGGGTTCGCTTTCGCCTCCGCCAGCACTTCATCCTGGTGTTTTGACGACCAGGGGCCGGCCCACATCACGTTAACCGCCGCAAGGATACCGGTAAATAACGCCAGTACCATAGCAGCCTTTACCAGTACGGCTTTGCTCAACCCACAGGCGTGCATGACCGTAATTTCACTTTCGGTATACAGTTTGCCCAGCGTCATCAGCAGCCCCAGGAACAGGCTTAAAGGCAGGATGAGCTGCGCCATTTCCGGTACGCCCAGCCCCAGAAGCGAGAGCACCAGATTTGCGGGAATATCGCCGTCAACCGCCGCGCCGAGAATCCTCACTAACTTTTGACAAAAGAAGATCAAAAGTAAGATGAAGAGTATCGCCAGCTGGCTTTTGAGCGTCTCCCGCACCAGATATCTTATGATTATCACTTTAAATACGCCCGTAAAAACCCATTTTTTTGCTGGAATTTAGCTTGTTTCATGGCTTAAACGTCATTTATTCTCTTGAGTCGTCGAAATCATCGCTAAGATCATTATACTCAGCGGATTCACCTCTCAGAACTTGTTCTGACGTGCCAATGCCGTAATAACGTTAAGATTAACACGAAGTCACCGCAACAGCGGACATGAGTTACGAAAGCTTTCAATTTCTATACTCTAATGGATTTCGAGTTGCAGGCAGGCGGCAAGACTGTGAAGCCCCGGAGCTTACATCAGGTAAGTGACAGGGGTGAGCAGGCGCAGCCAACGCATCTGCAACTTGAAAGACGACGAGTATAGCTGTAGCCACCACTGTTGTCTTTAAGATTCAGGAGCATAGTGCATGGAGTTCAGTGTAAAAAGCGGTAGCCCGGAGAAACAGCGGAGTGCCTGCATTGTCGTGGGCGTCTTTGAACCGCGTCGCCTTTCTCCGATTGCAGAACAGCTCGACAAAATTAGCGACGGATACATCAGCGCATTACTGCGTCGCGGCGAACTGGAAGGAAAACCGGGGCAGACTCTGTTGCTGCACCATGTTCCTAACGTTCTTTCCGAGCGAATCCTCCTCATTGGTTGCGGCAAAGAGCGCGAGCTTGATGAACGTCAGTATAAGCAGGTTATTCAGAAAACGATAAATACTCTGAATGATACCGGCTCAATGGAAGCCGTCTGCTTCCTGACCGAACTGCACGTCAAAGGCCGCAACAACTACTGGAAAGTGCGTCAGGCCGTCGAAACGGCCAAAGAGACGCTTTATAGCTTTGATCAACTCAAGACCAACAAGAGCGAGCCGCGCCGCCCGCTACGTAAGATGGTCTTTAATGTGCCGACCCGCCGTGAGCTCACCAGCGGCGAACGCGCCATTCAGCACGGTCTGGCCATCGCCGCCGGGATTAAGGCTGCGAAAGATCTCGGCAACATGCCGCCCAATATCTGTAACGCCGCCTACCTGGCGTCACAGGCGCGCCAGTTGGCTGACAGCTACAGCAAAAATGTCATCACCCGCGTCATCGGCGAACAGCAAATGCGCGAACTGGGTATGAACGCTTATCTGGCGGTCGGCCACGGTTCGCAGAATGAATCGCTGATGTCGGTGATTGAGTACAAGGGCAATCCGTCCGAAGACGCGCGCCCGATCGTGCTGGTAGGTAAAGGCCTGACCTTCGACTCCGGCGGCATCTCCATCAAGCCATCTGAAGGGATGGACGAGATGAAGTACGACATGTGCGGCGCGGCGGCGGTTTACGGCGTGATGCGTATGGTTGCCGAGCTTCAGCTACCGATTAACGTTATCGGCGTGCTGGCGGGCTGTGAAAACATGCCGGGCGGACGCGCGTATCGTCCGGGCGACGTGCTGACCACCATGTCTGGTCAAACGGTTGAAGTGCTGAATACCGATGCTGAAGGCCGTCTGGTTTTGTGCGACGTGCTGACCTACGTTGAACGCTTCGAGCCGGAAGCGGTTATCGACGTCGCGACGCTAACCGGCGCCTGCGTGATTGCGCTGGGCCATCACATCACCGGTCTGATGTCGAACCATAACCCGCTGGCGCATGAACTGATCGGCGCGTCCGAGCAAGCGGGCGACCGCGCGTGGCGTCTGCCGCTGGGCGATGAGTTCCAGGAACAACTGGAGTCCAACTTTGCGGATATGGCGAATATTGGTGGTCGTCCTGGCGGCGCCATCACCGCGGGCTGCTTCCTGTCGCGCTTTACCCGTAAGTACAACTGGGCGCACCTGGATATCGCCGGCACCGCCTGGCGATCCGGCAAAGCGAAAGGCGCGACGGGTCGTCCGGTAGCGCTGCTGTCGCAGTTCCTGCTCAATCGTGCGGGCTTTAACGGCGAAGAGTAAGTTTGAGATTACCCCGTAGGCCTGATAAGGCGTATTAGCGCCGCCATCAGGCGTTTTGCCGGATGGCGCTGCGCTTATCCGGCCTACGGGAGGCATCATGGCAACGCATTTAAATCCACCACAAGAAGCCCCATATATGAAGAATGCGACGTTCTATCTTCTGGATAATGACACTACCGTCAACGGTTTAAGCGCCGTTGAACAACTGGTGTGTGAAATTACCGCAGAACGTTGGCGCGCCGGCAAGCGCGTGCTGATCGCCTGCGAAGATGAGAAGCAGGCCATTCGGCTGGATGAAGCGCTGTGGGCGAGACCGGCGGAAAGTTTTGTCCCGCACAATCTGGCAGGCGAAGGCCCACGCGGCGGCGCGCCGGTTGAAATCGCCTGGCCGCAAAAACGCAACAGCAGCCCACGCGATATTTTAATCAGCCTGCGTACAAGCTTTGCAGATTTTGCCACCGCTTTCACAGAAGTGGTAGACTTCGTCCCTTACGAAGAAACTTTGAAACAACTGGCGCGCGAACGCTACAAAGCCTACCGCGTGGCTGGTTTTAACCTGAATACGGCAACCTGGAAATAATGGAAAAGACATATAACCCCCAAGATATCGAACAGCCGCTTTACGAGCACTGGGAAAAGCAGGGCTATTTCAAGCCTAACGGCGACGAAAGCAAAGAGTCCTTCTGCATCATGATCCCGCCGCCGAACGTCACCGGCAGTTTGCATATGGGACATGCTTTCCAGCAAACCATCATGGATACCATGATCCGTTACCAGCGTATGCAGGGTAAAAACACCCTGTGGCAGGTCGGCACCGACCACGCCGGGATCGCAACCCAGATGGTGGTTGAGCGCAAGATTGCCGCTGAAGAAGGTAAAACCCGTCACGACTACGGCCGCGATGCGTTTATCGACAAAATCTGGCAATGGAAAGCGGAATCCGGCGGCACCATTACCCGTCAGATGCGCCGTCTCGGCAACTCCGTTGATTGGGAACGTGAGCGCTTCACCATGGACGAAGGCCTTTCCAATGCCGTGAAAGAAGTCTTTGTTCGCCTGTACAAAGAAGACCTGATTTACCGTGGCAAGCGCCTGGTGAACTGGGACCCGAAACTGCGCACCGCCATCTCTGACCTGGAAGTGGAAAACCGCGAGTCCAAAGGCTCCATGTGGCACATCCGCTATCCGCTTGCCGACGGCGCGAAAACCGCAGACGGTAAAGATTACCTGGTCGTCGCCACCACCCGTCCGGAAACCGTACTGGGCGATACCGGCGTGGCCGTGAACCCGGAAGATCCGCGTTATAAAGATCTGATTGGCAAATTCGTTATTCTGCCGCTGGTTAACCGCCGCATTCCGATTGTGGGCGACGAACACGCCGATATGGAAAAAGGCACCGGCTGCGTAAAAATCACCCCGGCGCACGACTTTAATGACTACGAAGTCGGGAAACGTCACGCCCTGCCGATGATCAACATCCTGACCTTTGACGGCGACATTCGCGAAAGCGCGGAAGTGTTCGATACCAAAGGTGAAGAGTCTGACGTTTATTCCAGCGAGATTCCGGCTGAGTTCCAGAAGCTGGAACGCTTTGCTGCCCGTAAGGCCATCGTTGCTGCCGTTGACGCGCTGGGCCTGCTGGAAGAAATTAAACCGCACGATCTGACCGTTCCTTACGGCGACCGTGGCGGCGTAGTTATCGAACCGATGCTGACCGACCAGTGGTACGTCCGTGCAGACGTGCTGGCGAAACCGGCGGTGGAAGCGGTTGAGAACGGCGACATCCAGTTCGTGCCGAAGCAGTACGAAAACATGTACTTCTCCTGGATGCGTGATATCCAGGACTGGTGTATCTCTCGTCAGCTGTGGTGGGGTCACCGTATCCCGGCATGGTATGACAACGACGGCAACGTCTACGTTGGCCGTACCGAAGACGAAGTGCGTCAGGAAAATAACCTCGGCACCGACGTTCAGCTTCGTCAGGACGAAGACGTTCTTGATACCTGGTTCTCCTCCGCGCTGTGGACTTTCTCCACCCTCGGCTGGCCGGAAAACACCGACGCGCTGCGTCAGTTCCACCCCACCAGCGTGATGGTGTCCGGCTTCGATATCATCTTCTTCTGGATTGCCCGCATGATCATGATGACCATGCACTTCATCAAAGATGAAAATGGCAAGCCGCAGGTGCCGTTCCATACCGTCTATATGACCGGTCTGATTCGCGACGACGAAGGCCAGAAGATGTCCAAATCCAAGGGCAACGTCATCGACCCACTGGATATGGTCGACGGTATCTCCCTGCCGGAACTGCTGGAGAAACGCACCGGCAATATGATGCAGCCGCAGATGGCGGAGAAAATCCGCAAGCGTACCGAGAAGCAGTTCCCGAACGGCATCGAGCCGCACGGCACCGACGCCCTGCGCTTTACCCTGGCGGCGCTGGCCTCGACCGGTCGCGACATCAACTGGGATATGAAGCGTCTGGAAGGCTACCGTAACTTCTGTAACAAGCTGTGGAACGCCAGCCGCTTTGTGCTGATGAACACCGAAGAGCAGGATTGCGGCTTCAACGGCGGCGAAATGACCCTGTCGCTGGCGGACCGCTGGATCCTGGCTGAATTCAACCAGACCGTTAAAGCCTACCGCGACGCGCTGGACAGCTTCCGCTTCGATATCGCCGCGGGCATTCTGTATGAATTCACCTGGAACCAGTTCTGCGACTGGTATCTGGAGCTGACCAAGCCGGTAATGACCGGGGGTTCCGAGTCTGAACTGCGTGGCACCCGCCATACGCTGGTCACCGTACTGGAAGGTTTGCTGCGTCTGGCGCACCCGATCATTCCGTTCATCACCGAAACCATCTGGCAGCGCGTGAAGGTCATTTGCGGTATTACCGCCGACACCATCATGCTGCAGCCGTTCCCGGAATATAACGCCGCACAGGTGGATGAAGCCGCGTTGGCCGATACCGAGTGGCTGAAGCAGGCGATCGTTGCGGTACGTAACATTCGTGCGGAAATGAACATCGCCCCGGGCAAACCGCTGGAACTGCTGCTGCGCGGCTGTAGTGAAGAAGCCGTTCGTCGTGTTAACGACAACCGTAGCTTCCTGCAAACCCTGGCGCGTCTGGAAAGCATCACCGTGCTGCCAGCCGATGACAAAGGTCCGGTTTCCGTGACCAAAATCATCGACGGCGCTGAACTGCTGATCCCGATGGCAGGCCTCATCAACAAAGACGATGAGCTGGCGCGTCTGGCGAAAGAAGTGGCGAAAATCGAAGGTGAGATTGCCCGTATCGAAGGCAAGCTGTCCAACGAAGGTTTCGTCGCCCGTGCGCCGGAAGCGGTGATTGCCAAAGAGCGTGAGAAGCTGGACGGTTACGCAGAAGCCAAAGCGAAGCTGATTGAGCAGCAGGCGGTTATTAGCGCGCTGTAATCTGAAAGCCTGATGGCGCTTCGCTTACCAGGCCTACACGTTCGCTTATTGACATGGCGCGATCGGTAGGCCGGATAAGGCATTCACGCCGCCATCCGACAACATGAATTATGGGCCGACGTAAACGTCGGCCTTTTTACATCAGATAAACGGGAAGTAAGGCATGATGCCACGAGAAATCCACATTAGCGGGCTGTTTTCCAGCGGCTTCTCATCATTGGTTAACTCAAGCGAATCCAGATCGCCCTGGACCTGTGTATTCTGCGCCAGCCAGCTCACCAGCCAAATTTTCAACCACGGATAAGCCAGCCCTAAGGTCACGCCGGAAATCACAAACACCACCAGTAACCGCCACAGCATACCGTGTGCAGTGACAGAGGAATGAAAACGAATCGAATCGTTCGCCAGTGACAAATTGTTTAAAAACAGGTTGCGTAACGCCACATATAAGTAACTGGTTACCACAATAATCGCGAGAAAATAGAGGAAATAACATGCCATTATCTGGCCATAATATTGCAGAATAAGCGCCCCTCCTGCCTGCGCATTCCCCATCATACTCAAAAGAATCATGTCGGTGAACACCGGCGCGATTAGATAACCAATCACGACAGCAAAAGGGAAAAGGGTCAACATTGCCAACACGCACCCTCTGATGCACGTTTTAACATTAACCTGAATCGAGAAACGATGAATGCCAAAGTTTGCGCCATTGCCAAACAAGGTCATCCATTTGCTGTAGGTAATACCGTTAATGACCCCTATCCCAATAATAGCCAGCAAACCGAGAAAAACGATATTGAACACTAAACCGCCGACGGCGATGGTTACCAGTGAGATAATATAAAGAACAATATAAAGCGCCACCATCAGGAGTACCGGGAGAGCGAACATGTACCACCAGGCGCGCCGCATGGAACACTGGAATCCAAAATGTACGCCATTAAGCGAAGTCATCATCGCCTGATACTGTAATCCTTTCACCGCCATAAAAGGAATAATCGCAATTAATAAGCCGAATAGCGTAAAACCGAGACCGGGATGACCGTGTTCAATAAGAGAGAGGCTAACAATATAAATAATAAAAACTAACAACACACTAATAAATAATGCGCCGCCCGTGGCTTTGTAAGCAAAAGGCTGATTGTTTAGCGTCATATTAGTATAAATATAACGTCGACATTTCACCATCGCCCACGGCGCATAGATTCCCAACGTGATACACGTCAACAAGAAATTCACAAGGCAAATAACAAAATACTTTCCGCCCTTGCCTGTAAACACCAACGTGTGATTATGGTTATCTTTACTACTGATAACGTTATTCATGAATCATATCCCTGAATTACAATCTATTAGAATTAATAATAAAAACCAGTAAATTGTTACTGATTTGACTACGATACTATTTTTGTTTAATTTTTCCGCCTTTTATTTTGTCTGATTCAGGATCTCCTTGCGCGTAACTCAAGACGGTGGTATTAAAGTAATCTATAAATAAATTTTAAAAATTGAGCCATATTATGAATAATGTCGCCTCGCCAACGCTCACGGTGCGCCGAATCACTACCGCCGACAATGCCGCTATTGCCCGTGTCATCCGTCAGGTTTCAGCGGAATACGGACTTACCGCCGATAAAGGTTATACCGTTGCCGACCCCAATCTGGATGAACTGTATCAGGTTTATAGCCAACCGAGCGCGGCCTACTGGGTGGTAGAGCAAAACGGTTGTGTGGTGGGCGGCGGCGGCGTGGCGCCGTTATCCTGTAGCGAACCAGACATTTGTGAACTGCAAAAAATGTATTTTTTACCGGTGATTCGTGGCCAGGGGCTGGCGAAAAAGCTGGCGCTGATGGCGCTGGATCATGCCCGTGAACAGGGTTTTAAACGCTGCTATCTGGAAACAACGGCTTTTTTACGCGAGGCGATTGCGCTATACGAACGTTTAGGATTTGAACATATTAGCGAACCGCTCGGCTGCACCGGACATGTCGATTGCGAAGTGAGGATGTTAAAGGAACTCTGAAAACCAGGCGTTTATTTATCCTCGCCAGGTATTATTTTTGCTGATATAAGTAATCCCGGAAACATCCTGTTATCCGGGAATCACTTATTATTCAAGGAAGTTATAAATGAAACGCCTATTATCAGCAATTGTTTTCCCCGCTATGTTTATTAGTATCTCTAATGTATATGCATTAGATATACAGCCCGGCGAATGGAAAATGGAAAATATAGAAATGCGCACCATCAATCCAGATACAAAAGAAGTATTAATGGATGAAAAAAATTCGGGCATAGCGACGCTTATGTGTTATACCCCTAAAATGTCTGAAGATTCTAAAAAAATGGTGAAGGGTTTTTCTACCAGTGCAGGCGGTTGCACGACAACATTTGTAGAAAGTACGGATACCAAACTGATCAATGAGACTGTCTGTAATAATCCTGATGTCAAATCGCACTCTATTGTAGAAACGACGAAAATAAGCGATACAGAATTTGCGATGACCATGAAATCGGATGTCGATGCAGGAGGTAATAAAACAACCTCCATCAACAAAATTAAACAAACCTTTGTTGGCAAGACCTGCTCTGAAGCGTCAAAAGGCGTGAAACAGTAACTATTTCAACACAAAAACCCGTAGTGATGATGCAAAAATGGCATTGTTCACGGTCACCTTTCGGGAATATAACACTGAGTGAGTTCTTTTTGCCTGCCGCAGGGCAGGCTTTACTCAGGACAGAATATCATGAAAATGACTTTTCCTGCTCGCCAGCAGTTTGATGCCGGGCGGATGACCACGCAGGTGGCGACAGCGTAAAAGATAAAAACGCTAATCTTTAATTTTACCCGTTATCCGGCGGCTGGCACGCCGCTATGAAAACGAAACTCGCGGTCTGGCGACAAGATAAGGTCAGCTTCCACCTCGCCAAAATAGCGCACGCGCGCAGAAATGTCCTCGGCGGAAATCTGCTGCGCCAGCGCCAGGTAATCCTGATAATGCCGCGCTTCGGAGCGCAGAAGCGAGAGATAAAACGTCTGTAAATCCTCATCCAGCCAGGGCGCCAGAGCGGCAAAACGTTCGCAGGAGCGGGCTTCGATATACGCCCCGCAAATCAGCTTATCAATTAAGGTGAGCGGTTCGTGCGTGCGTACCGCTTTCAACATTCCTTTCGCGTAGCGGCTGGCGGTGATTTTCACATAAGGAATGTTTCTGGCCTGCATGACCTCGCGTACCTGCCAAAAATGGTGCAACTCCTCTTTAATCAATAACACCATACGGTCGATAAGCTGACGTCCCCAGGGGTCATCAGTTTGCGGCATGGCGCTTTTGCTAATCTGTTTATGCAGGGCAACAAAATCCGGCTCCGGCCCCTGACGAAACGCGAACGCCTCGTAAGGTTGCAGCCAGGAGAGCAGCGCGTCGGCGCCCGATTTATCGGCGGCATATTTACGCACCAACAGCAACGCGGTTTGCGCAGCCTTCAGTTCGCAGATCAGGTGATCGGTAAGCAGAAGAGAAAGATTTTGCGGATCGCGGGCCTGGACAATCCACGCCTGCGGCGTCGGGCAATGCAGGAAATTAAGCACCGGAGAGAGTATTTGCGGGTAATTCATACGTAACCTGTTAAAAAAATACGACAGCAGACGCTGCCGTACCGTCATACTATGCAGCTTTAGTGACGCACGCCGTCGTCATCTTCATCGACATAATCGTCGTCATCACCCTCTTCGCCATTAGGGTCTTCAAAATAGGTTCCCCAGCCGTCGTATTCGACATCATATTTTTCCGCCAGGTTCATCAGTTGCTCAACCTGAGCGTCGATGAGTTCGGCGTTCAACGCGCACTCGCTGAGGATGTCGCAACAAATAACCGTATCGCCCTCTTCCACTTCCAGCTCTTCCGGCTCCGTCACTTCATAGCCGAGTTTAAAGGCTTCTACCGCGGCTTTTTCCAACGTTTCGAAATCGTCAGCGGAAAGGTGATGCTCGATAGTGTACAGCGCATCCGGATCGCTGCCATCCTCAAGTAACTCTTCAATAATTAACCGCGTTTCTTCACGCTGCTCTTCCAGTAATTCCGGGTTTGCCATAGCTCGTTCCTCATAGATGTCCTGCCGATACTCTTATTGTCACATACCGCCGACGTTGCCTCCACCTTATCGAGAAAAGTTTTATCAAACAGGGTTGCAAATGAATAATCATCCATATAAAGTGAATTTTAATTCAATGAGAGGCCTAAGCCATGTGAGGGAAGTATGTCTACGTTTTACCAAAAACCTTTTTTAAAGTTACTTGATTTCACCGCCAGCGAACTCACTGCTCTGTTGCAGCTTGCCGCCAAACTGAAAGCCGATAAGAAAAACGGTAAAGAAGAACAAAAGCTGGTGGGTAAGAATATTGCGCTCATCTTCGAAAAAGACTCGACCCGGACACGATGCTCTTTCGAAGTTGCCGCATACGATCAGGGGGCGCGCGTGACGTACCTGGGTTCCAGCGGGAGCCAGATCGGCCATAAAGAGTCCATCAAAGATACTGCCCGCGTCCTGGGCCGAATGTTTGACGGTATTCAGTATCGAGGATATGGCCAGGAGATCGTCGAAACGCTGGCTGAATATTCCGGTGTGCCGGTATGGAACGGTTTAACCGATGAGTATCACCCAACGCAATTACTGGCGGATTTGCTCACCATGCAGGAACATCTGCCGGGTAAAGCCTTTAACGAGATGACGTTGGTCTATGCCGGAGACGCGCGTAATAACATGGGTAACTCCATGCTGGAAGCCGCCGCGTTAACAGGATTGGATCTCCGTCTGGTCGCGCCAAAAGCCTGCTGGCCGCAAGCCGCGTTAGTGGCGGAGTGCAGCGCCATGGCGAAAAAGAACGGTGGCGCCATCACCCTGACCGAAGATATCGCCTCGGGCGTAAAAGGCGCGGATTTTATCTATACCGATGTTTGGGTCTCTATGGGCGAACCCAAAGAGAAATGGGCGGAGCGTATTGCCCTGCTGCGTGATTATCAGGTCAACAGCCAGATGATGGCCTTAACCGGCAATCCGCAGGTTAAGTTCCTGCATTGTCTGCCTGCGTTCCATGATGACGAAACCACGCTCGGCAAAAAAATGGCCGAAGAGTACGGTTTACATGGCGGGATGGAGGTGACCGACGAGGTTTTTGAGTCTGCGGCCAGCATTGTCTTTGATGAAGCGGAAAACCGCATGCATACCATCAAAGCAGTAATGGTAGCGACGCTGTCTAAATAATGTCGTGATGATGCCGGATGGCGGTTGGCCTACAAGATCGCAACGTGCAGGCGCCGCCATCCGGCACAAAATATTACGCCATCAGCATTTTCACAACCGCTTTACGTACCCGCGCCGGTTCTCCCACCGCGCACAGGGGCTTATGCACTTCGCCGGGATAAAACACCACAAAGTCGCCTTCGTTCAGGACGACGGTTTTCTCGTCGACGCTCGTCGGTAAAAATGCAATGTCTTTATCCGCCAGCCAGTCCGTGTGCGGCGTTCCCGCAGGCCGGGTACTGAATGCCATCCCTTCCTGACCTTGTAGCACAATCTGAATATCAAGATAACGGGCGTGATACTCTGCGCTGCGCGATTCGCCCGGCTCCGTCATATTTTCAGAAATCATATAAAACAACCTGTCGCCGTCAATGTCATACTTACCTGGCGCGGTCGTTGCCGTGACATGCGCATTGACGTGCTCAATCGCCTGCCGTAACGCCGTCGGCAGCCAGGCCTCCAGATGTTCAATATTGCCAACAATCATCGCATCCCCTTAGTTAAAACAGCGTTTTATATTTCTCTTTATACGAGAAAAATGGCTGCCATACTACCCTTACTCTCATCGATTTTGCGCCAGCGCATGTTTATCGCCAGCGGTGTTTATATATTGTTAATAGTTCGCCCAACTTTATGCAGTACCTATGCATAAACCCCAGCGGCGCCAAATTGCCATCACTAACAACGCTTTGATATTAAAGGCGTTAACATAAAAACGTTTTAGCGATCACAATTCGCTCTCCCTGCATAAATGACTTCTCTATCCATAGTTATTTTTAAATTATTTAAATATCCCCGATAATAAAATCCCCCTCACGCATAGTTATGCAACCCTTAAAAATAATCACTTTATTTTCAATAAGTTAATTTTTAAATATCATTCAATACAACAAACAAATAATTAACAATAAAAAAATAACAAACCATATAGCTGCGTAGTAATTCATTTAATGCCTTATTGTTTTTTGAATTTCTCTGACCCGGCTCATATATTAAGTAAGAAAAATAGCACTCCTTGATTGATGTGAATCTCATCACATTAACAACCCAAATAAAATTCAATCATTGCTCCCGAATTTAACTGAAACGCCGCGACTGCAAGCACGCTAAATATTTGCAGCCACTCCTTCTTTATTCTTGAAATTATGTAAAAGGTATAATGATGGAAAAGCATTTTGTCGGTTCTGAAATCGGTCAATTACGCAGCGTAATGTTGCATCGGCCCAATCTCAGCCTAAAAAGACTTACCCCTTCAAATTGTCAGGAATTACTTTTTGACGATGTATTATCCGTAGAGCGCGCTGGCGAAGAGCATGACATTTTTGCCAACACGCTGCGCCAGCAAGGGATAGAAGTGTTGCTGTTAACCGACCTGCTCACCCAAACGCTGGATGTGGCTGACGCTAAAGCCTGGCTACTGGACACGCAAATTTCCGATTATCGCCTTGGGCCCACCTTTGCCGCAGATATTCGCGCCTGGCTGGCGGATATGCCGCACCGTGAACTGGCTCGCCATTTAAGCGGCGGTTTAACTTACGGCGAAATCCCCGCCTCCATAAAAAATATGGTGGTCGATACTCACGATATTAATGACTTTATTATGAAGCCATTACCGAATCACCTATTTACCCGTGACACGTCCTGCTGGATATATAACGGCGTCTCAATTAACCCCATGGCGAAACCTGCACGCCAACGTGAAACGAATAATTTACGTGCTATTTATCGCTGGCATCCTCAATTCGCAGGCGGTGATTTCATTAAATATTTCGGCGACGAGGACATTAATTACGACCACGCCACTTTAGAGGGCGGCGATGTGCTGGTGATTGGCCGCGGCGCGGTGTTGATCGGTATGTCTGAACGTACTACGCCGCAGGGCGTCGAGTTCCTGGCGCAGGCATTGTTTAAACATCGTCAGGCGGAACGCGTCATTGCCGTTGAACTGCCAAAACATCGCTCCTGTATGCACCTTGACACCGTCATGACCCACATTGATATCGACACCTTCTCCGTCTATCCGGAAGTCGTTCGCCCGGACGTTCAGTGCTGGACGCTGACGCCAGACGGACGCGGCGGTCTGAAACGAACCCAGGAGAGCACGCTGGTTCATGCTCTTGAAACAGCGCTTGGCATCGATCAGGTGCGCTTAATCACCACTGGCGGCGACGCATTTGAAGCTGAGCGCGAACAGTGGAATGACGCCAATAACGTGCTCACCCTGCGTCCAGGCGTGGTGGTGGGCTATGAGCGCAACATCTGGACCAACGAAAAATACGACAAAGCCGGCATTACCGTCCTTCCCATTCCCGGCGATGAACTGGGTCGCGGGCGCGGGGGCGCACGCTGCATGAGCTGTCCACTGGAACGCGATGGTATTTAAAGGAGACGTTATGGAAAACAAACGCACACTGGTCGTCGCGCTGGGCGGCAATGCGCTGCTCAAACGCGGCGAACCGCTGGAGGCTGATATTCAGCGTAAAAATATCGAACTGGCGGCCAGAACCATCGCCCAGCTTACCCGGCAATGGCGCGTGGTGTTAGTGCATGGCAACGGCCCACAGGTAGGGCTGCTGGCGCTACAAAATAGCGCCTACGCTAACGTTACGCCCTACCCGCTCGATATTCTCGGTGCGGAAAGCCAGGGCATGATTGGCTACATGCTGCAACAGGCGCTGAAGAATCATCTGCCGGAGCGTGAAATCAGCGTCCTGCTCACCCAGGTCGAAGTCGATGCCAACGACCCGGCATTCCTCAATCCAACCAAATATATCGGACCGATTTACGACGAAGCGCAGGCCCGTGCGTTACAGGCAGAAAAGGGCTGGGTATTCAAAGCCGACGGTAACGCCTTCCGCCGCGTTGTGCCCTCCCCGCAGCCGAAACGCATTGTGGAAAACGATGCCATCCGCGCGCTGATTAGCCGCGATCACCTGGTTATCTGTAACGGCGGCGGCGGCGTGCCGGTCGTGGAAAAAGCCGATGGCTACCACGGTATCGAGGCGGTGATCGACAAAGATCTGTCCGCCGCCCTGCTTGCCAGCCAAATTCACGCCGACGCGCTGCTCATTCTGACCGATGCCGACGCGGTGTATCTCGACTGGGGCAAACCCACCCAACGCCCGCTGGCGCAGGTTACGCCGGAGCTGCTTCGTGAAATGCAGTTCGACGCCGGTTCGATGGGCCCGAAAGTGACCGCCTGCGCTGAGTTTGTCAGCCATTGCCGCGGCATTGCCGGAATCGGCTCGCTGGCGGATGGGCAAGCCATTCTCGCGGGCGAGAAAGGCACTTTGATTCGGTGTGAAACCGCCGACGTTGACGCATAAGGCTTTTTACCGGATGGCGGCTTCCGCCTTATTCGGCCTACAGAGCGCGCATAACCGTGGGCCGGATAAGCGCAGCGCCATCAGGCAATTCATTTTAACAAGGATATTGTAATGGTTATTTCACTGAAAAATCGTAACTTTTTGAAGCTGCTTGACTACACCCCGGCGGAAATCCAACACCTCATCGATCTGGCTATTGAGCTGAAAGCCGCAAAAAAAGCCGGATGCGAAAAGCAAACACTGATCGGCAAAAACATCGCGCTGATTTTTGAAAAAACCTCTACCCGCACACGATGCGCGTTTGAAGTCGCCGCTTTCGACCAGGGCGCGCAGGTGACTTATCTCGGCCCAAGCGGCTCGCAGATCGGCCATAAAGAGTCCATGAAAGATACCGCTCGCGTCCTGGGGCGGATGTATGACGGCATCGAATATCGCGGTTTTGGTCAACACATTGTGGAAGAGCTGGGGGAATACGCGGGCGTTCCCGTCTGGAACGGCCTGACCGATGAATTTCACCCCACACAGATCCTGGCCGATCTGATGACCATGCTGGAACACGCGCCGGGTAAAACGCTGCCGGAACTGAGCTTCGCCTACCTGGGCGACGCGCGCAACAACATGGGCAACTCGCTGATGGTGGGCGCGGCGAAGATGGGCATGGATATCCGCCTGATAGCGCCAAAGTCCTTCTGGCCTGATGCCGCGCTGGTCGCGCAGTGCCGGGAAATCGCCAGCGTTACCGGCGCTCGTATCACCTTAACGGAGAGCGTTGAAGACGGCGTTCACGGCGTGGATTTCCTCTATACCGACGTCTGGGTCTCGATGGGAGAACCCAAAGAAGCCTGGGCGGAGCGCGTCAGTCTGATGACGCCATATCAGGTCAACCAGCAGGTGGTAAACGCTACCGGTAATCCTGATGTGAAGTTTATGCACTGCCTGCCCGCCTTCCATAACGAGCACACCAAAGTGGGACGCGAAATCGAAATGGCTTACGGCCTGAAAGGACTGGAGGTCACGGAAGAGGTGTTCGAGTCCGCAGGCTCGATAGTCTTCGATGAAGCGGAAAACCGGATGCACACCATCAAAGCGGTCATGGTGGCGACGCTCGGCGACTAATCCCACAGGATATGCGCCCTTGCGGCGCATATCCGTGATATCAGGAGAGAACATCATGGGTAAATTTAAATTTCCCACCGCTTATACCATCCTGTTTATTCTTATTGCCCTGGTCGCGGTGATGACCTGGATTGTGCCGGCGGGAAAATACCAAATGGCGATGAACGCCACGCTGGGAAAAGAGGTGCCGGTGGCGGGAACGTATGCCCCCGTGGACGCGCATCCGCAAGGGATTACCGCTGTTTTACTGGCGCCGATTGACGGCCTCTATAACCACGAAACCTACACCGCCGGCGCCATTGACGTCGCGCTGTTTGTCTTGATTATCGGCGGCTTTCTGGGGGTGGTGAATAAAACGGGGGCGATTGATGCCGGTATTGAACGGGTAACTATCAAACTCAACGGCAAAGATGAGTGGATGATCCCCATTCTGATGGCGCTGTTCGCCGCAGGCGGCACTATCTATGGCATGGCGGAGGAGTCGTTGCCCTTCTACACGCTGCTGGTGCCGGTCATGATGGCGGCCCGCTTCGATCCGTTAGTGGCGGCGGCAACCGTACTGCTCGGCGCGGGGATAGGCACGCTCGGTTCGACCATTAATCCTTTCGCCACGGTCATTGCCGCCAACGCCGCCGGCATCCCTTTTACGCAGGGCATGCTGATGCGCGTACTGCTGTTAATTGTCGGCTACGTACTGTGCGTGTTTTGGGTAATGCGCTATGCGCGCAAAGTCCGCGCCCATCCTGAGCTTTCTATCGTGGCGGATAAAATGGAGGAAAATCGCGCCCATTTCCTCGGCAATCGCGCCAATACACTGCTGGAGTTTACGGCTACCCGGAAATGGGTGCTGCTGATCTTCGCCGCCTCTTTCGCGGTGATGATTTACGGCGTGGCGGTTCTCGGCTGGTGGATGGCGGAAATCTCCGGCGTCTTTCTGGCGGCGGCGATTATCGTTGGCGTGATAACGCGGATGGGTGAGGAAGCGTTCACCAGTACCTTTATCGACGGCGCGCGGGATTTGCTCGGCGTGGCGCTAATTATTGGTATCGCGCG
This sequence comes from Salmonella sp. NW722, assembly GCF_051702785.1. Classification (NCBI taxonomy): domain Bacteria; kingdom Pseudomonadati; phylum Pseudomonadota; class Gammaproteobacteria; order Enterobacterales; family Enterobacteriaceae; genus Salmonella; species Salmonella sp. NW722. The sequence goes on from NZ_JAMMIN010000003.1 coordinate 435,879, forward strand.
CGGCATTGTGGTGGTCATGGATAACGGTATGATTACCCACACCATTTTGCACAGCGCGGAAAGTCTGGTTTCCGGTCTATCTACCACCATTTTCATAAACGTAACCTACTGGCTGGAAGTATTGCTCTCCTTCCTGGTGCCCTCCTCTTCCGGTCTTGCCGTATTGACGATGCCCATTATGGCGCCGTTAGCGGATTTTGCCCACGTACAGCGGGATTTGGTCGTAACCGCCTACCAGTCGGCCTCCGGGATTGTGAACCTGGTTACTCCCACCTCCGCCGTGGTCATGGGCGGTCTGGCAATCGCGCGGGTTCCCTATGTCCGCTATCTGAAATGGGTCGCGCCGCTGTTGCTGATCCTGACATTGCTGAACATGGCGGTACTGAGCATCGGAGCGATGATGTAACGAGCCAGATGGCGACGCGTCTTATCCGACAGGACTGATAAGCACAGCGCCATCAGGCACGCCGTCACCTTTTTTGATCGGCTTCTCATTTTCCTGCAAAACCGCCCGATTGATCCGCAATCGATGTGACAAATGTGATGAATTTCGCCAGTCCGTTGATATTAATAATAAAGATAAGGTGCATTTATGAAGGAATACGATGATTACTCCGCCAAAGAACAACAGCAACTGGCGGTTTGTCAGCGCCTGATTAGTGAAAAAAGTTACCTGTCCCAGGAGGAGATTCGCCGCGATTTACAAAATGAGGGATTTGAAGGTATCAGCCAGTCTACGGTTTCGCGCCTGCTCAAGCTGCTGGGCGCAATAAAAATCAGAAATACGAAGGGACAAAAGATTTATTCCGTAAATCCCCAGCGGCGTCCTTCGCCGGATGCCGGACGTTCAATAGCCGAAATGGTCGTCAGCGTTGAACATAATAGCGAATTTATCCTTATCCATACGGCAGCAGGTTATGGTCGCGCCGTCGCAAGAATTCTGGATTACCACGCATTGCCGGAAATTCTCGGCGTCGTTGCCGGTAGCAGTATTGTCTGGGTCGCACCACGGGTCGTTCAGCGTACGGCGCTGGTACACAAACAAATTAATTATTTGCTTAAAATGAATTTAAATTCATAAGAACCGTTTGCGATGAGTAAATCATGCATTAATTCGCTTGATCCCCAAACAGAGCTGAGTATAATCGCGGACAATTTGCCGGGAGGAAGCATGGTTCAGTGTGTACGACATTCTGTCTTACCGCGTCTGAAAAAGGACGCAGGCCTGCCGTTTTTCTTTCCGTTGAAAACCAATACCAAGCCCCTCAATTGAGGGGCTTTTTTTTGCCCAGGCGTCAGGAGATAAACATGGCTAACCCGCTATATCAAAAACATATCATTTCCATAAACGACCTCAGCCGCGACGATCTTAATCTGGTACTGGCCACGGCGGCGAAATTAAAAGCCAACCCGCAGCCGGAGCTATTGAAACATAAAGTGATCGCCAGCTGCTTTTTCGAAGCCTCCACGCGTACCCGCCTGTCGTTTGAAACCTCAATGCATCGCCTGGGCGCCAGCGTAGTGGGCTTCTCCGACAGCGCCAACACGTCGCTGGGGAAAAAAGGAGAAACGTTAGCCGACACGATCTCAGTGATTAGCACTTACGTGGACGCGATTGTGATGCGCCATCCGCAAGAAGGCGCGGCACGTCTGGCGACGGAGTTTTCCGGTCAGGTGCCGGTGCTCAATGCGGGCGACGGTTCGAACCAGCATCCGACGCAGACCCTGTTGGATCTGTTCACCATCCAGGAAACGCAGGGCCGTCTGGATAACCTGCATATCGCGATGGTCGGCGATCTGAAATATGGCCGCACCGTGCATTCGCTAACCCAGGCGCTGGCGAAATTTAGCGGCAACCGTTTTTATTTTATCGCGCCGGACGCGCTGGCGATGCCGCAGTACATTCTGGATATGCTGGATGAAAAAGGGATGGCCTGGAGCCTGCATGGTTCTATTGAAGAGGTCATGGCCGACGTCGACATCCTCTATATGACTCGCGTACAGAAAGAGCGTCTCGACCCGTCGGAGTACGCCAATGTGAAGGCGCAGTTTGTTCTGCGCGCCAGCGACCTGAACGGCGCGCGTGAAAATATGAAAGTACTGCACCCGCTGCCGCGCATTGATGAAATCACCACGGATGTGGATAAAACGCCACACGCCTGGTACTTCCAACAGGCGGGCAACGGTATTTTCGCTCGCCAGGCGTTACTGGCATTGGTACTGAATAGCGAACTGAGTCTGTAAGGGAGAAAAGCGATGACACACGATAACAAACTGCAGGTTGAAGCCATTAAATGCGGCACCGTGATTGACCATATCCCTGCGCAGGTAGGCTTTAAACTGCTGAGTCTGTTTAAATTGACCGAGACCGATCAGCGAATCACTATCGGTCTGAATCTCCCGTCTGGCGAGATGGGGCGTAAAGACTTAATCAAAATAGAAAACACCTTCCTCACCGATGAGCAGGTTAACCAACTTGCTCTGTACGCGCCGCAGGCCACCGTTAACCGCATCGACAACTACGACGTAGTCGGGAAATCACGCCCCAGCCTGCCAGAGCGTATTAATAATGTGCTGGTTTGCCCGAACAGCAACTGCATCAGCCACGCGGAACCGGTATCCTCCAGCTTTGCAGTGAAAAAACGCGCCAATGATATCGCCCTCAAATGCAAATACTGTGAAAAAGAGTTTTCGCATTATGTGGTGCTGGCCAACTAATTTGGGTTGGTTATGAGATCCCGGCTCCCTATAATGAGCGGGGACATTCTATTACCGCTGTAATTCAGGAGAAATCATGAGCAAAACTATTGCGACGGAAAATGCACCAGCAGCAATCGGCCCATACGTACAGGGCGTTGACCTGGGTAGCATGGTAATCACTTCCGGTCAGATCCCGGTCGATCCGAAAACCGGTGCCGTAGCGGAAGACGTATCCGCTCAGGCACGTCAGTCGCTGGAAAACGTTAAAGCTATCGTGGAAGCCGCTGGCCTGAAAGTAGGCGACATTGTGAAAACGACCGTATTCGTGAAAGACCTGAACGATTTCGCGACCGTCAACGCCACCTACGAAGCCTTCTTCACCGAGCACAACGCCACCTTCCCGGCGCGTTCCTGCGTGGAAGTTGCCCGTCTGCCGAAAGACGTGAAAATTGAGATTGAAGCGATCGCTGTTCGTCGCTAAGCGCCGGACGTCATCCCCGCCGGGCGGCGCAAGTTTGCCCGGTTCGGGGCACCAACAGCCATGGAGAGGCGGCAATGGTAAGATCGCGTTTTACCGAGGAACAAATAGCCGATTTTCTGCAACAGTCGAAAAACGGCGTACCGAATAAGGCGTTGTGCGAAGAATATGGATTTAGCAACAGCACGCTCCGTCGCTGGCAGGAGAAACATGCTGAAAGCATACGCCAGGAATTAAAACAGATAGAATCTACCGCGAAGATAGTCTTTTTATGCTTCATTGTCGCAGCCATATTGCTTACCCTTATGTTTCCTAAACCCACTGCCGCCTTAGCGATTCCTCCTTACTTAGTTTATTGCATTAGCTATATTCGCCGCTTTCGTCGCATATCCGCAAAACATATCCGGCGGTGGGACATCTCCTCCTCTCGTTCTGGCTCGGGGGCAGAGAATGTATTTTACAAACTTAGCTGGACATTCCTCTTTTTTATGCCTGCATATAGCATTCTACAGTTGCTTGAATAAGCCCAGAAATTTAAAGATAAAGCCGATCGCGTAAAACTTGTCGAGCTTTACGGGCATCTGACCTGGTTAGCGATATCGGGGATTAAGCACGCTGGCGAATCCCCGACGAAAGTGTTTACTGCCAGCCATAACGTCGGCTGTAAAACCCTTTCACCAACTGGGTTAACGTCATATAGCCCGCCAGAATGGCAATCAGCCACGGGAAATAGCTTAACGGCAGCGCCTGCAACTGCAGGTAAGACGCCAGCGGCGAAAACGGCAACGAAACTCCCACCACCATCACCAACAATGTCATCGCCATCAGCGGCCAGGCGGCGCGACTTTGAATAAACGGCAGACGACGGGTACGGATCATATGCACAATCAGCGTTTGCGACAGTAATCCCACCACAAACCAGCCGGACTGGAACAAAGTTTGCGTTTCTGGCGTATTCGCATGAAATACCCACCACATCAGACAAAAGGTCAAAATGTCGAAAATCGAGCTGATCGGACCGAAAAAGACCATAAAGCGCCCCAAATCCGCCGGATTCCAGCGCTGCGGCTTTTGAATTTGTTCTTCATCGACATTATCAAACGGAATCGCCACCTGGGATACATCGTACAGCAGGTTTTGAATCAGCAAGTGCAGCGGCAGCATTGGCAAGAACGGCAAAAAGGCGCTCGCCACCAGTACGCTAAACACGTTACCGAAATTTGAGCTGGCCGTCATCTTGATATATTTCAACATATTAGAAAAAGTACGACGACCTTCAATGACGCCTTCTTCCAGCACCATCAGGCTCTTTTCCAGCAGGATAATATCGGCCGCTTCACGGGCGATGTCCACCGCGCCATCTACCGAGATACCAATATCCGCCGCCCGCAACGCCGGAGCATCGTTAATCCCGTCGCCCATAAAACCGACCACATGCCCCTCGCGTTTGAGCAAAGTGACGATGCGCTCTTTATGCATCGGCGTCAGACGCGCAAACAACGTCGTACGGGCGGCCAGCGCCGCCAGCGCGTCGTCGTTTAACCCTTCAATATCACTGCCAATAACGACATCGCCCGCATCCAGCCCAACCTCATGGCAAACTTTCGCCGCTACCAGCTCGCTGTCGCCGGTGAGAATTTTCACCGTAATTCCGCTCGCCTTCAGCGCTTTCAGCGCCGGCGCGGTGGTCTCTTTCGGCGGATCGAGAAAAGCGATATACCCTTCCAGGATCAGGTCAGATTCATCGATACGCTGGTAATCGCCCTCACGCGCAGGCAGGTATTTGGTCGCGACGGCGACCACGCGTAGCCCCTGACGGTTCAGCGTGTCGGTAACGCGTTTCACCCGGCGCAGCATATTGTCGTCCAGCGGCACAATATCGCCGTTGTGGCGCACCTGAGTACACACGTTCAGGATCTCCTGTAACGCGCCTTTGCAGACCAGTTGATGCACGCTCGAATCTTCGGCCACCACCACCGACATCCGGCGACGCTCAAAATCAAACGGAATCTCATCGATTTTCTGCCAGCGTCCGGAGAGCTGACGCGCGGCGGTTTCGTCTACTCCCTCCAGGACTGCCGTATCCAGTAAATTTTTTAGACCGGTCTGATAATGGCTGTTCAGCCAGGCGCAATGCAGTACATGCTCGCTGGGCTTACCAGAAATATCCGTGTGATTCTCCAGCACAATTTTATCCTGCGTCAGAGTGCCGGTTTTATCGGTGCACAGAATATCCATCGCGCCGAAGTTCTGAATCGCATCAAGGTGCTTCACGATAACTTTCTGTTTCGAGAGCTTCACCGCCCCGCGCGCGAGGGTGGAGGTGACGATCATCGGCAACATTTCCGGGGTGAGCCCTACCGCGACCGAGAGCGCAAATAGCGCCGCTTCCCACCAGTCACCTTTCGTGTAACCATTAATAATCAGTACTACCGGCGCCATGACCAGCATAAAGCGGATCAGCAACATACTGACGCGGCTAATTCCTTTCTGGAAAGCGTTCTGCTCGTTATCTTGTTCCGACACGCGCCCCGCCAATTGACCAAACCAGGTGTCGGCGCCGGTCGCCATCACCACGGCCTGCGCCGTTCCGCTCACGACGTTCGTCCCCATAAAGCACAGCGTGTCGCACTCAAGCGGGTTATTTTGCCGGGGCTCACGCGTCGCGGCGACTTTCTCGACTGGCAGAGATTCGCCGGTCAGCGACGCCTGGGCGACAAACAGATCGCGCGCCTGGATAATCCGTAAATCCGCCGGGATCATATCCCCCGCCGCCAGCTTAATAATATCGCCGGGCACCAGTTGATCGATGGGTAATTCCAGCCAGGCGTTTTCGCCATTTTCATTAATAACCCGCAGTACGGTAGCGGTATTGCTCACCATCGCTTTTAGCGCGTCCGCCGCTTTTGTCGAGCGCGCTTCCTGCACAAAATTCAGCAGCGTTGAGATACCGACCATCAGGGCGATAACGCCTGCGGCAAACAGATCCTCCGTGGCATAAGAAATGCCGCCAAGAATCGTGAGTAAGATGTTGAAAGGATTGCGATAACATACCCACAGATGCACCCACCACGGCGAGGGTTTCTGTGCCGGAAGGCGGTTTTCGCCATGCTTTTCACGCGCGCGCGTCACCTCGGCAGCGTTTAATCCCTCCGGGTGCGTATCAAAAACGCGCCAGAGCGTCTCCTGCTCCATTGCCGCGACTTTCAGACAGCGCTCGCTCAGCGAAGGCGGGATAGTCGCATTTACCGCGGTCTGCGCGCCGGGCAGCGGATCGCGGTGAACCAGACGATAAGGCAAATGACGATTAAGCCGGGCAAAAAGCTGGCGGGTAATGGTTTTTAGCATAGGTAATCCCTCCGCGCCGAAGTCAGGCGCAGAAAATTCTTCAGGCGCGGTAAAGCCTTGCCCGATGAGCAATGTTTAAATAAAAACAGGGACGTTATTGTGTCACTGTCTTACACACCGGTAAGACAGCAGAGGCAGGCTTACCGGAAAAGGAAAATTCTCCATCGCGGGAGAGGGGTGGGTTCAGGGTCCATGTCGCCTCCGGTAAGTAAATAATTTGCGCCGCGGATTATACGCATAAATCCATAAGTTTTGTGGCAATTATGGCGGTATCATACCGTTACGTAATTAAACCAACGATAAACCAGACTTTGCCCATTGCCCTTCGCTTGAGTAAAGTTACTCTTTTTATCACCATCAGCGTCACGCCACGGGAAAACAGGATGCAAAACCGGCTCACTATCAAAGACATCGCCCGCCTGAGCGGCGTAGGGAAATCAACCGTTTCCCGCGTGCTTAACAATGAAAGCGGCGTAAGCGAACGTACCCGCGAGCGTGTCGAAGCGGTGATGAATCAACACGGTTTCTCCCCGTCCCGCTCCGCCCGTGCGATGCGGGGACAAAGTGATAAAGTGGTCGCTATTATCGTCACTCGCCTTGATTCGTTGTCTGAAAACCTCGCGGTTCAGACCATGCTGCCTGCGTTTTACGAACAGGGCTACGACCCTATTATGATGGAAAGCCAGTTCTCGCCGACGCTGGTAATGGAACATCTGGGCATGCTCAGACGACGTAACATTGATGGCGTGGTGCTGTTTGGCTTTACCGGCATCACAGAAGAGCTGATCGCCCCCTGGAAAGCCTCGCTGGTGCTGCTGGCAAGAGATGCGCAAGGTTTTGCCTCCGTCTGTTACGACGACGAGGGCGCGATTCATATCCTTATGCAGCGGCTGTATGAGCAGGGACACCGCAACATTAGCTTTCTGGGCGTTCCCCATAGCGATATTACCACCGGCAAACGTCGGCATGACGCATACCTGGCGTTTTGCAAAAAACATAAACTTCACCCCGTCGCCGCCCTGCCCGGTCTTGCCATGAAGCAGGGTTATGAGCATACGGCAAGCGTCATCATGCCGGATACCACCGCGTTAGTCTGCGCCACCGATACGCTGGCGTTGGGCGCCAGCAAGTATTTACAGGAGCAACGTATTGAGACGCTGCAACTGGCAAGCGTCGGGAACACGCCGCTGATAAAATTCCTGCACCCGGAGATCGTCACTGTCGATCCTGGCTATGCTGAAGCCGGACGGCAGGCGGCTTCGCAGCTGATCGAACAGATCAATGGCCGCTGCGATCCGCGCCGGATCGTCATTCCTTCTACCCTCGCCTGAGTGACTGATTAAACGGAATACCACGAGTAATTTGTGATCGTCGCTGCGTTTCGGGAACGTTCCCATTTTTAAATCAACGTTGAAGAGATACTCTTGCGCCAACCCATAACATATCTCCTCTGCCATGAGGCTTTACGATGAGCAAAGTAAAACAAGCCGATATCGACCGGCTGATTAACCTGGTCGGCGGGCGCGACAACATAGCCACGGTGAGCCACTGCATTACTCGCCTGCGCTTTGTGCTCCACCAGCCCGCGAACGCCAGGCCAAAAGAGATCGAACAATTACCGATGGTTAAAGGTTGTTTCACCAACGCTGGTCAGTTTCAGGTGGTGATTGGCACCGACGTTGGCGATTACTATAACGCGCTGCTGGAGACCACCGGCAAAGCGTATGCTGATAAAGAGCAGGCCAAAAAAGCCGCTCGCCAGAACATGAAGTGGCATGAGCAGTTAATTTCCCACTTTGCGGAGATCTTCTTTCCGCTACTACCGGCGTTGATCAGCGGCGGTTTGATCTTAGGCTTTCGTAACGTGATCGGCGATGTGCCGATGAGCAACGGCCAAACGCTGGCGCAGATGCATCCGGCGCTAAAAACGCTTTATGATTTTTTATGGTTGATCGGCGAAGCGATCTTTTTCTATCTGCCGGTGGGGATCTGCTGGTCGGCGGTGAAAAAAGTGGGCGGCACGCCGATTCTTGGTATCGTGCTCGGCGTGACGCTGGTGTCGCCGCAGTTGATGAATGCGTATCTGCTGGGCCAGCAAACGCCGGACGTCTGGAACTTCGGCTTATTTAGCATTGAGAAAGTGGGCTACCAGGCGCAGGTTATCCCGGCGTTACTGGCAGGGCTGGCGCTTGGGTTTATTGAAACGCGGTTGAAACGCATCGTGCCGGATTATCTCTACCTGGTCGTCGTCCCGGTGTGTTCGTTGATACTGGCCGTCTTTCTCGCCCACACCTTTATCGGCCCCTTTGGTCGTATGATCGGCGACGGCGTGGCCTTTGCGGTACGTTATCTGATGACCGGCAGTTTCGCCCCGATAGGCGCGGCGCTGTTCGGCTTCCTGTATGCCCCGCTGGTCATTACCGGCGTCCACCAGACAACGCTCGCTATCGATATGCAGATGATCCAGAGCATGGGCGGTACGCCAGTCTGGCCGCTGATTGCGCTGTCGAATATCGCGCAGGCCTCCGCCGTGGTGGGCATCATCATCTCCAGCCGTAAACACAATGAACGCGAGATCTCCGTTCCTGCCGCCATTTCCGCTTACCTTGGGGTAACCGAACCGGCGATGTACGGTATCAACCTGAAGTATCGTTTTCCGATGCTGTGCGCGATGATCGGATCTGGTCTGGCGGGACTGCTCTGCGGTCTGAACGGCGTCATCGCCAACGGTATCGGCGTGGGCGGCCTGCCGGGTATCCTGTCTATACCGCCGCGCTACTGGCAGGTGTACGGCATGGCGATGGTTATCGCGATCGTTATCCCGGTGATTCTGACCACCTTTATCTATCAGCGTAAGCATCGTCAGGGCACATTACAAATTGTCTAATACTTCTTCGGGGCGCAGTTGCGTCCCAACGCACTTGCAGGAAACAACAATGACTATTCCCCTCTGGTGGCAAAACGGCGTTATTTATCAGATCTACCCGAAAAGTTTTCAGGACACGACCGGCAGCGGCACCGGCGATTTACGCGGCGTCACGCAGCACCTTGACTATCTACAGCGACTCGGCGTAGATGCCATCTGGCTCACGCCGTTTTATATCTCGCCGCAGGTGGATAACGGTTATGACGTCGCAAATTATACGGCTATCGACCCGACCTACGGCACGCTGGATGATTTTGACGAGCTGGTCGCGCAGGCGAAAGCACGCGGTATTCGCATCATCCTGGATATGGTGTTTAACCATACTTCTACCCAGCACGCCTGGTTTCGCGAAGCGCTGAACAAAGAGAGTCCATACCGTCAGTTTTATATCTGGCGCGATGGCACGCCGGATGTCTGCCCGAATAACTGGCAATCCAAATTTGGCGGCAGCGCCTGGCGCTGGCATAGCCAGAGCGAACAATATTATTTACACCTTTTCGCGCCTGAACAGGCCGACCTGAACTGGGAAAACCCCGCCGTGCGCGCCGAGCTGAAAAAGGTCTGCGAATTCTGGGCCGATCGCGGCGTGGATGGCCTGCGTCTGGACGTGGTGAACCTGATCGCCAAAGATCAGGATTTTCCTGACGATCCGACGGGCGACGGACGCCGCTTTTATACCGACGGACCGCGCGCGCATACGTTTTTACGCGAAATGAACCGTGACGTTTTTACGCCGCGTAATCTGATGACGGTAGGCGAAATGTCCTCTACCACGCTGGAAAACTGCCAGCAATATGCCGCGCTTAGCGGCGACGAACTCTCGATGACCTTCAATTTTCATCATCTGAAGGTGGATTACCCCAATGGCGAAAAGTGGACGCTGGCAAAACCTGATTATGTGGCGCTGAAAGCGTTGTTCCGCCACTGGCAACAGGGGATGCATAACGTCGCCTGGAACGCGTTATTCTGGTGTAATCACGATCAGCCGCGCATCGTTTCCCGCTTTGGCGACGAGGGTGAATACCGGGTTCCAGCCGCGAAAATGTTGGCGATGGCGCTGCACGGTATGCAAGGGACGCCTTATATCTATCAGGGCGAAGAAATCGGCATGACCAACCCACACTTTACCCGCATCACCGATTATCGCGACGTGGAAAGCCATAACATGTTTGCCGCGCTACGCGCCGCCGGACGCGACCCCGACGAACTACTGGCTATCCTGGCCAGTAAATCCCGCGACAACAGCCGCACGCCGATGCAGTGGGACCACGGTAAAAACGCCGGTTTCACCCAGGGCGAGCCGTGGATAAGCCTGTGCGATAACTATACGGAGGTTAACGTCGCGGCGGCATTACGCGATAAAAACTCGGTGTTTTACACCTATCAAAAGCTGATTGCGCTACGTAAAACCCAGCCTGTACTGATCTGGGGCGATTATCAGGATCTCCTCTTGGATAGCCCATCAGTATGGTGTTATCGCCGCCAGTGGCAGGGGCAAACCCTGCTGGTCGTCGCCAATCTGAGCGACCAGTGTCAGGAGTGGCATCCGCCGCATATCAAAGGACAGTGGCAGGCGCTACTGCACAATTATGGCGAGGTCGCCAGCCAGCCAGCGGCGATGACGCTCCGCCCATTTGAAGCCATCTGGTGGTTACAACGCTAACGCGACGTCCTTATACGGATAAACGCCACAAACCTATTGACACGGGCTGTGGCGTTGCTCCAGGTTACTAACTGTTTTTGTTGAATAATTAATCAGATTTTTCTTGCTATCTTTTACAAACGCTACAGCGCCCGCCATCTGTACGCTCTGATTTTTACCTTGTTCTACATCAATAAAATTGCAAACATCCTTGATGCAAATCACTACATATAGACTTTAAAATGCACGCCGACCCAATATGTTGTATTAATTGACTACAATTGCTACAACACCTGTTCACTCGACACAAGGTGAATTGTGGATAACCTGGGTCAGGATTGCGGGAAGTCGTTGGAAAAGAGATGAATAAACCTGTTATGGCTTCCCCAGCCTCTGTGGATAACCTGTTCTTACAAATATGGAGTGATCATGACACCGCATGTGATGAAACGAGATGGCTGTAAAGTGCCATTCAAATCAGAGCGCATTAAGGAAGCCATTCTACGTGCAGCTAAAGCAGCGGGAGTCGATGACGCAGATTACTGTGCCACCGTCGCAGAAGTCGTTAGCAGCCAAATGAACGCACGCAGTCAGGTGGATATTAACGAGATCCAAACTGCGGTTGAAAACCAACTGATGTCCGGCCCGTACAAACAGCTTGCCCGCGCCTACATCGAATACCGTCACGATCGCGACATTCAGCGTGAAAAGCGTGGTCGTCTGAACCAGGAAATTCGCGGCCTGGTAGAGCAAACTAACTCCGCGTTGCTCAATGAAAACGCCAACAAAGACAGTAAAGTCATTCCCACCCAGCGCGATTTGCTGGCCGGGATTGTCGCCAAACACTATGCCCGCCAGCACCTGTTGCCGCGTGACGTAGTACAAGCGCATGAGCGCGGCGATATCCACTATCACGATCTCGACTATTCGCCGTTCTTCCCGATGTTCAACTGTATGCTGATCGACCTGAAAGGCATGTTGACCCAGGGCTTTAAGATGGGTAACGCCGAGATCGAACCGCCAAAATCTATCTCTACCGCCACTGCCGTTACCGCGCAGATTATCGCTCAGGTCGCCAGCCATATTTATGGCGGCACCACCATTAACCGTATCGACGAAGTGCTGGCGCCGTTTGTCACCGAAAGCTACAACAAGCACCGCAAAACCGCCGATGAGTGGCAGATCCCGGATGCCGAAGGGTATGCGCGTTCTCGCACCGAAAAAGAGTGCTACGACGCCTTCCAGTCGCTGGAATACGAAGTTAACACGCTGCACACCGCTAACGGCCAGACGCCTTTCGTGACCTTTGGTTTTGGCCTCGGCACCAGTTGGGAGTCGCGTCTGATCCAGGCGTCTATTTTGCGTAACCGTATCGCCGGTCTGGGTAAAAATCGCAAAACCGCCGTGTTCCCGAAACTGGTCTTCGCTATCCGCGATGGTTTGAACCACAAGTTTGGCGATCCGAACTACGACATTAAACAACTGGCGCTGGAGTGCGCGAGTAAGCGCATGTATCCGGACATCCTCAACTACGATCAGGTGGTCAAAGTCACCGGTTCGTTCAAAACGCCAATGGGCTGCCGCAGCTTCCTCGGCGTGTGGGAGAACGAAAACGGCGAGCAGATCCACGACGGGCGTAACAACCTGGGCGTGATTAGCCTTAACCTGCCGCGCATCGCGCTGGAAGCAAAAGGCGACGAAACCGCATTCTGGAAACTGCTGGATGAACGTCTGGCGCTGGCGCGGAAGGCGCTGATGACCCGTATCGCCCGCCTTGAAGGCGTGAAAGCCCGCGTCGCGCCTATCCTGTATATGGAAGGCGCCTGCGGCGTGCGGCTGAAAGCGGACGACGACGTGTCTGAAATCTTTAAAAATGGTCGTGCGTCCATCTCTCTGGGCTACATTGGTATCCATGAAACCATTAACGCGCTGTTCGGCGGCGAACACCTGTACGACAGCGAGCAACTTCGCGCTAAAGGCATCGCGATTGTGGAGCGTCTGCGCCAGGCCGTGGATCAGTGGAAAGACGAGACCGGCTACGGCTTTAGTCTGTACAGCACGCCAAGTGAAAACCTCTGTGACCGCTTCTGCCGTCTGGATACCGCCGAGTTCGGCGTAGTGCCGGGCGTAACCGATAAAGGTTACTACACCAACAGCTTCCACCTCGACGTGGAGAAGAAGGTTAACCCGTACGACAAAATCGATTTCGAAGCGCCGTATCCGCCGCTGGCGAACGGGGGTTTCATTTGCTACGGCGAATACCCGAACATTCAGCACAACCTGAAAGCGCTGGAAGATGTCTGGGATTACAGCTATCAGCATGTACCGTATTACGGCACCAACACGCCGATCGATGAATGCTACGAGTGCGGCTTTACCGGCGAGTTCGAATGTACCAGTAAAGGTTTTACCTGCCCGAAATGCGGCAACCACGACGCCGCACGCGTCTCGGTCACCCGCCGCGTGTGCGGTTATTTAGGCAGCCCGGACGCACGCCCGTTTAACGCCGGTAAGCAGGAAGAAGTGAAGCGCCGCGTGAAGCATTTAGGCAACGGGCAGATAGGTTAATCCTCCGTTTGCAATGCGTAAATGCCGGATGGCGGTGTAAACACCTTATCCGGCCTACAACCGCTGGCTATAGTTCCAATTTCATGAGTTTCCTCTAAGCAGTTGGTGTTGTAGCAAGGCGGCAAACGAACGAATCCCAGGGAGCTTACATAAGTAAGTGACCTGGGTAAGTGAGAGCGGCCAACGCCGCTACAGCGCCAAATGCAACGAGGAAACATGAACTTTCATCAATACTACCCCGTCGATATCGTTAACGGCCCCGGCACCCGCTGCACCCTGTTTGTGTCAGGGTGCGTGCACGAATGCCCTGGCTGCTATAACAAAAGCACCTGGCGGCTCAATTCCGGCCAGCCGTTTACCAAAGAGGTGGAAGATAAGATCATTGCCGATCTGAACGACACGCGCATTCACCGTCAGGGGATCTCGCTGTCGGGCGGCGATCCGCTGCATCCGCAAAACGTACCGGATATCCTGGCACTGGTACAACGCATCCGCGCAGAGTGCCCGGGGAAAGATATCTGGGTGTGGACTGGCTACAAGCTTGATGAACTCAACGCCGCGCAAATGCAGGTGGTCAATCTCATCAACGTGCTGGTCGATGGCAAATTTGTGCAGGATCTGAAAGACCCGGCGCTTATCTGGCGCGGTAGCAGCAACCAAGTAGTGCATCATTTGCGTTGATGCGGGGATATTGGGTCAAAACCGTTACTCGTCCGCTACTTTTACGCCCTTCTTTCGCCTCCTGCTTACAGGTATATGCATATGCCTATACATATGTCACGCACAGGCATATAATTAACTCCGACACTGGCCTATAACATCACGCCCACAAGGGCAGGAGACGACCATGCGAACCGTATCTGTATTTAAAAATGGCAATAACCGCGCGATCCGCCTTCCACGCGATCTGGATTTTGACGGCGTCAACGAACTTGAAATCTTCCGCGAAGGCGACACGATTATACTGCGCCCCGCCCGCCCTTCCTGGGGATCATTCCGTCATGAGGAAAAAGCCAGCCCAGACTTTCTGACGGAACGCGAAGACATCATCAGCGATGAGGGACGCTTTGAACTATGAGTAAAACCTACATGCTGGATACCTGCATCTGTTCTTTCATTATGCGCGAACAGCCGGAAGCTGTGCTGAAACGCCTTGAGCAGGCAGTGCTGCGCCGCCATCGTATTGTGGTGTCGGCGATTACCTACGCCGAAATGCGTTTTGGCTGTACGGGCAAAAAGGCCTCGCCGCGCCATGCCCAACTGGTTGATGCATTCTGTAGTCGCCTGGATGCCGTGCTGGCCTGGGACCGGGCGGCAGTGGATGCCACCACAGAGATCCGTGCCGTACTGGCCGCCGCCGGTACGCCGATTGGATCAAACGATGCGGCTATCGCCGGCCATGCCATTGCGTCCGGGGCGATACTGGTCACTAATAACGTGAGGGAGTTTGAGCGGGTACCGGGTTTGCAGTACGAAGATTGGGTAAAATAACCCGTGCTGGCATACCGACAAGTACATAAATCTTCTTAACAATGACGTGACGGGAAAGTGTCAAAAACGACTCACACACTCCATCGCGACCGTTTTAAATTGCGTAAAATTCTGACATGCGCAGAGGCGCGTCATGGCGCGTTCGCGCAGGAAAGTGACGAAAATATCGTAGATGGCCATCGCCTCTTCATATTCACTTTTGCTGATGGCGAGTAAAAAAATAGCGTGCGCCGTTTCGTCACCCCAGACAATCCCCTGCGGCGCGAGCACCGTATAAACCACCGTTTTCTTCGCCAGCAGCCCCAGCGCGTGTGGCAAGGCAATCCCGTCGCCTAATAACGTACTGACAATAGCTTCACGTTCAATAACCGAATCGAGAAACGCCGCATCAACAAAGCCTTCCTCATGCAACTGATCGCACAGCGTTTTAAACAGCGTCTGTTGATCTATTTCCCCTTCCACAATGCGAAAATGCGAGGCATCGAAATATTTATCCAGCATCCACGGACGGGTTCTGTCCACCAGCACCAGCTTACCGATCTGCTCCAATTGATAGTCGGTAGGAAAGGGCGCGATCATGATGACCGGCTTATCTTTTTCGCCGATCCGCGCCGTGGAAATCACAAAATCCTCCACAATACTGTCCCGCGCCTCATAGTCGCGTAGCGTCAGAGTGCGGGCAATCTCAATCTGCGGGTATTTCCGCGCCAGTACCGCTTCAATCATCCGCACCATCGCATTACCAGCATCGCACACCAGCAGTACCTGTGGCTGCCGCTGGTAGCCAATGTTGTAACTACGTTCCAGCCCAACGCCAATATGCAGCACCAGAAAACCGATTTCGTTTTCGCTAATGGTATACGGCGTGTATTTTCCCCAACTCGATATCGCCGCCAACGTCATATCCCACGCCATCGGATAGTGCTGCTTAATATTTTCCAGTAGTGGGTTGGGGATCATGATCTGGTAGCGCACGCGGGTGATCATCGTTTTGATGTGGGTCAGCAAGTCCGCGTGAAGCTGTTTATCATTCAACAGGTTATAGTTGTACTGGGTATTAATAAAATTGAGGATATAGCGCACCAGCGCCTCTTCATCATCGGCATTAATGGCGCTGGGGGCAATTTCCTGTACCTGGCGGGCGGCAATATGCACCTTCAGCCAGCTTACTTCCGGCTCCGACAGCGGCTTGTCGGCCAGCTGTTGTAGTAGCTCCGCAATCTCATGCGCCGCATGGCGCACTTTTTCATCGACCTCCTCTGCCACGCATTCCGATAACGGATACCCCTCGCGAATACGCCGTACCGCCACCGCGCAGTACAAACGCAGAAACAGCTCGCTCTCATCGGTCAGGCGGATTTGACAATGAGAGAAAATATCCGGCAAAAGAGACTGCAGCCGTTGAGACACCTCGGTGTTCAGCGTGGTACTAACAATTAACGGATGGGAGGGCTCCTGCTGCGCCAGCGTCCATAAAAGATCGGTCAGACAGGCGCGAATCGCCATCTCTCCGCCAAACAATTTCATGCCATGACGCGGACGCGTTTCCAGCGTCAGATGATAACGCTGCAAATGCTCGCGCACGTCCGCCATGTCGTTCTGCAGCGTCGCACGGCTGACAAACCATTCATCTGCCAAATCCTCCAGCTTCAGCGAGAAGGCGGAGGTTAAAAAACGCGCCAGCAAGTAGTGTATCCGCTCCTGGCTGGTGCGCGGACCGCGCGCCAGCGTGGGAGATTGCTGCGTTTGCAGGGATTGATAACGTGCCGGATCATCAATTTTGAGCTGATACCCGTTGCCGCGGCTGAGAGTAAATTGCGCGCCATGCGGCGTCAGCAACATGTTCAGCGCGGCGATATCCGCCCGAACGGTACGTGTGGAGACCGACAACCGCTGCGCCAGCTCGTCCTGCGGCAGCGTCTCGTTTTGCAGCATCGCAAATAGCTGCGCTAAACGTTGGTTGGGGAATCGCACGTCTCTCTCCTCATGATTAGCCGACACGCGACCGGACGATAGCGAGTAACTGACGCACATCGTCCGCACGGGTGTTGCCGCTCACCTTATCAATAATCGAACTATAAATGTGAGGAATGATTTTGCTTACACCTGCATCAAGGGCGATGTGCAGAATCTCGGCGAAGTTTTCCAGATCGATACCGCCCGTCGGTTCCAGCCAGAAATCATGGCGGGCGCAGGCGTCAGCCACCGCTTTATACTCGTCGCGACAGGTGAGTCCTCCCATCGGAAAGTATTTAACAGAGCTGCCACCCATATCTTTGAGCAGCGCAATCGCCGTTTCTATGGGTACGATGCCGTCCGGCGCGCGGCTGCTTAGCGGGCCGGTGGAAATTTTCACCAGCCCCGGCGTGCCGGTCGGCGAGACAAGACCGTTCACCACCGTCTCGTTTTGCCCCAGCAGCGCCCGGCTGGCCCCTACGCCGGTAAACACCTGGTTGACATGCTGCGGCTGTACCTGACGCGAGATTTCGCTCACCATCGCCGACTGGTTAGGATCGCCTGCCCCCAGTCCGACGGAGAGCGCATTGTCGATAAGCGCCGCATATTCACGCATATCCGCGACTGCGCTTGCCACATCCGGATAGTTTTTGGAGAGCACGCCAACCAGCACATGACCTTCCGCCGCCGCGTAGATTTCCCGGGCGTTATCTTTCGAACCGGCCAGTACGTTCAGGCAAACGCGATCGCGGTAAAAGTTAGGTGTCAGTTTCATGCTTTTTTCTCCTGATTAATCACCTCGCCAATACGACGCGCCACAATCGCTAACTGCGCGCGATCGACGCTGCGGACATCCGCTTCAATAATCCCTTCGTTGGCTTTGTATCCGCGAAAGTAAATCGCGTATTCCCCTTGCTTCAGCGCGTCGACCAGGTCGCCAGTGGCGATGCCGGTAACGGCTTCATCAAACTTAATTTCCGTGCGCGCGATGTCGCGTCCGGCGCTGTCCCACACCACGCGGGCGCTGACGCCGTTAAACGTGTTCAACGTGTCGATAAAGGGCGCCATTTTTTCTACCATCTCCGCGCCGCTCTCTTTTTGCGCCCGCAGGTACAATTCAATGGCGCAGGTCAGGCCAACAATTCCCTCTTTGCCGACCTTCATCGCCCGGCCAATGCCCGCTGACTGACGTTTTACCCACTCAACATACTGCGTTTTGCCAATCACCAGCCCGCTGGTCGGCCCTTCAATCGCTTTCGCGCCGCTATAGATAACGAGATCTGCGCCCACGCGGTAGTAGCACTGCAAATCTTCTTCCGCCGCCGCGTCCACAATCAGCGGGAGATTATGCGTGCGCGCCACCACCGCAGCCTGCTCCACGCTGAGCATACTTTTCTGTACGCAGTGGTGAGATTTGATATAGAGAATAGCCGCCGTGCGCGGCGTAATGGCCGCCGCCAACTGCGCGGCGGAACATTCGTTGGCGTAACCGGCTTCCACCAGTTTGCCGCCGCCCAGCGCCACCATCGTTCCCACCGGCGCGCCAAAGTTGACGTTGTGGCCCTTTGGCAGGACGATTTCGTTATTTTCAATCGGTGTAACGTGCAGATTTTCCAGCAGCCAGTCGCTGTCCTGAACCAGTACCGCGGCAACCGACTGGGCAAGGCCCGCACTGGCGCAGGAGACTACCGTCGCCCCTTCCACCTCCAGCAATTTCGCAATGTACTCGCCGGTTTTATTCACCAGATCTTTCATCTCGAAATACTGATTCATTCCGGCCATCGCCGCGTCTATCACTTCCGGGCGCGGCGTAGAGACACCGAGCGCCGTCATACGTCCGGAGGCGTTAATCACCTGTTTTAATTGATACTTCTCAAAAATCGAAGGCATGTTCCGCGCTCCCTTGTTCGGTCATATAGCCCTTGCCTGCGCGTATCGCGGCAAGCGGCGTCAGCAATTCTTCAGCCTGTAAGCTGTCGTTTTCCGCGTCTACCAACACGGTGGGCTGGCGTTTAAGCGTAAAGAGGGTCAGGTCGGCATCCAGACCAGGCTGAAGACGACCTTTGGTTTTCAGATTCAGGCTATCGGCGGCATTGGCCGTCACGCACGCAATGACCTGCGGCAGCGACATGCCGATGGCGAGGAATTTCGACATCACATTAGCCAGCGAATGCACCGGGCCATTGATGCGGTTATGGCAGTAGATATCGGAACTGATGGTATGCGGTAAAATCCCCAGGCTAATGGCGCGTTTCGCCACCGCAAAGCTCAGGCTGGCGGTGCCATGCCCGACGTCCAGACGCACGCCGCGCGCCAGCGCTCGTGTCACCGAGGCGCGCAGCTCGCCTTCCGGCGTCAGAATACGGTTCGGCTTACCGTTGTAACAGTGGGTAATGATATCGCCCGCCGTCAGACGCTCCGCTATTTCGTCCAGATCCGGCGGGTTATTGCCAATATGCACCATCAGCGGCAGGTTGCCGTTTTCTTGCTGCATGGCTTTAGCGCGTTCCAGCGGCGTGATGCCGTTAACGCCTACCACGCTGCTGCTCATCCGCGCCTTGAGGCCGACGATAAAATCCGGATGGCGTTTTACCGCCTGCCGGACCGCATCGGCGTCAATATTGGCCATGTTAGCCAGCTCGTTTTGGGCAATAAGCCCAACGCGTGAAACATTCAGCAGCGCATAAACGTCGGTGGTCGCCTGACGCGTCAGAGCATAGAAATCATCAATGTCGTCTGCGCCAGTGCTACCGGCATCCACCACTGTGGTAACGCCAGTGGCAATACCCACGCTGTCCGGTTCGTCGTGATAAATCGGTGATGTCGGGTAGCAGTGAACATGAGAATCAATCCAACCCGCACTAACGTAACACTCGCCGCGCAGGTCAATGGTTTTCAGCGCCGGACCATCAACGTCACCCAACGCCGCGATTTTGCCATCTTGCAGGGCAATATTAGTCAGCGTGTCATCGACCAGACGCGCATGGCGCAGGAGTAAATCAAACATCGCTCTCTCCTTTGCCGGATGGCGGCGCAACCGCCTTATCCGGCCTACAAATCAACAGTTAGCTAATCGCAACCGGGAAGATGGAACCGAGGATCATCGCGCCTAAAATCGCGCCGCCGGTAATCGGCTTCTGCCAGATATAAAACAGCAGCGCGCCCACCAGAGAGCCCAGACCAATGGGAATCGATGCCGTCATGGCGCTGAGGATAATCAACGGCCCCAGAAAACGGCCTGAAGTGTTACCGGCCCCCATCATGACGTCCGCCCCGTACGTGGAGTCGCTCTGATTGATGGTGAACTTACGCGCCAGAATAATGATGTAGCCAATCGCCAGGCCAATCACCAGACCGGTTATCAGCGAAGCGATAAAGTTCGCCACCGGGAAGACAAAGCCGGCTCCCAGCAGTAACGCCGGAACCCCTAAGCCCACGCCGGTCTGAATTGCCCCGCCGATATCCAGAATTCCGACCAGCGAACCTTCGATAATGCGGGCAAATAAAAAGCTGGCGCCGAAAGCGGCGACCGCGCCGTAGACGCCGGTATCCATCCCCGCTTTCAACATCGCCACAAAAGCGACTTCGTTAAATGCGCCGATACCGTACAGATAGTACATATGCGTCCCGGCGAAAACGCCGGAGGAGAGCAGGCCAACAAAGATCGGGAACGACCAGTCGGCATACCAAAAACCTTTATTCTCTTCCATTGTGGCCTCCGTTATTTGCCGCTGAGCGAGTTGTGGATCAGTTCAAGCCAGTTCGGTACCGTCATGTTGAAAGACTCGATCATTTTCATGTCGAAGCCGCGGAAGAAGCCGCTCAACACAAACAGCAAAACGATGGCGACCATCATCACTTTGGTGACATGGTTCCAGCCGCTCTCTTCTACGCCTTTGCCGATCAAAATACCCAGTACCAGCCCCGGTACGGCGTTCCCCATGATGAGCTGCGCCGCGCCGCCGAAAACGGTGGCCCAGAAGCCCGATTTTTTACCAGCGTCGATCGCTGCTAACCAGAAGATCACAGGCATGACGATGTTGACCAGCAGGTTTGCCGCCGGTACCAGCACCTTAACCGCCGTCACCTGTAGCGCCTCTGGCACGGATGAGGCGGTCAGGTTAAGGAACGTCACAACGATCATGCCGATGACGGCGCAGGCGATCGCCATTTTTTTCGGGTCGTGCAGCGTCTCGCCAACGTTACGGTTTTTGATCATTAGCGCCGCCGCGCCCCAGTTAGGGATGATGCGGTGATCGACATCCTGGGTGAACGATCCGGCCGCCACAGACGAGGCCCAGGCGTTAAAGAAGAAACCCAGCCCAAAGGAGAAGTGAGATGCCGGGTCGCCTTCACAAGAGTTGAGTTCGCCCAACGTACGGAACGCGCCCATCCCCTGCGTGGTTGGCGCGTGAAACATGCGTGCAGCCCCAGCGCCCACCCCTACGCCGACCAGCGCGCCGATAATGAGCGATTTAATTAGTATTATCAGGAACATAACTATGCCTTTTTAATAAAAATCAGCGTTTCGCGACGAAATCCACCCTGTCGAGATTGATGGCGGTCACGTTGACGGTCACATCCAGCTCCACGCTGTAAGTGCGTCGTTCCCGGCGCAAAAAGAAAAACAGAAAGGCCTCTTTACGCACCGACTCATGCGCCTGAACAATCCGCACATCCTGTGGCTCAATACGCAGTAAGATATACGGCGACTCTCTCATCACCGCCGACTGAACATGGTTCAGCGCATCGGCAAAGGCGCGTGCTTTGGCGTCGCCCTTGCCTTTTACTCTCACCGTGGTGGTGAATTGCTCTTTCATCATCAGGCGCCGTATTTCTTTTGCCACGCCTGCACCAGGCGCTCGCCGAGCTCTTCTTTATCCATAAAGCCGAAACCCAACACGTTGCAGCCTTCATTGATAGCGGTGACGCCTTCATCCACTGACCGCATTCCATATTTGGCTTTGTAGCCATGCTTGTTTTGCGCGGTGATAGCGCCCGCGCCGCCGCTGCCGCAAAATGAAATGCCGAAGGTGGCGTTTTCCGCTTTCATCACATCGCCCAGCTTCATGTCTGCCGCGACGCCCGGTACGACGACCGCGCGACCGCCCGCTTTTTCCACGCCTGCCGCCACTTTCTGGCCTTTACCCAGGCGATCGCCAATCACGACGGTAATCTGTTCCATTTTTTGCTCCTTAGAGGTTGTCTTTCGCGACTTCAAAATGTACCGATAATAGCCAGGCTTCTTCGTCAGGAAGGTTGCCAAACGCCGCCACGATTTCGCGGGCGAGCGCCATTGATTCGGCTGAGATTTCATCAAACAAGCTGGCATCGACTTCCGGTAAAGGCTCGCCGGTAATTGACCGGTGCGCCATCGCGCGAACGTGCGAGGTCAGCATTTGCGTCTGTACCGCATTGGGGACAATGTGATGCCGCCCCAGCAGGCCATCCACCTGCGTTAACACCTGTTCAGCCAGTTCGTTAATTCGCTCACCAGCATCGTGTTTTACTGCTCCGTTATCCACGCGTCTCACCCCGTTAATGGCAATGAGATAAAACTAGCGGTAAGGGTTAAAAGTTTGTAGCGAGTTATTTTCCACCTCGAAGTGGAAACGCGAGTGGAATAGGTGATCTGCGCCACAGAAAAGGCGGCATTAATGAATTATCGCCGGGAAAGTGTGAGATCTATCGCGGCATAAAGAGGAAATGGCGAAACAATAACGTTGTCGTCTAAAGTGAGAAAGTGTGATGGGTATTACAGTTTGCCGGATGGCGACCTACGGATAAAGCGAAGCCGCCATCCCACAAAAATTAACGATACTTCTTATGATACGTATTGCGGGTGGTTTTTAGCGCTTCCGCCGCCGCTTTCGCTTCTTTAACGTTACCTTCATTCGCCAGCTTCAGCGCGCCATCAATTTGGCCGACCAGAATGTCAAAACCGTGACGAAAATCCTTCATTTCCGGGCTATCCGGCGCTTTATCTTCCAGCTTTGGCGGCGTAGCTTTTTGAGCATCCAGCGCGGCCGCGCGCATTTTGGTTAATGCCGCTTTCAGCTCAGGGGCACTATCCGTTTTCTCAACAACTTTCAGGTTATCATTGAGAATATCCATATTATCTTCAAGATCGGCAGCAAAAACAGCCGAACCGAATACCAGCGATGACACAGCAAGAATAGCTAACAGGCTTTTACGCATTGCTCACTTCCTTTTTTATTATTAACGATAAGTGTAATACCCTGAATAATTCGAGTTGCAGGCAGCCAACGCGCCTGCAGCCTGAAGTATGACGGGTATTATTGTCCGGCGATTTTCATCTCCGGTAACAATACCGAACCACACTGTATATTACTGCGCGTTTCAATATCATCACCCACGGTGACAATATTACGCCACATCTCTTTTAAATTACCGGCAATGGTAATTTCACTTACCGGGTACTGGATTTCACCATTTTCAACCCAGAATCCCGCAGCGCCGCGGGAGTAGTCGCCGGTAATACCGCTGACGCCCTGGCCCATCAGTTCCGTCACCACCAGGCCGGTGCCCATCTCTTTTAGCAACTGCTCAAAGTTCAGCCCCTGCCCGGCGATACGCCAGTTATGAATGCCGCCGGCATGACCGGTACTTTTCAGCCCCAGTTTGCGGGCGGAATAGTTGGTCAGCAACCATTGCGTCAGTACGCCATCCTTCACAATGTCCCGGCGCTCTGTACGCACGCCTTCGCTGTCGAACGGCGAAGACGCCAGCCCTTTTAGCAGATGCGGGTGTTCTTCGATGGTTAACCATTCCGGCAGAATTTGTTTGCCCAGCGAGTCGAGCAGAAAAGTGGATTTACGGTATACCGCGCCGCCGGCAATCGCCCCGACCAGATGACCAAATAGCCCTGTCGCCACTTCATTGGCGAAAATGACCGGCGCTTTCATGGTGGAGAGCTTGCGCGGCGACAGGCGGGATAAGGTACGGCGCGCGCACTCGGCCCCGACCCATTCCGGCGCTTGCAGATCCGCCATTGCCCGACCGATGGTGTAAGCGTAATCACGCTCCATATCGCCGTTTTCTTCGGCGATGACGCAGCTTGAGAGCGAATGGCGCGTGGAGCAATATCCCTGCAACATGCCGTGGCTGTTGCCGAACACTTTAATGCCGTAATGGCTGTTAAAGCTCCCGCCTTCGGTATTGGTGATGCGTTTATCCGCCTTTAGAGAAGCCTGTTCCGCACGCGCGGCCAGTTCAATGGCTTCGTCTGGCGTAACCTCTGCCGGGTGGAACAAGTCCAGATCCGGCGCGTCAAACGCCAGCAGTTCTTTGTCCGCCACGCCTGCGCACGGGTCCGGCGACGTGTAACGCGCAATATCCAGCGCGGCCTGCACGGTACGGGCAATCGCCTGCGGGCTTAAATCCGTCGAAGAGGCGCTGCCTTTGCGGTTCTGGTGATACACCGTAATGCCCAGCGCGCCGTCGCTATTAAATTCGACATTCTCTACTTCACCATAACGGGTGCTGACGCTAATGCCGGTGGTCTTGCTGACGGCGACTTCCGCCCCATCCGATTTGCCTGAGGCTAACTCCAGCGCTGTCGAAACTGCTTCTTCCAGAATCTTACGCTGCGCTTCAACTTGTGAGATTACTTTCATTGCAAATGCCATAATGTAGAGAGAGTTTCTCTGAAGTCTAACAGAGAACCGTTTTTCAGTGCGCATCTTAACTGGTAACATTAGCCTCTTTTTTTAAGGAGCCTGACATGACAAAGCAGCCCGAAGACTGGCTCGACGACGTTCCCGGTGATGACATCGAAGACGAAGACGATGAAATTATCTGGGTCAGTAAAAGTGAAATTAAACGCGATGCCGAGGAATTAAAACGCCTGGGCGCGGAACTGGTGGATCTGGGGAAAAACGCGCTGGATAAGATCCCGCTGGACGCCGATCTGCGCGACGCCATTGAACTGGCCCAGCGAATCAAAATGGAAGGACGCCGCCGCCAGTTGCAGCTTATCGGAAAAATGCTGCGCCAACGCGACGTTGAACCTATTCGCCAGGCGCTGGACAAGCTGAAGAACCGCCATAATCAGCAGGTGGTGCTGTTTCACAAGCTTGAGCATCTGCGCGATCGTCTGATCGTCGAAGGCGATGACGCGGTAGCCGAAGTACTGACCCTGTGGCCGCACGCCGATCGTCAACAGCTTCGTTCATTGATCCGCAATGCGAAGAAAGAGAAAGAAGGCAACAAACCGCCGAAATCAGCGCGTCAGATTTTCCAGTATCTGCGCGAGCTGGCGGAAAACGAAGGGTAATTGCCGTAAATGACCGCGCCAGCCTGTGGCGCGGTACAGGCAAATCCACCCTTTTTTAACGTCCGAGTAACTCCCGCTCGATCCGCTCGCGCGTTTCCACCGCCTGAACACTCATTTTTTCAGGATAACCAAACAGCGACGTGGTGATAATTGCCTCACCGCCCACCTTAAACGTGCGGTTTGCAAAATCCATTTCACGCAGCGCCTGGAATAGCGCGTCAAAATCGACCTCACCTTCTCCCAGCCCGATGTGCTGATGAATCGTCGCATTCACGCCTGGCGGGTTCATGATATAGCGGCAGGGAAGCGTGTGGTTGTGCGTATCGGCCAGCAGAACATGCGAAAGATCGGCCCCGGCATAGTTCAGCATCCTTGCGACGTCGCCCTGCCCTTTATCGTAAAAGAAGCCATGCGGTGCGCTGTACAGATAGGTCACGTTATCACTACGCAAAGACTGCACCATGTCGACCGTCTCATCGTTCAGTTCGCAGAAATCCCAGGGGTGAGACTGAATTTCGATTCGAATTCCCTCTCGTTCCACGATCGGCAGCAGTTCCTCCATGGAGCGATACCACATCTCTTCACAAATCTCCGGCTCATCCGGCGTCCCGGAAAGCTCGGTATTAATCACCTGTACGCCCATATCAACGGCAATCTCAATCATCCGCTTCCAGTTGGTTACCGCGGCGCGCCGACGCTCTTCATCGGGGCCGGACCAACGATAAACCACAATAAATGACGAGATTTCCACACCGTAGTTCTGCAAGGCGCGTTTATATTCCTGCATGGTATCGCGACCAGCTTTAGGGTGTTTATAAAACGGATTAATACGCGGGTGCGGCGACTGCTCAATATATTTATACCCCCACTCGGAAACCTGCCGTACCATTTGGGTAATGGGTAAATGTTTAATAACATCGACATCAAAAGCAATTTTCATTGTAAATACCACGCTGCGGAAACTGAAAACGGTCACCTGAAAATTAGCTGTATCATTGCAGCAGCAATGACACGCTGCGATTAATTTGTTCCTCTATTTCCGCCTCACTCCAGGAAGCCAACTGAGAAGAAAAAGGTTCAAAAGCGTAAATACCGCGATATCCCATATTTTCCAGACGCTGCACCTGCTGGTAATTCTGCATTACATCCTTTTCACTCAGCATAATACGCTGCTCATCAGCCAATGCTTCCGTTGGTCGGGTGTCTTCCACACCGGACAAATGCACCAGCCCGATAGCAGAAATATCAATGCGCGACGCAAACTCCTTTTCGGCCTCTTCGTACAGATGATGATGGAAGGTATCCAGCAAAACCTTAAAGGGGGAACCTGCTTCCCGGATCAGTTGCTGAGCCCAGACGGCAGAACGCAGCGAACTTACGCGGAATCCCAAAGGTTCAACCAGCCCCTGAATATCATACCGGGCAAAGAGATCGCTCAGTCGTTTTATTGCCTCAACCGTAACCTCCGGCGGCACAATCGTTCCGTCATTCAGCGGACAAAGAACTAATGCCCGCGCGCCGACTCCCTGCGCGTCTCGTAATAATCCTTCCGTTTTTTTTACTACCTCCTCGGTCAGTTGGTTGAAGGGATAGACCGCATTAATTGTAACAATTTCAAGTCCATACTTTTCTGCCAGGTTACGCACCTGATTATAATTCAAGTCATCAGTAACGCTGCCGCTTGGCATATCATTACGCAATTCCACTTTATTAAACTCAAGACGTTTAACCAGTCGAAAGAATGCTTCTATGCTTAGACCCGGTGCAATTTTCCGGTTAATACAAAACCGTGTTTTTTCGATATTCATTATTTTCTCCCTGAACGTATATGAGTGGGTAAATAACCGTAATCCGTTAGTACAATTTAACGTAGGGTGAAAAAACCGGCTTTATCAATCTTGATAAAAACCGGTTTAATTTAGTGATGAACATCACAGGCTATAAGGGATTTTTGAAGAATATTTGAAGCTATTTCTCGCCAGGCACTTTAAGAAACTGCACCAGGATGCCGCTGAATAAATAGAGCCCCGCCATAGTATACATCACCACGCCGGTGCCGAACCCTGCCAGAACAGAGACCAGCGCTGGCCCAACGAAATTCCCCAGGCCGGAGCCAAAGTTCACGGCCGAGTTCGCCGCCCCCTTCTTATCCGGCGCCATCATCGGCACCAGCGGCGTCATTGGCACAAAGCCAGCCAGCCCGGCTCCCCACAAACACATCGCCAGCATAAAGGCGACATAGTTATGCCCCCATATCATCGGCACCCAGTAAACAATCAGCGTAGCGACACCGGTCAGGATGCTGCCAAAAATCTGGATGGTTCGGCGAAAACCAATTTTATCGCCCATCCAGCCAAAGATAATGTTGAAGACCTGGTTAGAGATAAAGGTAATCCCCCAAATACTCGCCCATTCCTCAAGCGTAAAGTGCTTATCCAGCAGAAACAGAGGTAATACGACAACAAAACCATAGGTGCCAAGACCGTTAATAGTTTTGACAATCACCGCCAGACCGATCCGTGGCCGTTCATACATAATGGAGATACCCGCAGATAACTCTTTGAAGACCGGCGTCGTTCGCGGTTTCAGAATGAATTCATTGCGTTCCAGCACCAGCATGAAGAGAACCCCCAGCAGCGCAACGCCCATCCCGGCCCACATCACGTTGATATGCCCCAACGCAGGAATTAACGACGCCGCCACTACCGGCCCAATGATGGTAAAACCAAGGTTATAGACCACCCAAAATAGCGAGGTGCCGATCCCTTGCTGGTGATTATCCAACTGGATGGTCAGGCGTACCAGGAAGGAGTAACAGACCAGCGGATACCCCACGCCACGCAGCATATAGGTCACGAGAATGGCGCCAAAATCATGGCTGGGTAGCGCAAAGTTCAGAAACGCGACGGAAGCCAGAAGATAGACGATAAAACCGGTAACCATCACCTTTTTAGGACCAAAAACGTCCACACAGACGCCGGATAGCCAGGAGGTGATCGCGACCACAATCCCATATCCGGCAAAAATCTGCCCGATATGCGCCTGATCAAATCCCTGCGTATTTAACCAGGCAGATAACCAGCTGTTCTCGATACAGCCGCCCAACATAAATAAAAATGTTCCCAGGTAGCTCCAGATAAACTTACCTGGTTTTATATAAAATGTCTGGGGCAGCGTTGCCTGCATTTCTTTCATTTTATTACCCTCGGTATAGAAAAGCTCTCACACTTTTCAGTGCGAGAGTTTATTCATTATTAACAGATGCAGTTAAAGATAAATATCGCTTGTTATTTTCACCGGCAGCCCGCTTTTTAATGATTGCTGCGCGGCAATAGCGATACGCTGGGCCAATAATGCGTCTTCGCCGGTACAGACAACCGGCGTATGATGCAGGACTGAATCAATAAAGTGTAATATTTCCGTTCGGTAAGCTTCGCGATAACGGACCGTGAAATCAGGAAGGGGATTTTTCATTATGCAGTGCTGGCTGTTGAAAACTTTCACCGTCGATTCACTAACGTTATCCGCATACGCCATCCCTTCTGAGCCAAAAACCTCCACCCGTTGGTCATAGCCATATACCGCCCGACGGCTGTTATCAATGAGCGCGTAGCCGCCGTTTCTGAAAGTCAGCATCACCGCAAGCGTATCAACATCATCAATATTTTTCAGGCTGGGATCAATCAGCGTATTGCCCTTAACATAGACTTCGCTGACTTCATCCTGCATCATAAAACGAGCCATATCAAAGTCATGCATGGTGAAGTCAAAAATCAGACCGCCAATACGTTTGATCAGATCATGGGGTAGCAGGTCCGGATCGCGGGAGGTGATTTTTATCATCTGGGGCCGACCAATCTTGCCGCTGCGCACCAGCTCAAAGACCTCGTGAAACTGAGGATCAAAACGGCGATTAAAGGCAACCTGCAGCGTCACCCCCTTCTCTTTCACTTTTCTCAGCACCGCCATTGAGGCCTGCTCATCTTCATTCATGCTGAGCGGTTTTTCACAAAAAATGTGCTTCCCCGCCTGCGCTGCCGCCGTGACGATCTCTTCGTGCATATCCGTTGAGGTGAAAATAAAAACTGCCTCTATATCATCACGCTGTAAAAGTTCCTGATAATTTTTATACCCTGAAGTTATATTTACCGAATAAAGCCAATCGCTCATCTCCTCAATAAAATAATCGGCGGCGCAGATAATATCTAATTGAGGCAGTAAATACATATTCTCAACATGCATTTTACCTACCCGACCGAGGCCAATAACACCACATCGAAGCTTTTTCATTCGTACCTCTTAATCTCATGAATAGTAAATTTAAAACCGCAAAAGAAAAGCATCCGTAATTCTGCGAAAAACGGATCGTTTTATTTTGCCGTTCTGAAAAGCAAACAATGCGTTGACGCTGTATCGTTCAGGTTGCAGAACAATAACCACACTTCTGCAACCTGAACGACGGCAAATTAATCAGTACTGCCGGGCCTGTCCGATATGTTCCTCAAGCATACGCGCTACCGCCTGGATACGTTCGCTACGGGATACCTGCGCCCCGCCAACGCGCCACCAGCTCAGGTACTTATGCACCATCGTTTTGGGAAGCACTTTTATGTCTATCAGCGTGCTCACGGTCTGTTTACGAGCATCTTCCAACGCTTCATGCAGTTGTTCAATGGTGGTGACGCGATAGCTTTTACAGCCATATCCTTCAGCGATGCGAGCGAAATCGACCGGGATAAACCCGCCTTCCTGACGACCGCTCTCCTGCTGATGGAAACGAAACTCGGTGAAGTAACTGTCCATACCGTGTTCCATTTGCAGATTATTGATACAGCCGTTGGTCATGTTATCGAGCAAAATGACGGTAATCTTTTTCCCCATCTGGACGGAAGTGACCAACTCAGAGTGCAGCATCATGAACGAACCGTCGCCCACGAAGCTGTACACCTCGCGTTCCGGCTGCGCCAGCTTGGCCCCCAATGCGGCATTGACTTCGTAGCCCATACAGGAGTAGCCGTACTCGACGTGGTAATCATTCTCGCCGCGGCTTTGCCAGACACGCTGGAGGTCGCCCGGCAGGCTGCCCGCCGCCGCCACCACCAGCGCGTTTTCCGGCAACATCCGGTTAAGCACGCCCAACACGCGCGTCTGGGTCAGCCACGATCGCGTAATCTCATTAAACTCTTCAAACACCTTTTGAGTATCCATATGATCCTCAATTTCAGGTTTGAAGCCCTCTCCGCTATATTCCACAGCATAGACGCGCTCAACTTCCGCCATATATTGCGAGCGGACGCGGTGAATAGTCTCACCCCATTGCGAAGCATAATGCTCCTGGGCCAGCCGTTCGCTAAGCTGCGTCAGGGCGACGCGAGCGTCACCCTGCATCTGTACGCCATCCAGCTTGAAGACATCAAAGCGGCTAACGTTGATATTTAAGTAGCGCACGTCGGGATTCTGGAAGATCCACTTTGAGGAGGTGGTGAAATCGGTATAGCGCGTCCCCACACCGATAATCAGATCGGCTTCCTGCGCCAGCAGATTCGCCGCCAGTGAACCGGTTTCGCCAATCCCGCCGACGTTCAACGGGTGTGCAGAACTGAGCGCTCCCTTGCCAGCCTGGGTTTCAGCAATCGGCAGATGACAGCGTTCGGCAAATCTCAGCAGCGCCTCTTCAGCCTGCGAATACTTCACTCCCCCACCGCAAACGATCAGCGGCCGCTGGTGGCGGCGAATCAGCGCAACCGCCTCGTTCAGCATCGGCTCCGTCGGCGCGTGACGCTCAAGACGATAGACCCGGCGAGCGAAAAAATAAT
This sequence comes from Salmonella sp. NW722, assembly GCF_051702785.1. Lineage (NCBI taxonomy): Bacteria > Pseudomonadati > Pseudomonadota > Gammaproteobacteria > Enterobacterales > Enterobacteriaceae > Salmonella > Salmonella sp. NW722. Next base: position 467,100 of record NZ_JAMMIN010000003.1, read on the forward strand.
CCGGATAATCCCAGGCTTCACCCTGCACATCCTGTGGCAGGCAAAGCGTCACGGCCCCCGTATCCGCCGGATCGGTTAACACCCGCATCGCGCTGATACAGGCGCTCATTAGCTGTTCCGGACGCGTAATGCGATCCCAGTAGCGGCTAACTGCACGGAAAGCGTCATTGGTGCTCAGCGTCAGATCGTGTTCTTGTTCAACCTGTTGCAAAACCGGGTCGGGTTGACGAGATGCGTACACATCGCCCGGCAGCAAAAGCAGTGGAATACGGTTAGCCGTCGCGGTCGCCGCTGCGGTGATCATATTGGCGGCCCCTGGCCCCACTGAGGAGGTGCAGGCATAAATCTGATGGCGACGCATCTGACGGGCAAATCCCGTCGCGATATGCGCCATTCCCTGTTCGTTACGCCCTTGATGAACGCTAAGTTGGCCACAGTCCTCTTCCAGCGCTTGCCCCAATCCGACGACGTTCCCGTGGCCAAAAATGGCGAAAATCCCTTTTACAAATTTGATTTCGCTGCCGTCTACGTCGATGTACTGATTATCAAGAAAGCGCACCAAAGCCTGCGCCATGGTCAACCTGATTGTTTTCATGTACCCCACCTGCTTTTATCAACCGTTCGGCTGTCGTTGCCTGCTTATGCATCGCTTCAGCCCCAAAAACACAGAGACTTATCATAGGATCAAAATTTCCGTTCTCACAATTATATGGAATTTATATTTCATTTATGGGAAGGAGATCAAAAAACGGTTAAAAAATTTCGCCAGTTAGGCGTATTTTTCATGAAAATGAAATTTATCTTCCATGCGCTTTCAAAAGAAATAACACATTGATAATTAATCAATTAAAACAAAAAACACAACAAAAAACGATCATACCCGTTGCCCGGAAATGCCATTTCTGTGATCTTGTTCAAACAATAAATGAAAATATTATTTCCATTTTTATTGAAAATGAAATCACCAAACCTTAGTATGAGCAAAAATAACACCGTCTTCTGTTAGGGGATATGTCAATGAATAAAGCAGTCAGTAGTGAGCAAAAGCCGCTGGACGTTATCTGTCTGGGACGAGTCGCCGTTGATTTGTATGGTCAACAAATCGGGTCGCGGCTGGAGGATATGACGACTTTCGCTAAATATTTAGGGGGATCGTCAGGCAATGTTGCCTACGGCACGGCCATTCAGGGATTACGTTCCGCTATGCTGGCCCGCGTCGGCGATGAGCATATGGGACGTTTCGTTCGTGAAGAATTAAACCGCGTTGGTGTGGATACGCAGTGCCTGCTGTCGGATCGCGATCGTCTGACCGCGCTGGTGATCCTCGGCATTAAAGATCAGGACACCTTTCCTCTGATCTTCTACCGCGATAACTGCGCGGACATGGCGCTAACACCCGAGGATATCCGCGAAGATTACATCGCTTCTTCACGCGCATTAGCCGTCACCGGTACCCATCTTTCTCACCCCAATACGCGCGCCGCCGTTCTTAAAGCGCTGGAGTATGCGCAAAAACACGGGCTGCGGCGGGCGCTGGATATCGACTACCGCCCCGTACTGTGGGGCCTGACGTCGCTAGGAGACGGTGAAACGCGTTTCATCGCCTCATCACAGGTTACCGAACAGCTCCAGCAGGTATTGCGCCATTTCGATCTGATCGTTGGGACCGAAGAAGAATTCCATATCGCCGGCGGCAGTACCGACACGCTGACCGCCCTGCGGCGCGTCCGTCAGTTGACCCAGGCCGTACTGGTGTGCAAACGCGGCGCGCTGGGCTGCTCAGTCTTTGAAGGCAACATCGCCGATGACTGGTCGCAGGTGAAGATACATAGCGGCGTTCGCGTAGACGTTCTGAACGTGCTGGGCGCGGGCGATGCCTTTATGTCAGGACTGCTGCGGGGATACCTGAACGATGAAAGCTGGGAGCAAGCCTGCCGTTATGCAAACGCCTGCGGCGCGTTAGTGGTATCGCGCCACGGTTGTGCCCCCGCCATGCCAACCAAAAAAGAGCTGGACGACTACCTCGCGCGTGAACAATCCATCACCCGGCCAGACAAAGACCTGCGGCTGAATCACCTTCATCGGGTCACAACCCGTAAACAGCACTGGCCGGAGCTGTGCGTATTCGCCTTCGACCATCGCAAGCAACTGGTGGATATCGCAAATGAAGTCGGCGCGAGTGAATCCGCGATCCCTCCCCTGAAGATGCTACTGCTGGAAGGGGCGCGTCAGGCGGCGCTTGAGGCCGGTTTACAGAATAATAGCGGCATCCTTGCCGATACCACCTTTGGTCAGCAGGCGCTTAACGACGTGACCGGCCAGGGATGGTGGATTGGCCGACCGGTTGAGATGCCCGGTTCGTATCCGCTGAAGCTGGAACATGGCGATATTGGCTCTCAGCTTGTCAGCTGGCCGCAAGAGCACGTCGTGAAATGTCTGGTCTTCTATCATCCACTCGATGCAGAGTCGGTACGTCTTGAACAAGAGGCGCTCATTGACGAAGTTTACCGCGCCTGCTGCCAGTCTGGTCACGATCTGCTGCTGGAAGTCATCTTGCCGCGCGATGCGGCAGACCAAAATGAGCAATACTATCCCCAGATTGTGGAACGTTTTTATCAACTGGGGATCCTGCCGGACTGGTGGAAACTGCCGCCGTTGAGCCCTGATCGTTGGCGAGAAATCAGCCAGCATATTGAGCATTATGACCCTGAATGTCGCGGTATATTGATACTTGGCCTGGACGCACCGGAAAGCGAGTTGAAGTCAGGATTCGCCGCAGCAGCGGATATGCCCTGGGTGAAAGGTTTCGCCGTCGGCCGGACCATCTTTGGCGAACCGTCACGCCAGTGGTTAGGCGGCCAGCTTAACGATGAACAGCTCATCGCAACGGTGAAACAAAAATACCGCATGCTTATCGACTACTGGCGCGAATACCGCCCGGCACGTTAATGCCTGCCTCATCACGCCCCGTGTCTGCATCGGACAAGGGGCGTGTTCAAGGACGATTCCATGCCAGCTCTCACACAACATTCCACATCGATCACGCTGTTTCGCATCAGCGCCGCGATGTTTCTCAACTATCTGACTATTGGCATCCCGTTAGTCATGCTGCCGCTGTACGTTCAGCAGCAGTTGCATCTGAGCGATCTGTTGATCGGTATCGCGGTAGGCAGCCAATTTATCGCCACCTTGCTTACCCGGGGCGCCGCGGGTCGAAAAGCCGACACGTCAGGCGGACGTCGGACGGTTATCACCGGTCAGTTCTACTGCGCCGCATCAGGTCTGCTGATGCTGGTCAGTCTAATCGCTCACCCGGTTCCGCTGCTCGCATGGGCCATACTGATTGTTGGTCGTGTGCTGCTGGGCATCGGTGAAAGTTTCATTTTGACCGGTAATTTAACCTGGGGGATGTGGCTGGCGGGCTCGACCCACGCGGGTCAGGTTATTTCCTGGAACGGCATGGCGACCTACGGTGCGCTGGCTATCGGCGCGCCGCTGGGGCTGTCGCTTTACGCCAGGGCCGGCCTGGCGCTTCCGGCGCTCCTCGTCGTGCTGTTGCCGATCATCGCCAGCGGAGTCATCTATGGCATTCCGGGGAATATCCCAACAGCCCGTCCCCGCGTGCCAGTGCTACGGGTCGTCGGCCTGGTGTGGCGGCCCGGAACAGGGCTTGTGCTCCAGGGCATTGGTTTTGCCACCCTAAGCGCGTTTACCGCCCTCTGGTTCAACGAGCGTCACTGGGATAACACCGGTTTTGCGATGACGCTATTTGGCATTGCGTTTATCGCTGTCCGCTTTTTCTGCGCCAAATTTCCCGACCGTTACGGCGGCGCCACGGTCGCAACCTTTTCACTACTGGTAGAGGGGACCGGACTGGCGGTAATGTGGGCCGCTCCGTCAGCAGGCGCTGCGCTGATTGGCGCGGCGATTACCGGCTGCGGCTGTTCGCTGATGTTCCCATCGCTGGGCGTAGAGGTTGTGCGCAGAGTGCCGCCGGAGATTCGTGGTACGGCCCTCGGCGTCTGGTCAGCGTTTCAGGATCTGGCCTACGGATTTACCGGACCAATAGCGGGCCTGCTGACGCCGTTTATCGGCTATCAGCAGGTCTTTCTTCTGGCCGCGGCCTGCGCGCTGCTGGGCGCGGCGGTTGTCCATCTCCTGCTGCGGCAACATTAAGCTGTTAAGAAGGGGCGAGTCTTTTCCGCCCCTATCGCAAAGACTTCGCTGGCCGCCATCTGCCAGTAGCCAGGGTTAAACAGTTCCAGCGAACAGATCCCCTCATAGCCCTTCTGCACTAGCTCATGCGTGATCTCATGCAGTGGGATCACGCCGTTGCCAGGAAACAGACGATGGCAATGCTCCAGCGTTGCCAGCGGCAGATTATCGGCGTCATCAATATGGTAAACGAAGATCTTTTCCACAGGGATCTGGCGAAGCGTGGTCAGATCCCGCCATTGATCGTGCAGGTAAAGATTAAAGGCATCGACAACCAGCCCGACGTTACTGCGATCGACCGCATCTACGATCTCCATCGCCATGGCAAGACTGCGCACACAGCATCCTGCGGAACCGATCGGCTCAAAGGCCAGCCGCATCTGGCTTTCTTCCGCCACTGCCGCCATCTCGCGCAGACGCTTCACTGAATCTTTCACCGTTTCCCCTGGCGGAAAATTTCCCCCCTGACGAATGGTGGGCACCACAACCAGACAATCACCCCCCACCACTGAGCCAGCATGGCAGGCGAAAGCCAACTGCCGCCGTTTCTCCGCCCAGCTTTCGCTATCACAAAACGTAATGTCTTCCAGCGAATTGTAGCCCCAGGGCTTAAGGTGGCCGACGGCGAAAATGTCTGCCAGCTCGCTTAACGTATGTTTCTGCAACCACTCCTGCAACATATCCAGACGGATTTCGATGTAGTCATAGCCAAAACGTTCCGCCAACACAACATCCTGTGCCAGCGTGGAGTTTCGCATACAGGTCGCTTCATTAAATCCCAGCTTCATCATTCAGATCGACTCCTGCCGCCATAGCAACGTACTGGCGCCTGACGGCGGCAGCGTTAACGCGATCTCTTTATCGCCATCCAGCACCCGACAACGCCTTTCCTGGACATCGCGGTTATACACCACCAGCACACGCTCGCCGTCGGGATTCACAAATCCCACCTCTTCCAGAAGATTATCGTAACTTGAAGAAAGCATGACCCTCGCCCCCGGACGCACATAGCGGCAGAAGTGGCCAATACCATACCAGGAGTGGTTACGCCGCAGCACGTCGTTTTGCGCATCGTATTGAATGGGCGCTTCACACAGATTACCCTGATGATTCGGCCCGCCCTCACTGTTCAGCAGCAGATTCCAGTCGATAAACCCGCTACAACCCGATTTGAAATTACCAATCATGTCATGGAGATAGGTATGCCAGTGGCGAATCTGGCTACCGGCATCGCTCTCCATTGGCACACAGCCTTCGGAAAACAGGAGTTTTTTATCCGGCAGGCACTGGGTCAGATACTGTATTTGCGAAAAATGGTCGCCGGTATACCAGTGGAATGCCAGCCCGTTAATTCCCTTATAATTAGCTTCGTCAGCAAAGGCGAGTTCAGCCCAGTCTACCAGGCCATCTTTATCGTGATCCCAGATATAGATCTCCATCTCATCCATACCCTGCCGGGCGAGGCGCGGACGCAGATACTGCACGGCAAAGGCTGTCTCCTCTTCCACGCTATACAGACAGGAGTCCCAGGTTTTTACCGCCACCGGCTCATTCTGCACGGAAAGCGCCTGCACATTAATGCCGTGGCGGCGGTATTCCAGCAGGTAGTTGATAATGATATCGGCCCAGTCGGCATAGCATTCGCGCCGCAGCTTGCCGCCACCGTTCATATCGTTATTAGTTTTCATAAACGCCGGCGGACTCCACGGCGAAGCCATCAGCTTCATGTGTGGATTTAACCGCAACGCCCCGGAAATCAGCGGTATTAAATGCGCTTCATCGCGGGAAAAGGAGAGTCGTCCCTGTCGCAGGTCAGCGCTGGAATCGACATACGCGTAATTGCCCAGGGAAAAATCACAGCTCTGAATTGGCATCCGCGCCAGAGTGTAATTATGTTCCTGAGCAGAAAAATAAAGGGAAAGAAATTGCGCCTTCGTCTTTTCGCTCATGCTGTTGAATACCACGCCCGCACCTTCGGTAAAGCTGCCGCCGAATCCGTCAATCTGCTGTAACGTGTGGCGCGGTAAGACGCTGATTAATTCACTGCAATCACGCTGACGATGCGAAAAAGAGACCGCACGCTCAACAAGGAATTGCTGACGATACGGATCGGAAGAGATGAGTCTGCCTTTCATAGGGAAGTTCCGGATAAAAGAAGATAATAAATTGTGATATGCCGGATAGGACGCTTAAGCATCGCTATCCGGCAGGAGGTTTTAATACGCGGAAGGTTTATTTGTAGAAATCAGGTTTTGAGGGTAATTCAACAATCTCGGTATTCCCTGTTTCCTGAGACTTCACGCAGGCATCAGCGGTGACCGCAGCCAGATAACCATCCCATGACGTTGGGCCTGCCGGCGGCAATCCTGCGTTCAGGCGATCGAAGAAATCCTGGAACTCAATGTCGTAGGCATCAATAAAGCGCTGTTTCCAGTCAACCAGGATGTCGGTGCTATACTTCGCCGCTTTCCGTACCGCGGCGCTGGCGACGGTTGGCAGCTCCGCCATTCCTTTCTCGCCGGTAACATCGCAGTGAATGTCGTAGCCATACTGGCAGTTCACAAATACTTCAACCACAATATTGATGCCGGAGGTGGTTTCCATTACAACCAGCTGCGGATCACGCAGAGTGGTCACCAGGCTGGACTGGCGCGGGAAGTAAACCTTAACGGTTTTATAATCTTCGTTAAGCAGCCAGTGCATAACGTCAATTTCATGAATCAATGTTTCATAGATAGCCTGTGGCGTTTTGTATTCTGGCACCGTGCTGGCATTGTAATGACGTCCATGAACCATTAATGGCTGACCGATTTCGCCGCTGTCGATAATATTTTTCAGCTGAACGTAACCTTTGTCGTAGCGGCGCATAAAACCAATCTGCACCATGCGCTTACCATTTTTCTGCTCTGCTTCAATCACACGCTGACAATCCGCAGCCGTCACCGCTAACGGTTTTTCGCAGAAAACATATTTGTTAGCATTTAGCGCGGCAACGGCTACATCGGCGTGCGCCTCATTTGATGCGGTAATGATGACCACTTCAACGTCTTTATCATTAATCAGATCGTGATAGTCATTATAATCTTTGGCTTCGATCGCATACTTATCCAGCGCCGCCTGCGCCCTACCCGCGACGATATCACATACGGCAACAACCTCTACACCCGACACGGTGTTGGCCAGACGTCTTAAGTGATCGGAGCCGATCATGCCGATACCTACAATACCTGCTTTTAAAGTCATTTTCTGTTTCCTTTTCAATTAAAGATAATTTTTCAGTAACTCATCAATATGCTTTTTACCTTTTTGCGCATATTCCAATGGGTTATATTTCTTAGGATCCTGCTCGGCCTCAACAACAATCCAGCCAGAATATTGATGCCCGACCAGATAAGCTAATACGGATTTAAAATCAATATTTCCATCGCCGGGGACGGTAAACACACCATCAAGGAAAGAATTGAGGAATGATTTCTTCGCGAGGCGACATGCTTTGAGTTTTTCATTACGCACATCTTTAAAATGAACGTGTTTAATACGATCAAAATGTTTACTCAGTAGCGGCATGACATCGCCGTCAGAAACATATATATGCCCGGTATCAAACAGCAGATGTACAAATTGCGGATCGGTATTCTCCATGAGTCGATCCACTTCCGGCAGAGTCTGCACACCGGTACCCATATGATGATGGAAAGCGAGCTTCAGCCCGTGCGCATTGGCAATTTTCCCAAGCGCATTAAGTCCTTCGCATAAAAGCTGCCATTCGCTGTCGCTGAAGTTAGGCTTCTCTGTATAAACGCACTTATCGATAATACCTTGAATACTATAAGTTTGTTCAGAAACAACGGCGACATATGCATGTATTGCCTGCAAATAAGCACAATGCTGTTCAAAAGCATTCATCGCAGATGCAATACCATCGCGAATAATAAAGGAAGAAAACCACTGGCCTGGTATTTCCAGTCCGCGAAGCATTAACTCTTTATTTAACTCAGCAGGATCCTGCGGATAACAACCGCCAACTTCCGTCCCGGAAAAACCGGTGAGCGCGGCATCACTAAGTATTTGTTTATATGTATTTTCTTTACCAATCTCAGGAATATCATCATTGCGCCAACCGATAGGCGCAATCCCCAACTTAATGCTCTTTTTTACATTGTACATGTTGCTGGCTCCCACTTAATGAAACGCTTTTACTGCATACCGCGATGCAAATTAACCTTTGATGGACAACATATTACTTTTTGTAGCCTGAAAAACTTTATCTATCCTGGTTGAAGAAGTGGGATAAATGCGTCAGGTATCACAAAAAAATCATCACTCTTTAATGATATTGCCAGACTTTTCGCGCTATAGATAAACGCATAAAATATACCGACAAATAAAAATGGCCGCAGTATTGCGACCATTCTCATGACGATTAAATTTTAGCAAGAATTAATATTCAAATAATAAATAATTAGCTTTACGATAGTCCTTGCGATATTGACCGGGCGTTTTCCCCACTTTATTTTTGAAGTAATTCTGAAAATGACTAAGGTTGCTAAAGCCAACACGATAGGCAATAGAGGTGATCTTTTCGCGCCCGCCTTCATCCGTGGTTAGTAACGATTGCGCCTCCCCCAGCCTACGTTTTATCAGGTAATCCATCGGTGAATAACCATAGCGGCGTTTAAATTCATGGGAAACATAATAAGGACTGACATTAAATTTCGTCGCCAGTGTATCCAGCCGAATTGGCTCATAGAAATTGCGATCAATATAGGATTTTATTGAATCAAGTAAATTTTCATGGCGCTGTATGGCATCGTTACCTGTGCGTAATAAGACATTTCCCTCAATGTATTTGAGTACTACCTGGGTCAATAGCTGCGCCATTGCTGGCCCTTCTACCGCATGCTGATTAATAACGGTAAACACGGAGCTCATCAGTTTTTCCACCGTCGCATAATGGTGATACAGTGGAATAACCGGCACAATATCATCCGGTATTAGCGCATTCTCACGTAGACCCGGACACGAAATATTGTTAATCCCACAACAAATAGTGCCAATTGGTCGCCCGCTTTCCAGATACTCATCATGCACCACCTGGCTGTTATAAATGACCAGGTCGCCTTTACGAACCGGGTAGATGCGATCGCCAATGAAATACTCCCCGTCTCCTTCGGTGATAAGAATCAGTTCAACGGTCTGTGGGTGCATATGCATGAACCGGACAAACGGACCATTGCTCTCACTGACCTGACTCACATACGCCAACTGGGGCTGAGCCTTATTCTCTCGTTCTGAAGGACAGAAGCACAAGCGCATGATTTACCCTCCAATATCCGAAACTGTGGTGCCGAAACACCCCTGAAATTTGAATTTTTATACCACACCAAATGAAACAAAAATGCTATATAGATCATAATTTTTTCCAAATCTTTCCTCATCACAACAGACAACCATTGATATAACACCAAATAAAAACAATAAAAATCAATAAGTTAATTAGAATTTTGGTTTCTTGCTGCACATAACCTCGTATAAAAATCAGTCGTCAAATTTTCAAAATAAAATTTCATAAAAATAAATTTGAAATTTTTAATCCTAAAATTTACATTGAATACGGTATGCGTTTTAGGCTGAAGATAACCAGGCTTTCCTGTGACCGCTCAGTCAGAACGTCGTCAACATCGGTTTAAGAGGATAAAAAAGAGATGGAAACAGTCGGCAATTTTATTCATGGTAAAACGACACTGAGCAGCAGCGGCGAGGCGCTACCGGTGACTAATCCGGCCACCGGTAAAGTAATTCGTCAGGTCACCCAGAGCACCCGAGAGGAGATGCTGGCGGCAATTCAAAGCGCACATGAGGCTTTTCCGGCATGGAGTAAAATGACTCCGCTACGCCGGGCACGTATCCTTTTTGAATTCAAAGTATTACTGGAAAAGCATCGGGACGAACTGGCGGCGCTGATCGTCAGCGAGCATGGCAAGGTCTGGTCAGATGCGCTTGGCGAGCTGACGCGCGGCATAGAGGTTGTCGAATTTGCCTGCGGGATCCCGCACCTCAGCAAAGGAGAGTACTCCTTTAATGTCGGCTCAGGCGTTGACAGCTTTTCATTAATGCAGCCGCTTGGGGTTGTGGCAGGCATCACACCGTTTAACTTCCCGGCAATGGTGCCTATGTGGATGTTCCCGGTTGCTCTGGCTTGCGGCAATACCTTCGTCCTGAAGCCGCCCGCACTGGTGCCGTCCGCATCGTTACGTATGGCGCAGCTTCTCCAGGAGGCTGGCCTGCCGGACGGCGTGTTTAACGTTGTTCACTGTGGCAATGAGGCGGCTAGCCTGTTGACCAGCGACCCTCGCGTACAGGCCGTCAGCTTTGTCGGTTCCTCCGCCGTCGCGGAACATATCTATACCACCGCCAGCGCCCATGGCAAACGCGTACAGGCCTTCGGGGCCGCCAAAAATCACGCAATCGTCATGCCGGATGCAGACCTGGACGCCACCGTCAACGCCATTATGGGCGGAGCATTTGGTTCCGCGGGCGAACGCTGTATGGCGCTGCCGGTAGTGGTCGCGGTGGGCGATGAAACGGCGGACCGTCTGATCGAACGCCTGAAACCGCTGATTGCGGCGCTACGTATCGGCCCGGGAGAGCTGCGCGGCAAAGATGAAAATGAAATGGGCCCGGTTGTTTCACGTGCTCATCAACAGAAAGTGTTGGGTTACATCGACAAAGGAGTTAGCGAGGGAGCAACTCTGGTCATGGATGGCCGCAACTATAGCGTGGCGGGATATCCTGAAGGCTTTTATGTCGGCGGCACTCTGTTTGATAACGTCACGCCTGAGATGACCATCTGGCGTGAAGAAATTTTTGGCCCGGTTCTCGGAATTGTGCGCGTCCCGGATTATGCCACCGCCATTAGCACGGTAAACTCCCATGAATTCGGCAACGGCAGCGTGATTTTCACCACCAACGGTCACTATGCGCGCGAATTCGCCCAGTCGGTTGAAGCTGGGATGGTCGGTATTAATATTCCAGTTCCGGTTCCGATGGCATTTCACTCTTTTGGCGGCTGGAAGCGCTCGGTGTTTGGCGCCCTGAACGTCCATGGGCCGGATGGCGTGCGCTTCTATACCCGGATGAAAACCGTTACCTCGCGTTGGCCGAACGGACAGCAGATCGTATCGGAGTTCAGTATGCCGACTCTCGGTTAATACGCTTTCAGGAAGGAGAAGATTATGGCCAACTTGCTGAGTACCTGTACCTCTGAGTCGGGAAATATCCAACACATTTCCCCTCAAAATGCAGGCTGGGAGTATGTCGGTTTTGATGTCTGGCAGTTAAAGGCTGGAGAGTCGATAACCCTGCCGTCCGATGAGCGTGAACGCTGTCTGGTGCTGGTTGCCGGGCTGGCCAGCGTTAAGGCCGCCGACAGTTTTTTCTATCGGATTGGTCAGCGCATGAGTCCGTTTGAACGCATTCCGGCTTATTCGGTTTACCTCCCCCATCATACGGAGGCGAAAGTGACAGCCGAAACCGACCTTGAGCTGGCCGTATGCAGCGCGCCGGGATTCGGAGAGCTTCCGGTACGTCTGATCTCGCCACAAGAGGTCGGGGTAGAGCATCGGGGAAAAGGGCGCAATCAGCGCCTGGTGCATAACATCCTTCCTGATAGCCAGCTCGCCGACAGCCTGCTAGTCGTTGAAGTGTACACTAATGAAGGCGATACCAGCTCCTGGCCCGCGCACAAGCACGATACGGCAGTTGAAGGCCAGGAGACCTATCTGGAAGAGACGTACTATCACCGTTTCAATCCACCTCAGGGATTCTGCTTACAGCGCGTCTACACCGACGATCGCAGCCTGGATGAATGTATGGCGGTCTATAACCGGGATGTAGTGAAAGTACCTAAGGGCTACCACCCGGTTGCCACCATCGCGGGTTACGATAACTACTATCTGAACGTGATGGCCGGCCCGCTACGAAAATGGCGATTCACCTGGGAAGAGAACCACGCGTGGATTAACTCACCAGACTACCCGCGATAACACTTCGTTGAGTGGTACTTTGCCAGCCGTCCTCTGCGGCTGGCTTTTTTATTCAACTCTGCGCCACACACGCTCATAAGATCGCTATCCGCCTTCTCTTAAATTGTTTCCCTGTTTTGTATATAGCGTATTTACGGCACGGCCCCCACCAGGAATACGCAATAAAATAATGATGCAGAAGAAGACTAACCCTATTTGCCGATATTATTATGGATCAAGTAGTTACGTAGAGGTGGTAAACACTGGGGAGGTTTCAACAGGGTATATCCTGTGCGCACTCGCTGGAGGGAGTAAAGGTTGTGTAACCAGCGGAGAATATCTCTGGATATTCTCCGCTAATATTGGAGAGGTATCAGGCTATTACATCGCGACGTTTCCCCTGAATTTCACGCAGCTTGTTCTCGGCCAGCCGTTCAATTTCTGTTAGCGGCACCCCTTTTGTTTCCGGCACATAACGAGAAATAAAGACATAGCAGACCAAATTAAAGACGACAAAAATCCACATCGAGAAAGCGCCGCCGAAGGTCTCCTGCAGCCAGGTGTTATCATTTATGACCGGGAACAACAGTGAGATGAGGAAGTTGGCTATCCACATCAGACTCACCGCCAGCCCCATCCCAAAACCTTTTATCTTTTCAGGGAAAACCTCAGAAATCAGTACCCATGCGCCAACGCTCCAGCTGACGGCAAACAGCAGCATAAAAAACAGGATGCCAAAGATGGTAATGTAACCTGTATCATGGGTGTACAAACCGTATGACGCGATCAACAGGCCGACAATTGAGCCGATGGTACCAATTTTCATAATCGGTATACGGCCATAGCGGTCGAACAGGATCATGCCGATAAAACTGCCCACCACATTACATACCGCGATAAAAATGGTCTGGAACATAACCACTTCGGTACTGCTGTTCTGCAACACCAGCGGCGCATAATAGTTCATTACGTTAACGCCTGTGAACTGTTGCAAAACGGCGATACAGCATCCAACCAACAGAATATAGCGGAGCACCGGCGAGCTTTTCAGGTTGGTGCGTTCTCCCCCGGCGACGTTGTCCTGTGGACGTACGGTTTCTTTCATGCTGTCAAAAATAGCGGCCACATCTGTGGCCGTTAATCCACTGTAGATCCGGGTAAGCACCTTTATCGAACGGGCTTCGCTGCGGTTGTTACGGGCGCACCATGCCGGTGATTCGGGTAGGAAAAGCGTAATCGCTAACATCGCAATGGAGGGTACCACTTGGGCAAAAAGCATAGTCTTCCAGCCCTGGGAAACCAGCACATCAGCAGGCATTCCTTTTGCTATCAGATAGTTGACTATAAACACGATAACCTGGCCAGATACCACGGAGATATTGTAAATACCCAGCGCTTTGCCGCGAATTTCAGCAGGCGCCAGTTCAGACATATACATGGTGGATGCCGTTCCGGCCATCCCAACCGCAAAACCACACACAATGCGGGAAAGGGAGAAGATCATGAACGATTCACTCATCGCCGCCCCTAAGGAAGAAGCGATAAAAATGATCGCAATGATCAGAAGCGCAGGTTTACGCCCCAGTTTATCGGCAATTTTTCCACCGACCAGCGCGCCGATGATACAACCAATCACGATACTGGAAACGGCCCATCCGGTCTCGGTTGGCGTCAGTTGGTAATACTGCTGTAAAGGCAATACCACCCCGGTAATCACCGCCGTTGAATAACCAAACATCAATCCAGCCAGCGCCGCAATACAACACAGGACGTACACATAGGCCGAATTGTACTTACTTCTCTGAGACATAATCCCTCCCTTGCCTGTTGAGGAAACAACACACCAATGAAATTTTTCATTTTATTTTTGCATTCATTAGAAGAAAAATTCCATGCAAAAGATCACGAAATGGAGATGTTCCAGGAAAGAACAAAAAGTACGGCCCCTGACAAATTGAGTTCAGGCACTGTCACGAAAGCAATAAAATTAAGTAAATTCATCAAGATACAGGAGAGCACTGCGCAAAACGCAGCATCTTAACGATAAAAAACGCCAGGATTATGAAATTCGAAATGTGATACCCATAACAAAACATAAGTTTCATTATTGATCATTTTGAAATTAAAACATAGGTTGTGAAACGAGAGTTCTCAATAGCTATAAGATCGTCGGCAGAGCTACGGCAATGACCGACATAAGATGAATTTGTCTATTTGTTCACTAAATTCAAACAGATAGATGAAGTTTATTCTGGAGATAATCTACCTATGTCCACATCAGATAGTTGTTATAATACGGGTTACATATTACGCATCTGCGCGATTGCCGCACTGGGCGGAATATTATTTGGCTACGATACTGCTGTTATTTCAGGTGCGATTGGTTCACTGACCAGCTACTTTCATCTATCTCCTGCTGAGACCGGCTGGGCGGTTTCCTGCGTTGTGGTGGGGTGCGTTATTGGTTCGTTTAGCGCCGGATATTTATCCAAACGTTTTGGACGCAAGAAATCATTGATGGTTTCAGCGCTGTTATTCACTATTTCCGCAGTGGGCACCTCCCTCTCCTACACGTTCACCCATTTTGTGATTTATCGCATTATCGGTGGACTGGCAGTCGGCCTGGCGGCAACAGTATCACCGATGTATATGTCTGAAGTCTCACCGAAAAACATGCGCGGCAGAGCATTAAGTATGCAGCAGTTCGCTATCGTTTTCGGTCAGATTCTGATCTTCTACGTTAACTACAAAATAGCATCGATTGCAGCGGATACCTGGCTCATTGAACTTGGCTGGCGCTATATGTTTGCTGCGGGTATTATTCCCTGCATTTTGTTCTGTATTTTAGTCTTTTTAATCCCGGAATCTCCCCGCTGGATGATGATGATTGGTCGCGAGGAGGAGACGCTAAAAATACTGACCAAAATATCCAACGAAGAACATGCCAGACATCTTCTTGCCGATATAAAAACCTCACTGCAAAATGACCAACTAAACGCCCATCAAAAACTCAATTACCGCGACGGGAACGTGCGTTTCATCCTGATTCTGGGCTGCATGATCGCTATGCTGCAACAGGTAACAGGGGTTAACGTCATGATGTATTACGCGCCAATCGTCCTTAAGGATGTGACCGGTAGCGCCCAGGAGGCCCTGTTCCAGACAATCTGGATCGGCGTGATTCAGCTTATCGGTTCCATTATTGGCGCAATGATTATGGATAAGATGGGGCGTTTGTCGCTGATGCGTAAAGGCACTATTGGCAGCATCATCGGCTTGTTGCTCACTTCATGGGCGCTGTACAGCCAGGCAACCGGTTATTTCGCGCTATTCGGTATGCTGTTCTTTATGATTTTCTACGCGCTTTCCTGGGGCGTGGGCGCATGGGTGCTTATTTCTGAAATATTCCCTAACCGGATGAGGTCGCAGGGAATGAGTATTTCGGTCGGATTTATGTGGATGGCAAACTTTTTAGTTTCGCAATTCTTCCCGATGATTAATGAAAACCCGTATTTACTTTCGCATTTCCACGGCGCATTTCCAATGTGGATATTTGCCATCTGCTGCATCTTCAGTTACTTCTTTATCTGCCGTTACCTGCCGGAAACAAAAGGCATTTCGCTGGAGAAAATGGAGAGCGTAGTGTTAGCAAAACGCAGAAAAAAACTGCAGCCAATTCAAACCGAACGTTATTCTGATTAAGTTTCACCACAATGCCGATGATCGCTAAATACGATCATCGGCTTGTTTTTTTACTCCGTCGCCAGCGCCAGTGAAACCGCTAACGTTTGCGCCAGACACATGGACGCGACCTGAGAACGGAAACCATCGACCTGCGCTTCACGTACCACAAAACAGACTTCACTGAACGCTGCCAGCGGGCTGACCTGGCTATCGGTTATCGCAATATGGTGCGCACCGCGTTTCGCGCCAAGCTCGACTAATTCCACCACTTCCTGCGCGTAAGGCGAGTAGCTGATGGCAATAACGACATCGTCGGGGCTGACCATACTTAGCTGTTCAGAGAACATTCCGCCAATACCGTCAATTAAAAATGCCCGTCTCTCCAGATGACGCAATGCGTAGGTTAAATAACTGGCCACGCTAAACGAACGACGTAATCCAATCACATAAATATTGTCGGCTTTCGCTAACAGATTTACCGCCGCATCCAACTGCTCATTTTTAATCTGCACCGGTAATTGTTGTAATACCTGTGCATTCACCATTGAAAATAGCTTCAGAATTTCACCCGGCTTTTCCGGGGTAGGTTCCCCTTCATCCGCATTTTTCTGTCTGAACAGACGCGCCCGCTCGGTATAGCTTACAGTTTCCTCCATCAGGTGCTGGCGAAATACCTGTTTCATTTCATTAAATCCGCTAAAACCAAACGCATTAGCAAAACGAATCAGTGTCGAAGGGGGAACATCGGCATGTTGCGCGATGGAAGCTACCGTGTCAAAAGCAACGCTATTACTGTTATCCAGAATATACTGAGCAACTTGTTTAAGACGTTTGCTAAGGCTGTCATAGCGACTGCGGATATCATCCTGCAGTAAGGAAAGTTGAGTTTGATGTTTAGACATGCATGATACTCTAATAGAACGAAAATTTCGTAAATAACCATATTAGCACAAATGAACTGAACATACAGTTAACAACATTCAAATTGCGCTGTGGTTACCTTCAGTACAGAATTTGCTGGCGGGCTGGGTTCTGAGCAATCTGAATCTGACCGCATAAATGCGACAGGATCAGCATTGTTATGACTGGACGATGCCCGCAGCCAGGCGGCATCGCAAACGTTGAAAGGCAGAAGATGACGTTTATAAATCACGAAACCTTCATCTTTTATTGCGAACTGGCTCTTTTCGTCCCGCATACGGCAACCGGCGGAACACTCTTAGTGTATTACACTGATTACTTTAAGGATATGCGTCTACTCTTTTTCAATACTGAGCGGCAAATGATTTTTCAGTATTGCTTTAACGTCTCCCGGCGAGCGGAATGCGCTTTCGATGGCAAGATGCCCCATATAAAACAGCCAGCCACAAGGCTGGCTGACCGCATAGTCATTTAATACGCTGTTACGTTCTGAGCTTTTTTCGCCAGCCCATCCAGCAATTTCTGATGGATGCCGCCGAAACCGCCGTTGCTCATCACCAGGATGTGATCGCCAGGCTGTGCGGTTTTCACCACCATTTCCGCCAGCGTATCGACATCGCCACTCCAGTGAGCAGGCTGTACGCAGGCTTCAGCGACTTCCGCCACTTGCCACGGAATATGCGGCGGCTGCAGCAGGAACACTTCATCCGCACGCCCTAACGACGGTGCCAGGTCATCCTTGCATAACCCCATCTTCATCGTGTTAGAACGCGGCTCCAGCACTGCGATAATGCGCGCGGTGCCGCCCACTTTACCGCGCAGCGCCGCCAGCGTGGCCAGAATTGCCGTCGGGTGGTGAGCAAAATCGTCATACACCGTCACGCCGTTCGCTTCGCCGCGTAGCTCCAGACGGCGGCGGGCGTTAATAAATGACCCCAGCGCACTGGCCGCTTCAGCGGGCGCGACGCCCACGTGGCGCGCGGCGGCAATCGCCATCAGACCGTTGTGCATGTTATGTTCGCCGACCAGACCCCATTTCACATCGCCGACTTTTTCGCCGTCCAGCCACACTTCCCACTCGGAAGCATCCGTAGTCAGCTTCTTCGCCTGCCAGTGTCCCTGCTCGCCCACCAGCTCCTGCTCGCTCCAGCAGCCCAGCGCCATGGTCTGTTTCAGGTTGATGTCGTTTTCCGGCCAGATGATGCGCCCCTGCCCCGGCACGATGCGCACCAGATGGTGGAACTGCTTCTGGATCGCTTTCAGATCGTCGAAGATGTCAGCATGATCAAACTCAAGGTTGTTGAGGATCAGCGTCCGCGGGCAGTAATGCACAAATTTAGAACGTTTATCAAAGAACGCGCAGTCGTACTCATCCGCTTCGATAACAAAGAACGGGCTCTCGCCCAGGCGCGCGGAAACCTCAAAGTTGCCCGGTACGCCGCCAATCACAAAGCCCGGTTTGTACCCGCACGCTTCCAGTATCCAGGTCGCCATGCCTGCGGTCGTGGTTTTGCCGTGGGTACCGGCGACCGCCAGTACCCAGCGATCGCGCAACACAAAGTCGTGCAGCCACTGTGGACCAGACATAAAGGGAATGTTTTTTTCCAGCACCGCTTCCACGCACGGATTCCCGCGCGTCATCGCATTGCCGATAATCACCAGATCCGGCTGCGGATCGAGCTGGCTGGCGTCATAACCCTGGATCAGATCAATGCCTTGCTTCTCAAGTAAGGTACTCATCGGCGGATACACATTGGCGTCCGAACCCGTTACTTCATGACCAAGCGAGCGAGCCAGCATCGCCAGCCCCCCCATGAAAGTGCCACAAATTCCCAAAATATGAATGCGCATACGTCACTATCCTTTTTTTATCTGCGAGCCATTTTACGCACATGTCTGGCAAGTGAGAAACGCATTTCAGGTAAATCTGTACTTTGCTGGCGCGATTCACCTGAGCGCATCATCTGAAATGTTTGTTAAGATTGTTACGGTCGCTTTACTCCAATCAATTGCAGGGAAAGTGTTATGAAAACGTTAGGTGAATTTATTGTCGAAAAGCAGCACGAGTTCTCTCAGGCTACCGGTGAGCTCACTGCTTTGCTGTCGGCAATAAAATTGGGCGCCAAGATCATCCACCGCGATATCAACAAGGCCGGTCTGGTCGATATCCTGGGTGCCAGCGGTGCTGAGAACGTACAGGGCGAGGTTCAGCAGAAACTCGATCTGTTCGCGAACGAGAAACTGAAAGCTGCACTAAAAGCGCGCGATATTGTAGCGGGCATCGCATCGGAAGAAGAGGACGAAATTGTCGTCTTTGAAGGCTGCGAACACGCGAAATATGTGGTGCTGATGGACCCTCTGGATGGCTCTTCTAACATCGACGTTAACGTCTCTGTCGGTACGATTTTCTCGATTTATCGCCGCGTGACGCCCGTCGGCACGCCGGTCACCGAAGAAGATTTCCTGCAACCCGGCAACAAACAGGTCGCTGCGGGATATGTCGTGTATGGCTCGTCCACCATGCTGGTTTACACCACCGGCTGCGGCGTACACGCTTTCACCTACGATCCGTCGTTGGGCGTGTTCTGTCTGTGCCAGGAACGTATGCGTTTCCCGGAAAAGGGTAAAACCTACTCCATTAACGAAGGCAACTACATTAAATTCCCGAATGGCGTGAAGAAGTACATCAAATTCTGCCAGGAAGAGGATAGTTCAACAAGTCGCCCTTATACCTCACGTTACATTGGCTCTCTGGTGGCCGATTTCCACCGCAACCTGCTGAAAGGCGGCATCTATCTCTACCCCAGCACCGCCAGCCATCCGCAGGGGAAACTGCGTCTGCTGTATGAGTGCAACCCGATGGCGTTCCTCGCGGAACAGGCCGGCGGCAAAGCAAGCGATGGTAAAGAACGTATTCTGGATATCATTCCGGAAAGCCTTCACCAGCGCCGCTCGTTCTTCGTCGGCAACCGCCATATGGTTGACGATGTGGAACGCTTTATCCGCGAATACCCGGACGCGTAATCTTTACCACCATGCGGAATAACGCATGAAGCCGCCATTGGGCAATAACATGTCCGATGGCGGCGTTGCCTTATCAGGCCCGTGATTTTTTCGGTTCTTAACCTTTGTCGTTTATGCTCCGCAACGACGCGCCAGATGAGGCGGAAACGAAAACAAGCGAAGACTTTCGGCGTGAGTTGGCTATAATACTCGCCACTTGTTTGTCATAAATTCAAAGGAAACAGACATGAGCTTACTCAACGTCCCGGCGGGTAAAGAACTGCCGGAAGATATCTACGTCGTTATCGAGATCCCGGCTAACGCAGATCCGATCAAATACGAAGTTGACAAAGAGAGCGGCGCGCTGTTCGTTGACCGCTTCATGTCCACCGCGATGTTCTATCCGTGCAACTACGGTTACATCAACCATACCCTGTCTCTGGACGGCGACCCGGTAGACGTTCTGGTCCCGACGCCGTACCCGCTGCAGCCAGGCGCCGTCATCCGTTGCCGTCCGGTTGGCGTACTGAAAATGACCGACGAATCCGGTGAAGATGCGAAACTGGTTGCCGTACCGCACACCAAACTGAGCAAAGAGTACGATCACATTAAAGATGTGAACGATCTGCCGGAACTGCTGAAAGCGCAGATCACTCATTTCTTCGAGCATTATAAAGATCTCGAAAAAGGCAAATGGGTGAAAGTTGACGGTTGGGACAACGCCGAAGCGGCTAAAGCGGAAATCGTTGCCTCCTTCGAGCGCGCAGCGAAGAAATAAGTTCGCTTTTACATAAGCGTCAAGATAAAGGCTCTCATAGTAATGAGGGCCTTTTTATTGGCTAATGAATAGAACACAATTTTTATCATTATTAGTTTAACATTCACGGAATGAATAAGACTTTACCTTATTTTTTATTAAAAAGGGTTGAATACGCTCACATTTTCTCTAAAAAGCTTAAGATAATAATTGTTTTGTGAATGCCCGCAGACTCCTCTGGACTTACGCCCTAAATATTAGCAAGCGCTAAATTCTTATTTAGTGCATAAGCCCGATTACCTTTTTAATAAGGTATCCTAAGCTCTCCCTACCAATAACCGTATTTTTAATCCAACATAACATCCGCTCAAAACACACTTTTTAATATATTTTTAAGGGCTGCCATAATTATTTACTATTTTAAGAGATTATGATGAAAAATGATATATTAATTACCGGTGGACATATCATCGATCCCGCTCGTAATATTAATGAGATTAACAATTTACGCATCATTAACGATATTATCGTTGATGCCGATAAATATCCTGTAACTTCGGAGACCCGGATTATCCATGCCGACGGTATGATCGTCACTCCCGGTCTTATCGATTATCACGCGCATGTTTTTTATGACGCGACGGAAGGCGGCGTCAGGCCTGATATGTACATGCCGCCGAATGGCGTCACCACCGTCGTGGATGCAGGTTCTGCCGGTACGGCAAACTTTGATGCCTTCTACCGAACGGTGATTTGCGCCAGCAAAGTTCGAATCAAAGCGTTTCTGACCGTGTCGCCGCCGGGCCAAACCTGGTCACAAGAAAATTATGATCCTGACAATATTGATGAAAATAAGATCCACGCGCTGTTTCGTCAGTATCGCAACGTTCTTCAGGGATTAAAACTCAAGGTTCAGACTGAGGACATTGCTGAATATGGCTTAAAACCGCTGACTGAATCCCTTCGTATTGCCAACGATTTAAGGTGCCCCGTGGCAATACACTCGACTCATCCCGTCGTTCCCATGAAAGAACTTGTCTCCTTGCTACGCCGCGGCGATATTATCGCTCATGCGTTTCACGGCAAAGGTAGCACCATTCTTACTGATGAAGGCGCTGTCTTAGCCGAAGTCCGTCAGGCAAGGGAAAGAGGCGTTATATTTGATGCCGCCAATGGTCGCAGCCATTTTTCAATGAACACGGCACGCCGGGCCATCGCCAATGGCTTTCTTCCGGATATCATCAGTAGCGATCTCTCAACCATCACTAAACTCGCCTGGCCTGTTTACGCCTTACCATGGATTTTATCGAAATACTTAGCACTCGGCGTCGCGCTTACCGATGTCATTAACGCCTGTACCCATACCCCAGCAGTTTTATTGGGCATGGCAGCAGAAATTGGTACGCTGGCCCCTGGGGCATTTGCCGATATCGCCATCTTTAAATTAAAAAACAGGCATGTTGAATTTGCCGATATTCATGGTGAAACGCTCACGGGGACGCATGTGCTGGTACCACAAATGACCATAAAATCCGGTGAGATATTATTTCGTCAAATTGATTTTGGCGCGCGGCCAAACGGAGTTGAAAAATGACCTCAATGCAAAAATGGCTACGGATCGGCGCGACATTAATGTTCGGCCTTTTTGTTGCTTATCTTGACCGTTCTAATCTTTCCGTTACGTTACCTACGATTACACACGACCTGAATATTGATGGCGCAACGGCCAGCATTGTATTAACCATATTTCTTATTGGCTATGCCTTTTCAAATATTTTTGGCGGCGTATTTACCCAGCGATACGATCCGAAAAAAATAGTCATTCTGATGGTGCTAATCTGGTCGATTGCGACCGTTTTTGTCGGATTTACCTCGTCAGTGTATGTTATTTTGATTTGTCGGCTAGTGCTTGGCATTACCGAAGGCATTTATTGGCCGCAGCAGTCCCGCTTCGCCAGCGACTGGTTTTCAGACAAAGAACGGACGCAGGCGAACAGCATTATCCAGTATTATGGACAGTTCCTGGCATTAGGCCTGGGATTTATGATTTTGTCTCCGCTGGATGCTGCCTTCGGTTGGCGAAATGTTTTTATTATCACTGGTGTGATCGGCATTGTTGTTGTGGTTCCACTTTATATAACAATGCTAAAAAAACAGGAAGAAGCGCCTTATTATCGTGCGCCGGCGCCAACAGAGAAAACTAAACTTACCCTGGAATCGCTGGGCGGAACCCCCTTCCTACTCCTTATTTTTACCTACATCACTCAAGGGATGTTGTTCTGGGGAATTACGTTATGGATCCCCATGGTTGTCAATTCTCTCGGCTATACCGGATTCAGTAAAGCATTGGTCAGTTCTCTGCCTTATCTGACTGCGGTTATACTGGCAATCCCTATCTCATGGATCAGTGATAAGACACAAAAGCGTGTACTTATTGCTTCACTGGGCCTACTAATCCCCGGTGTGATGTTATTTCTCCTGCCATTTGTCGATGCGCCGGGCTTTAAAATCACGCTCATTACCCTGGCGATGGGTTATTATGCCGCCAGCTTTACCCCCAATATCTGGTCGATTATCCAGTCGAACGTTAAACCCCATGCGATTGGCCCAGCCTCCGGTATTATTAATGGCATCGGCGCCGGCGGCGGCGGTACGCTGGCAGGCCTTATGGTCGGCTATTTTTACCGGACAACCGGCAGCTATATGCAGGGATTTATGGTTCTCGGATGCATTGTTATCCTGGGCGGCGCGTCATTATTGATCTACGGCAGAATAAGAGCTCATCGTGCCCGGCGCTAGCGCCATCAGCCAGAATGTAAAAAACAACGCCACCCGAGGGTGGCGTGTTCAGTTCAGGGCTGGTTTCTGTCTAACCAGTCACCGCTTTCAATCAGAGTTAACCCATCAACAGGACGTTGATATACATACATCCATGCGCTGCCGTAAGGCGTCTGGATTAACTGGCGTGCGTATTCACCGCCCCTGGTGCGCAAAGCATCAAGTTCGGCCAGCGTGGCGTTATCAATTCGATAAACTTCACCGTATACCGCTCCGTTTCCCGGAACTGCGCCTGGATAGTGGCCCAGACTATACAACTGGTAGTTATCGATACGGTAATCGCCAAGCAATTGGGCATTGGTCATCCAGTGACTGTTGCCTTGTTTCTGTCGTAAACTGCCATAGACAAATATTCGCATTGCTAAAACTCAAACTGATAGAGCAAATCAAGTGCCTGATCTACGCCAGACACTGCTTCCAGATATAGCTTAGGCATCAGGCGATAACGTAACGTGAGCGTCGCCAGAGAGTCAAATATCCCTACACCATACTTCACCTGTAGACCCGGCAGTACATAGCCGCTGACCACAACCTGGGACGAATCGCCCACCCCTTGCGTGTCCAGCGCCAGATTACTTACACCGAATGTCTCTCCGATTTTACCCACAACCTGACCACTTTGCGCAACCCCCAGGCCAATAAGCATGGAAGTCATTGCTGCGCTATCACTCTGATTGCTGTCCAACCCCTGCCCACGCAGCAGATAAGAAAGCGCTTCAGCCTGCGGCATCGCCGGATCGGAGAAGATTTCCGCTTTGGGTTCATCAGCAGTGCCTGTGACACGCACGCCCGCAATGACATCGTCTTCGGTGGCGTCAGGGTTACGGATCGCTTCGATATTGAGCAGCGGCTGATCCGGCGGGCCGGAGAACAGCAGCTCGCCTTTACGGACAAGCAGGTCCTGGCCGTAGGCGCGGAATCGGCCGTCAGGAATATTGATTTGACCATTCAGCCCCAGCCCCTGCTTATCCTGCGCGACTTTCAAATCGCCGGTCAAACGCGCTTTAAGCCCGAAGGCGTCGATGCGCACGTTGTTGCCGACGTGGACCGTCAGATTACTGTTGATGGGAATAGACGCTGTCTGCGGCATTTCTGGTTGCAAGTCATTGTTGAGCATAACCACATCGCTGGAGACGCCGACCGCGCTCTCCGGCAGGTCGTGCACCACAATTCGCGCCCACGGAACGTCCACACGCCCATCCAACGTGAACAGCGAAGGCGTCGCGTCAAAGACCACATCCGGCGAGACATCCAGGCGCACCATCGGCGGAACGGTAATCCGCACCCGGCTGCCTTTCGCCGTCACCCGCGCGCGCCAGTTGTCAATCTGACTCCAGTCGGCGTTACCGTTCAGGTTAATTTGCCCTTGTTGTGTTCGCACGATACCGGCGAGCGTCGAACGCGTCCCGCTAAAGTTCATGGTGAGCTGGCTCGGCTGCATCTCAAACGGCATAAAATTACCGTCAATATCCAGCGCGCTAAGCTGCAACTGACCAAACAACTGCGGGCTTTGCACATCGCCGCCCAGACGTAGCCTGGCGTTTAACATTCCCGCCGCTTTTTCGCCGCGCGAAAAGACAGGGTTGACCATCGCCAGATTGAGATTGCGCATGTTGACGTTACCGCCGAGATTGCGCCGCCCCTGAGGATCGGTTACCTGCACCTGGCCATCGAATTGACCATTGTTCGTCAGGCGAATCAGCCATCCCAGCTCGGCGCGATTATTGTGCAGATCGGCGCTGAGGTTCAGCGTCTCAAACGCGACCGGTAACGGCGCGTCATTGACGGTCTGCGTGACCTTCACATTACGACCGGAAAGCGTGACCTTCCCCTGCGGCAATCCCTCCTGGGTGGTGTCCCACGACACGTCCGCTTTCCCGCTAAAGATCCCACTGGCCTGAGTGGTATCAGGCATAAATGGCTTCAGCATCGCCAGATCAAAGCGGTTGAGATTGACCACCGCCCGTCCTGCGGCGCCCGCATCAATGGTTTGCGGGATGCACAGCTCGGCGTTCGGGTTCAGCCAACAATGCGGCCCGATACTGATTTTCTGTTCTTTATTACGGTAGTCCAGCGCAATCGCGCGGGTCAACGACCATGGCCCCACTGGCGTCTGGAAACGGGTGTCGCTTAACGTCCCTTTCCAGCGCGCCGCCTCGCGATCAAAACTGCCTGTCAGGGAGAGTTGACCGGATACCGGTTCTCCCTGAACACGGAGCTGTAGCTGATGCTGCTTCTCGCTGCCTTTGGCGTCAAGCGTCACCAGATTGATGTTAACGTCGGGCTGCGAAATCCGCTCTACGCGAACGTTGAGATGGCCCGCTATCTGATCGGTGGATTTAATATCGCCCTCAATGCGCGCCTGGGCGACAGACAGCTCCTGCCAACGCAGGCCGCGGGCGGTGATATCCGCCAACAGCTGCGGCGCTTC
Source organism: Salmonella sp. NW722 (assembly GCF_051702785.1). Lineage (NCBI taxonomy): Bacteria > Pseudomonadati > Pseudomonadota > Gammaproteobacteria > Enterobacterales > Enterobacteriaceae > Salmonella > Salmonella sp. NW722. The sequence goes on from NZ_JAMMIN010000003.1 coordinate 492,973, forward strand.
TACCGTACCGCGGACTTTAACGATTCCTTTTGCCATGCCGCCCAGCCCTGGCAGCGCATTATCCAGCCCTGGCGCATCGATGGCGGCGTCAAGATTCAGCTCCTTAACGCCAAGCTCGCCTTTTATATCGGCGCTGTTTGGGCCCAGCGCAAGGTGCAGCCCCGGGATCGTCCACTGCATGTAGCTGTTGCCCTTTAGCGTCCCGTTGACGTTAACGCTGTTCTGCTTCACATTGCCGGTCAGCTTGAGCTCCGGAACATCCATCTGCCAGGTGCCGCCGTAGAGGCTGCCTTTGGTTTTCATGACGCCGTTAAGCTTCGCGGGCCAGTCCGGGATCTCTTTAGCGGTATTGATGCCATTCAGCGTCAGTTCGCCACGCCAGCTAATCGCCTGCTGCCAGTCCACCAGCGCTTTCAGTTCGGTTTTTCCCTCCAGAGCGGCGACGGTGAGTTTATCGAGATTAATCTGCCGCTCATTCCCTTTAGCATCCAGCGTAATGGTCGCCGGCGGAATATCTTGTCCTTTCACGGCGGTTCGCATCGACAACGTATAGTCGGTCATCTTACCGCTCAGTTTGAGCTTCAGATCGTCAGCCTGAAACTGGGTATCACCCGTCAATGGCCAGGCAATGCGTTGGCTGACGACTTCAAGATTGAGCGGTAAACCGGCCTCCGCCAGCCGCGTCTGGGCGCGAAGCGCGACATCCATCGGCCCGGAAAGGTTCACCCCGACCTCCAGTTGTTCGCGTAGCGCGCCGCCGACCTTGAGTTTTATCTTTTCACCCTTTAGCGGATCGATATTCAGCGTACTGTTGAGCGTAATATCAACCGGCCAGTTATTGGCGAGCTGCGCCGTACCAGAGGCTTTCACCGTGCCCTGGTTGGCTTCGATATCCAGAGTATCCAGCTTCATATTACCGTCGATACTGCTGACTTTAAGCAGCATCGTGCGCACCGTCAGATCGGTATCGCCAGTGATGCGTAGCTGCTCGCCGCGAAATGACTCGATATTCAGATTGAGCGGCAGGTGAACATCGGTCATCTCCGGCATTACCGGTTTTGCAAACAGATCTTTTAGCGTTTCGCCAAGCGGCTTTTCATCCGGTTGAGGTTTCTCGATTTTGGGTTCAACCACCTCTTCCTGCGCCACGTCAGCGACCTTCGGCAGCGCAATCAGCAGTCCCTGAAGCCGCGTCGGTTTCAGGGTCAGGTTTTTCTCCTGCCATGCCAGCCCGGAGGTAAAATCCAGCACCGAAACGGTAGTGTCATCAATCTTGATATTGATGTTATTCAGCGCCACGCGCGACAGCGTGATGGGCCAGGGGGTGGAGAGGTTCAGCGGTCCGCTTTCTTCCTCTTCTTGCGCCGGTTCGGAAGGCGGCATTTTTTTGCTGTCGATAGCGACATTAATGTCTTTTAGCGCCAGATCATTGACGCACAGGCTACTGCGCCACAGGCAATCAAGCCCGACGGCCAGATGAATTTCGCCCGCATTCACCGCAACGCCCGGCTGCTCATAGCGGATATTTTTTAACGATAAGTCCCGCCAGCCGCCGGTGACCTGCCCAATCTCCAGCCCCGGCACCCAGCGGTTCGCCGCACTGAATACCAGATGCAGCCCCGTCGTCGTCCCGACCAGAAACGCAACGCTCGCCAGTAACACCACAATGAAAATCAACACGCCGAGGCTTATTTTCTTCCATAAACTCATAATTCAGGCCCCAGACCGATATAAAACTGTAAACCGTGTTCGTCTTTGTCGCCGACCGGTACGGCAAAATCGAGTTTGATAGGCCCAACCGGCGACGCCCAGCGCACGCCGACCCCGGTCCCGGTTTTGAAATCGCTGCGGCGAATATCACTCACCGCCTCGCCGCTATCGACAAACACCGCCCCCCACCATTTGCCGGTGACGTTATACTGGTACTCCAACGATCCGGTTGCCAGTTTTGAGGCGCCTTTAAGATTGCCGTCGCTGTCTTTAGGCGAAATAGATTTGTATTTATAGCCGCGAATACTGCGGTCGCCCCCGGCGAAGAAACGTAAATCCGGCGGAACTTTGTCGAAATCACCGGTTTCTATCCAGCCTAAATTGCCGCGCATCACAAAACGGTGGCGATCGTACAAAGTCCGAATCCAGACGTTTTGCGCCTGCAGCACGGAGAAATCCACGTCGGAGCCCCAGGCCGTATTCGAATAGTCTACTGAATAGCGCTGCGAATCGCCCCAGGTTGGCATCAGCCCCCCTCGCGAGCGGGTTCGGCTGATCATCACGCCCGGGTAGAACAGCATGGTGGTATTGGTGACGTTCCCCTGGGTAAAGTGGTCGAAACTCCAGCGCAGGTTAATCGCCCGCTGCCAACCGCTGGAAAGGTCCCAGTAACGCGACACGGCAAGCGTGGTCGAGTCCTGCTCCGTATCATTCAAATCGGTACGTTTAAAACCGCCCTGTACCAGATAGTATTGCTCCAGCGGGTTTTTCAGCAGCGGCATTTTATAACTAAAATCCAGCACCTGTTCCGGCGCAGAAATACTGGTGCTGGTGGTCAGGCTATGACCGTAGGAGTTCATCCACGGTTTTTTCCACGACGCTTTCACGCGCGGCCCGACGTCGGTGGAGTACCCCACCCCGGTTTCAATCGTGTTTTCGGTTCGCGGCGATACCACGCCTTTTAACGGCAGAATTTTTGTTTTACGCGATTTCTCAAATTCCGGCGCCACCACGACAGAATTAAACCATCCGGTAGCGGAAAGTCGGCGGTTTAGTTCCGCCAAATCTTTCGATTCGTACTCATCACCCTCTTTAAACGGCAACAGATTTTGTAAATATTCATCACGAATCTGCGAACCTTCGAAGGTGACAGGTCCGAAGCGATAGCGCTCACCGCTATCATAATCAATATCCCAAAACGCCTGATGACGGCCCAGAGCAATTCCCAACTGACTTTTAACGAATTCGCTGTCGAAATAGCCTTTACGTAGCGACACGCTGGTTAACGACTTTTTAAAATTGTCATAGTCTCCCTGGTTCAGCACCGTGCCGATTGCCGGACGCGTTTTCAGTAAGGCCAGATAATCTTTGTCCGTACGCGCGCCGCCGCGTAAAATGACTTCTGTACCGCCAATCAACACCGGCTGGCCGGGCGTAACCCTGGCGATTAATACCTGCCGTCCTTTCGCAGGCGGTGGAAGCAAGTCGAATTTGATAGTGGGTTCGTAATAGCCTAACGCTTTAAGCCCTTCGCGAATCGCATCATCAACTCGGGCGCGAAAGCGCCGATCCGGCGTCACCTCATCGCTCTGAATCGTAGAGAGCTGTGCGCGAACGTTTTTTTCCAGCTCTCCGGATAGCCCTTCGACTTTCAGACGAACATTTGCGGCTACCGCAGAACTGCTCAGGCACAGTAAGCTAACCCAACATAACTGACGGATATGTGGCACATTTTCTCCTGAATATCCCCTATTCCCACCCCTGGAAAAAATCACACTACCGCTCCGCGGCTTAACATAAAATCAACAATTGCGATTGAAAAGCAGACGACTGCCCAAATATTTCTTATGGTTAAATCCAGATACATTAATGTTGTTATTGTGTGCAAAGATGCGTCTCGTTACAACCTTAACGCCAATTAACGCTTTCGGGAGAATAGCTCATGAGTTTATTTGATAAAAAACATCTGGTTACTCAAGCAGATGCGTTACCAGGACGCAACACCCCGATGCCGATCGCCACTCTGCATGCGGTAAATGAACACTCTATGACCAATGTCCCTGCCGGGATGGAGATCGCCTACTTCGCTATGGGCTGTTTCTGGGGCGTAGAACGTTTATTCTGGCAATTGCCCGGCGTATATAGCACCGCGGCAGGGTATGCAGGCGGTTACACGCCTAATCCAACCTACCGGGAAGTCTGCTCCGGGCAGACCGGTCATGCCGAAGCGGTACGGATAGTGTACGATCCTGCCGTTATCCGTTATGAGCAGCTTTTACAGACCTTCTGGGAAAATCACGATCCGACGCAGGGGATGCAACAGGGTAACGATCACGGTACGCAATACCGTTCTGCGATTTATCCCTTAACGCCGGAACAGAATGCCGCCGCTCACGCCAGTCGCGAGCGCTTTCAGTCGGCAATGGCCGCCGCCGGAGACCATCGCCCTATTACCACGGAAATCGCCCATGCGACGCCGTTTTACTACGCCGAAGATGAACACCAACAGTATCTGCACAAAAATCCATACGGTTACTGCGGGATTGGCGGGATCGGCGTTTGCCTGCCGCCTGACGCGTGACGACGCTGGCGTAGGGGGAACTTGTCGGAGTTGAAAATGAACCCTCTGGCGACTTTACAGTAGCTTACGCTATACTAGCCCTGAACTTATCGGCTCACTGCTACGAGCCGGTTTTCATTAAACGTTACCACACGGATTTATAAACTTCCCTTCCGAGGATCTGGCGTTTCGCCGGATAAGATATGTTAAACAGTATATTCATTATATTCTGCCTGATCGCTGTAAGTGCGTTCTTCTCCATCTCCGAGATCTCGCTTGCCGCATCACGTAAGATTAAACTTAAGCTATTAGCTGATGAAGGCAGTATCAACGCACAACGCGTATTGAAAATGCAGGAAAATCCCGGCATGTTTTTCACCGTTGTGCAAATTGGCCTGAACGCCGTCGCTATTCTTGGCGGTATCGTCGGCGATGCGGCATTTTCGCCCGCCTTTTCCGCCCTTTTCTCGCACTATATGTCGCCAGAACTCTCCGAGCAGCTGAGCTTTATTCTCTCTTTCTCGCTGGTGACGGGGCTGTTTATCCTGTTCGCGGATTTAACCCCGAAACGCATCGGTATGATTGCGCCAGAAGCTGTGGCTTTGCGTATCATCAACCCGATGCGCTTCTGCCTGTTCGTTTTTCGCCCGCTGGTGTGGCTGTTTAACGGCATGGCAAACAACATCTTCCGCCTGTTCAAAATTCCAATGGTGCGGAAAGACGACATTACTTCTGATGATATTTACGCAGTGGTGGAAGCCGGCGCGCTGGCGGGCGTCTTGCGCAAGCAAGAGCATGAACTGATTGAAAATGTGTTTGAACTTGAATCCCGCACCGTACCGTCTTCCATGACGCCGCGCGAAAGTATCATCTGGTTTGATCTGCACGAAGACGAACAAAGCCTGAAGAAAAAGGTCGCCGAACATCCGCACTCAAAATTTTTGGTGTGTAATGAAGATATCGACCACATCATCGGCTATGTAGACTCCAAAGATCTGCTGAACCGCGTGCTGGCGAACCAAAGTATGGCGCTGAATGGCGGCGTGCAAATTCGCAATACCTTGATTGTGCCGGATACGCTGACCCTTTCTGAGGCGCTGGAAAGTTTCAAAACGGCGGGCGAGGATTTCGCGGTCATTATGAATGAATACGCACTGGTCGTCGGTATCATTACGCTGAACGATGTGATGACCACGCTAATGGGTGACCTGGTCGGCCAGGGACTGGAAGAGCAAATTGTGGCGCGCGATGAAAATTCCTGGCTGGTTGACGGCGGCACGCCGATTGACGACGTCATGCGCGTGCTGGATATCGATGAGTTTCCGCAATCCGGCAACTATGAAACCATTGGCGGCTTTATGATGTTTATGCTGCGCAAGATCCCAAAACGTACTGATTCGGTGAAGTTTTCCGGCTACAAATTTGAAGTGGTGGATATCGACAACTACCGTATCGATCAGTTGCTGGTGACGCGTCTCGACAATAAAAGCAACGTACCGGCGCCGAAACTGCCCGATGCGCAAGGTAAAGAAGACAGCGCGGCCTGAAATCCGTTTGCCAGAAACATCAACGGCTCCTGATTCAGGAGCCGTTTTTTTTTACTTTTTTAACCTACTGCATAGCACTTTTGGTTACGCCATCTCAGTTTGCAGACGCATAACCTGACGGTTAACTTCAGACATCACAGACAAGTGCTGCTTGTCTCTCACTTTTGGGATAAGAATCTTACCCTTATCGAACTCAAAAGCGCCAACATCCTTGATATATAACCGTCCACGGAACAGGATCTTCACGTACTTCGCCACCTGTAGCGGGTTGTAGCGTTGGAAAATTTTCATTGTTGTCTCCTGCAGAGTATTACGCCCTTGCGGTGCCACAATCGGCCCAACAGTTTTAAGGCGCAAATTTTAATGCCATATGACTATAGACCATATCTACGTCGTTTCCAGTGTGCATAAGTATATTTACCTTTTGATTACAGTTATTCAGAATTATCTAAACATCAGCTCATTTTTCTCAGTATATGCCTTCATTTTTCACAGGAAGTGTGCGCCCGCCCGCAAACTGGCATCCCCTTTGCGGGAAAAAGCATCAATCGCACATATGATTAACTATCGGCCCAAAGTGGTCGGATCACCTGCAAAAAAATAAAGAAGGAATGACCATGACCCTACGTAAAATTCTGGCGATGTCGTGTCTGCTACTCCCCATAATGGCTTGTGCGCATAACCTTGAAGATAACCAACGGGTGCCGCCGGTAGGCATTGCCGATCGTGGCGAACTGACGTTGAATAAAGATGAGTTTAGTTATAAAAACTGGAATAGCGCGCAGCTGGCGGGAAAAGTGCGCGTCCTGCTGCACATTGCGGGTCGAACGTCAGCGAAGGAGAAAAACGCCACGCTGATTGAAGCGATTAAATCCGCCGGGCTCCCGCATGACAGATACCAGACGACCACAATTGTGAACACCGATGATGCGATCCCCGGCTCCGGTATGTTCGTGCGTAGCAGTATAGAAAGTAATAAAAAGCTCTACCCGTGGTCGCAATTTATTGTCGACAGCAATGGCGTGGCGCGTAACGCCTGGCAATTAAAAGAAGAGGGGTCCGCCGTCATCGTGCTTGACAAAGACGGTCGGGTTCAATGGGTGAAAGATGGCGCGTTAACCCAGCAAGAGGTACAGCAGGTGGTCGACCTGCTGCATAAGCTCCTCAGTAAATAGTCACCCGGAAGCCGGGGTTAAGGAACGATTCACGAGGGGTATAGTCCAGCGTTTTTCCCTGCCAGTCGTGAACGTGCGCCCCGGCTGCAACGGCAATGGCATGACCTGCGGCAGTGTCCCAGACGCTGGTCGGCCCAAATCTGGGGTAAAGCTGCGCCTGGCCTTCCGCCACAAGGCAGAATTTCAGCGAGGAACCAATAGAGGTGGTCTGATGTTCGCCAAGCTGTTGGAGATATTCGGTGAGTTCATCATCCGTATGCGAACGGCTAATCACCACCAGCGGCGGGCGGGCATCCCGGACCTGAATCTGCTTACGCACCCCGCACTCCTCTTTCCAGGCCTTACCTTCCGCCGCGTAGTACATCACTTTCAGCACCGGCGCATAGACCACGCCCAACACCGGCTTGCCCTGCTCAATCAGCGCGATATTGACCGTGAATTCGCCATTGCGCTTGATGAACTCTTTGGTGCCGTCGAGCGGATCGACCAGCCAGTAGCGCTGCCAGTGCTGGCGCACTTCCCAGGCAGGCGGATCTTCTTCTGAAAGCACCGGAATATCTGGCGTGAGCGTGCGTAACCCTTCGAGAATCACGGTATGTGCGGCGATATCCGCCGCAGTGACTGGAGAATCGTCCTGCTTGCGGGCGTACTCCATCGGTTTGGCTCCATCATAAACCTGCATAATGGCATCGCCCGCGTTCCGTGCAAGCTGGCATACTTGTTCTAACATTCTCCACCTCTTTATGACAGGGGCGTTAACTCGTTGTTTTACTTATACCCGATCGTTAAGGGTTCCGCCAACTGTGATACCGTCTGCGGTTTTGATAATACCTTTCATGGCATGATTCACCCTTCTGTGAACACTCGCAAAAAATCGGCCGGATGGGGCGGTTTCGCCTTCTTCTGGCGACGGTCGGAACGATATCGGGTTTCACTGTTTATCATCGCTATTTTTCACTATCCGGCTTTTCTATTGCGTTCTTAAAAGGTGCCTCTAATGATTAAGTTTAGTGCAACGCTTCTGGCTACGCTGATCGCCGCCAGCGTGAATGCGGCCACCGTCGATCTCCGCATCATGGAAACTACTGATTTACATAGCAACATGATGGATTTCGATTATTACAAGGATACCGCAACCGAAAAATTCGGATTGGTACGTACCGCAAGTTTGATTCATGCCGCCCGAAATGAAGTCAAAAACAGCGTGCTGGTGGATAACGGCGACCTGATTCAGGGGAGCCCTCTGGGCGATTATATGGCGGCAAAAGGGCTCAAAGACGGTGACGTTCACCCGGTCTATAAAGCGCTCAACACTCTGGATTACGCGGTTGGAAACCTCGGCAACCATGAGTTTAATTATGGTCTGGACTATCTGCATAACGCGCTGGCCGGCGCGAAATTCCCTTATGTTAACGCCAATATTATCGACGTTAAAACCCAAAAGCCGCTCTTTACGCCTTATCTGATTAAAGAGACGAACGTTATTGATAAAGACGGCAACCCGCAAACTCTGAAAATCGGCTATATCGGCTTTGTTCCGCCGCAAATCATGATTTGGGATAAAGCGAATCTGAGCGGCAAAGTTACCGTCAATGACATTACGGAAACCGCCCGGAAATATGTGCCCGAAATGCGCGAGAAAGGCGCTGATATCGTGGTGGTCATTGCTCACTCAGGCCTTTCTGCCGATCCGTACCACAGCATGGCGGAAAACTCGGTTTATTACCTCAGCGAAGTTCCCGGCGTCGACGCGATTATGTTTGGCCACGCTCACGCCGTCTTCCCCGGTAAAGATTTTGCCGACATCAAAGGCGCGGATATCGCCAAAGGTACGCTTAACGGCATTCCTGCGGTAATGCCTGGCATGTGGGGCGACCATCTGGGAGTGGTCGATCTGGTGCTCAATAACGACAGCGGCAAATGGCAGGTTACGCAGGCGAAAGCGGAAGCGCGGCCTATTTACGACGCCGCCGCTAAAAAGTCGCTGGCAGCGGAAGACAGTAAGCTGGTCAATATTCTGAAAGCCGATCACGATGCCACCCGCGAGTTTGTCAGCAAGCCCATCGGTAAATCCGCCGATAATATGTACAGTTATCTTGCTCTGGTGCAGGACGATCCTACCGTACAGGTGGTGAATAACGCGCAAAAAGCGTATGTGGAACACTTTATTCAGGGCGATCCGGATCTGGCGAAACTGCCGGTGCTGTCCGCCGCCGCGCCGTTTAAAGTTGGCGGGCGTAAGAACGATCCTGCCAGCTTTGTCGAGGTGGAAAAAGGCCAGTTGACCTTCCGTAACGCCGCCGATCTTTATCTCTATCCGAATACGCTGGTGGTGGTGAAAGCCAGCGGCAAAGAGGTAAAAGAGTGGCTGGAATGTTCTGCCGGACAGTTTAATCAGATTGATATTCACAGCAACAAACCGCAATCGTTGATCAATTGGGATGGCTTTCGCACCTATAATTTCGATGTCATTGACGGCGTGAATTATCAAATCGATGTGTCACAGCCCGCCCGCTATGATGGCGAATGCCAGATGGTGAATCCGCAGGCGGAACGTATTAAAAACCTGACCTTTAACGGTAAGCCTGTCGACCCGAACGCTACGTTCCTGGTCGCCACGAATAACTATCGCGCTTACGGCGGCAAGTTTGCCGGCACGGGCGACAGCCATATCGCCTTTGCGTCTCCGGATGAAAATCGCGCCGTGCTGGCGGCATGGATTGGCGCAGAATCAAAACGCGCGGGCGAAATCCATCCGGCGGCGGATAATAACTGGCGTCTGGCGCCAATCCACAGCGATACGGCGCTGGATATCCGCTTTGAAACATCGCCAGGCGATAAAGCCGCTGCCTTCATTAAAGCGAAAGGGCAGTATCCGATGAAGAAGGTTGCCGTCGATGATATCGGTTTTGCCATTTATCAGGTGGATTTAAGCAAGTAACGTGTGTCCCGTATGACGCTACGTTTATTCGGCCTGCCAGTCAGGCCGAATAAAGCGCTAGCCGCCATCTGATAAACGGTCCCGCTGCGCCAATACCTGCGGCAAATTCAGTTCTATCCAGTCCGCCAGCGCGGCGACTTTATCGCTCACCTGCTCGCCAAGCGGCGTCAGGCTGTACTCCACATGCGGCGGAACAACTGGATATGACACCCGGTTGAGAAATCCGTCCTGTTCAAGCGCCTGTAACGACTGCGCCAGCATCTTTTCACTCACGCCTCCCATCTTGCGGCGCAGGTCGCTAAAACGGTGTGTACCGTCGCGTAACGCGACCAGAATCAGTACGCCCCAGCGACTGGTGACATGTTTTAACACCTCACGGGACGGGCACTGTTCAGCAAAGAGATTACCTTCACGCAACTGCCGGGAAAGAGTATGAGCGCGCATTGATACTTACCTTTTTGTACGTACTTACTAAAAGTAAGTCTAGGTGGTAGCGTAATAAAACACAAGACCAACACTGAGGAGTTCACCATGATTGCTATCACTGGCGCAACAGGCCAACTGGGCCAACACGTTATTGAAAACCTGCTAAAAACGACGCCCGCCAGCCACCTCGTTGCGATCGTCCGTAACCCGAAAAAAGCCGTCCCGCTCAGTCAGCGCGGGATCGCCGTTCGCCAGGCGGATTACGCTAACGAAGCCGCGCTGACCACCGCCTTACAGGGCGTTGATAAACTGCTGCTTATATCATCCAGCGAAGTGGGACAACGCACCGCGCAGCACCGCAACGTTATTCAGGCCGCCATTGCCGCGAAGGTGAAATTCATCGCCTATACCAGCCTGCTACATGCGGATAAATCGCCGCTGGCGCTCGCCGATGAACATATTGAAACGGAAAAAATGCTGGCTGAGTCAGGTATTCCTCACACGCTATTACGTAACGGCTGGTATACGGAAAACTACCTGGCGAGCGTCCCTGCCGCGCTGAAGCATGGCGTCTTTATTGGCGCAGCGGGACAAGGGAAAATCGCCTCCGCAATGCGCGCTGACTATGCCGCCGCCGCCGCGCGCGTCATCCGTGAAGAGGGTCACGCCGGGAATGTCTACGAGCTGGCGGGTGATGACGCCTGGACATTACGCCAGTTGGCGGATGAACTTACTCATCAGAGCGGAAAAAAAATCGTCTACCAGAACCTGAGCGAAGTCGATTTTGCCGCCGCGCTGAAAGGCGCAGGCCTGCCTGACGGACTGGCGGATATGTTGGCCAATTCTGACGCTGGCGCGGCGAAAGGCGGCCTGTTTGATGACAGCCATACGCTGCGTAAACTCATCGGTCGCCCGACGACGACGCTCACAGAAAGCCTTCGCTCCGTACTGTAAGTGTTAAAATTTGGTTAATTTATGTGGCATCCTCATAGACCTTCTCTGATAATGACGGAACGGTTTATGAGGAGAATCTGATGATTAGCGGCGTGCTATACGCCCTGCTGGCAGGGCTAATGTGGGGATTGATTTTCGTCGGCCCGTTAATCGTGCCAGATTACCCGGCCCTCTTACAGTCAATGGGACGCTATCTGGCGCTGGGGCTGATTGCCCTGCCGATTGCTTGGTTAGGCCGCACGCGGTTACGCCAGTTGACGCGCAAAGACTGGTCCACCGCCCTGTCGCTGACTCTGATGGGCAATGTAATCTATTACGCCTGCCTCGCCAGCGCCATTCAGCGAACCGGCGCGCCGGTGTCGACGATGATCATCGGGACATTGCCAGTCGTCATTCCGCTTTTCGCTAACGTTCTCTATAGCCAACGAGACGGCAGATTATCCTGGCGGCGTTTAGCGCCCGCGCTGGCGCTTATCGGTTTTGGCCTGCTGTGCGTCAATATTGCTGAACTTAGCCAGGGATTGTCCGATGTTAGCGGCTGGCGCTATGGTTCAGGCATTGTGCTGGCGCTGATTTCCGTAGCGTGCTGGGCATGGTATGCGCTGCGCAACGCCCGCTGGCTGCGGGAAAATCCCGACAAACATCCCATGATGTGGGCAACGGCGCAGGCGCTGGTTACGCTGCCGGTCTCGTTAATCGGCTATGCGGCGGTCTGTCTGTGGCTGAGTATCCAGAAACCGCTGTTTACCCTGCCCTTTGGCCCGCATCCCGCGCTGTTTATCGGTCTGATGATCGCCATCGCGGTGCTGTGTTCCTGGGTGGGCGCGCTGTGCTGGAATATCGCCAGCCAAAAATTGCCAACCGTTATTTTAGGGCCGCTGATTGTTTTTGAGACGCTGGCGGGACTGCTCTATACCTTCATTCTGCGCCAGGAAATCCCGCCATTCCTGACGTTAAGCGGCATTGCGCTCCTGGTGGCGGGCGTGGTCATTGCCGTGAGAGCGAAACCGGAAAAAGCGACCGTCGTTCCGGTCACGGAACGCTAATTTCATACTCGCTTAAATTATACGCACCCCGAAAGAGTTATAGCCTCGCCTTAAAGATGCATTTAAAATACAACTTATATTATTGCAAATGAGGTAACGGCTATGGCTTATCGCGATCAACCTTTAGGCGAACTGGCGCTCTCTATTCCCCGCGCATCGGCGCTGTTTCGCCAGTACGATATGGATTACTGCTGCGGCGGAAAACAGACGCTGGCGCGCGCCGCCGCGCGTCACGACGTCGATATTGACATCATTGAAGCGCAACTGGCGCAATTGGCTGAACAGCCCATCGAAAAAGACTGGCGCGCCGTTCCGCTGGCGGACATTATTGACCATATCGTTGTGCGCTATCATGACCGACATCGCGAACAACTGCCGGAGCTTATCCTGCAGGCAACCAAAGTGGAACGCGTTCACGCGGATAAGCCAAACGTCCCACGCGGCCTGACAAAATATCTCACCGCGCTGCATGAAGAGCTTTCCAGCCATATGATGAAAGAAGAACAGATCCTGTTCCCCATGATCAAACAGGGTATGGGTCGCCAGGCAACGGGCCCGATAAGCGTAATGGAAAGCGAGCATGACGAGGCGGGAGAGCTGGTAGACGTCATCAAACACGTCACCCAAAATGTAACGCCGCCGCCAGAAGCGTGTACCACCTGGAAAGCGATGTATAACGGCATTAATGAGATGATTGATGATCTGATGGAGCACATCAGCCTGGAGAATAACGTGCTGTTCCCACGCGCGCTGGCCGGGGAATAATCCATCGCCAATAAACGATCCTGAACGTATAGACAGGATCGTTTATTCTGAATCGACTAACGCTTTTTAGCGAGAGGTGAATGCATTATTAATAACCTCATATTTCCCCTCCTCAGTGACCAGATAATAACCGCTCTTGTCGATATGCGCAGTATCCAGCGTCCGCGTGACGTTACGCCGTTGCCCGCTATCCACCAGCGTATCACCGAAGAAATAGAGATAACGATCGTCATGAGCAAAAACATCAGAAAATGAACCATCGGGATTTTTAAACCACACCAATGGTCCAATAGGGTCGATAATCTGCACGCCCCCATCGCCGATAAAATAGATCTGTTTACCCACCAAATTAGCGCCAGCTTTCAGCTGTACCTGCGGATCAGGCAAGCGGGTGATGGTTAATACCCTGTCGACCGGAGAGACATACTTCGCCTGGTACAATAGATCTTTGTACTGTGCTACCGTCCAATTGTAATGAATGGGATGGAAATATTCTGGATCAACATTGGGAATAGTCGCTATTCGGCAGTCATCGCCTCGGCGCGATGCCTCTCGCGTCATCCATGTCACCTTATCCCGCTGTACATTAAACGTATTGAGACAGTCTTTGCCGAAGTAATAGCGTTTTACGCCTGCTTTATCGCGATAGAGTAACTGCACGCCAGCGACCCAGCGCACAACATGAAAAGAGTTCGGATCGGCATCAATTGCCACACCATTAACAAAAACCTGCGTGGCGGTACGTAGAATAGTGTCCCACGGGCCAGGATTAGATGTAGTATCGCAGCTGGTCGGCGAAAACAGAATATTACGCTGCTCCCAGGATTTAACGCCCAGAATGGAATATCCCTGCGCACTAGCCAGCCAGCGTCCCTGAAAGTAGAGGTTGCGCCTGTCTTTAAGCACATCGCCGGAGTCGCTTAATTTGATATTGCCGCCGACCTGCTGCAACGAATCTATATCGACCCTTTTTTCACCATGATTATCATCTGTGCGCTCGCCGTCGAAGTAAAGACTATCTTTATCAGCGGCAAAGCGTCCATACGCCCGAAAAGTCGCTGCATCCACTGGCGGCTTACCCGGTGGATTTTGTACGATTTTCCCAGCCCATAAAATATGCTGGCCGTCGGTTAGCCAATAAAACTGCCAGAAATCATTTTTTATTAGCGATGAAAAAGCGGCGACATGAACAAAATCATTACTCATTTTTCCACGGTCATTATATTCATTAACAATGCGGTCAGGAACGTGCCGTAGTTGACTAAATTTTACCTCTCGAATTTCAATATCTTTAAAATTAATACCATAATCATAATCTTCTTCAACTACATATTTCGTTCCCTGCCCCCACGGCTGATAGTGAAACAAAGCATATGGAATGTCGGAACAGGCCAGAGCTAACACTGGTGCCAGCATTAATAAAATCGATAAACAGAACTGTTTTATTCTCAACATTGCGCCATCCTGCGCTAGTGGTAATCAGAGGGAAGCAAAGAGATAACGTCAGTGGGCGCTGGTGATACCGTCGTCCACTCTGTTAATATCGGGTTATAGCGCTGCCATTGATCACGTGAGATCTGGCGATATAATTGCCCATCCGCGGACAAAGCCAGATGGTAGTAATTATAGGTAACTCTATCTATTTTCAGCGCCGGAAGTTTTTCCTGCGACGTAAAAATGCGCAGTACCCCCTCGCCCAACGCATTCGTGCTCACCTGATAAATACGATCCTTATACCAACCGGTGTTCCCGTTCAGACGAAAAAAATACTCCGGATCGACACCCGGCAGGGTTTCCACCTTACAACTGCTCCCGGCGTTGGTTGCCTCATGCTTCAGCCATGTCACCTCACGCAGGCCAATATTAAAATAGCCGCAGTACCGACTGGAATTATCAATCTCATAGTCATGCTTACCGGTTTTATCACGATAAATTAGTACCTCGCCAGGCATCCAGCGAATGATTTGAAACGTATTAGCATCAGCGGTAATGGGTATGCCGTTCACAATCACCCGTTGCGCCGTCGTCACAATAAACTCCCTTGCCGAAGTGGAATCCAGCCTCAACACGCGAAACCCATCGGCCCGCCCCAGCCAGCGGCCTTCATAATAGAGATTATTTTTATCCCGCAGCAGATTCCAGATTTTCGTCTCTGCCAGAGTCGCCATATCCACACGTTTTTCACCCGCATTGCTATCACGACGTTTACCATCAAAATAGAGACCGTGTTTATCGGCGGCAAAGGCGCCAAAAGACTGAAAGCTGGCAACATCAACGGCAGGCTCATCCCCGGTATTCTGGACGATTTTGCCTGCCCACAGGATAAAGCGCCCATCGCTGAGATAAGCGTGCTGACAAATATGATTGTCGTCGCAGTTATGGCTGTCGGGATTGATTTCTATTAACGGGCGAGGGTCTTGCGGGTGAGATAAATCGGCAATACGCCGTAAATGCGAATAGCTAACGTCAGGCAGTCGGGAGAGAATTTGCGGTTCGTCGTCGGCGGTATAAAAAACGCCGTCCTTATCCTGCTGATACTGAAAATCTGCGAACGCAGGAACGGGCAGCAGCAAAAGCGTAGCGCTTAAAATCCAGCGTCGAATGGTCATAATTACAGTTTGAAATAGGAGATTAATTTGTTACTTAAACCACTTTTTCAACATATTATCCAGCGCGAGCCGCCATTATAGGAATTCATCAAGGCGGCACTTGCCGTCAGCCTGCAATTTACAGCTGCTCTTCCTGGAGAAACGTTTTTCGCGTCTTTGCATCAGCGGACAAACACTCATTTCCTGAGCTTTTCATCTCCATACGCTATCAAATGTGGCGAGAAAAATAGCTCGTTAAGGAGCGGGAAGCGACAAAATGGGGCGTAAAAATGAAGAAAGCGCCCCGGTGGGTACGTTATGCGCATACCCCCTCGCCTAAGCGAGAGGGATAAATCCGTCATTTAGCCAGTTTGTTCTTACGCAGGAACAGCCAGCCCAGACCCAACGCGATAAACCACAGCGGCGTCACGATCAGCGCCTGGCGCGTATCGTCTTCCAGCGTCAGTAATACCAGCACGAACGCAAAGAACGCCATACAGACCCAGCACATCAGCTTACCGAGCGGCATCTTATAGATGGATTTTTCATGCAGGTGGGGACGCTTTTTGCGGTACACCAGGTATGAACACAGAATGATGGTCCAGACAAACATAAACAGGATGGCCGAAACCGTAGTGATCATGGTGAATGCGCCAATCACGCTCGGGTTGACCATCAGCATAACCACGCCGCCCAGCAGGCAGATACAGGAGAAGGTCAGGCCTTTCGCCGGTACCGCGCGTTTCGATAGCTTAGCGAACGCTTTTGGCGCCACGCCTTCTTGCGCCAGGCCAAACAGCATACGGCTGGTCGAGAAGACGCCGCTGTTGGCGGAAGACGCCGCCGAGGTCAGCACAACAAAGTTGATCACGCTCGCGGCGGCAGGCAGACCCACCAGTACAAACAGCTCAACAAACGGGCTCTTATCCGGCACCACGGAACTCCACGGCGTCACCGACATAATGACAATCAGCGCAAAGACGTAGAACATGATGATACGGATCGGTATTGAGTTAATCGCGCGCGGCAGCGATTTTTCCGGATCTTTAGTTTCTGCGGCGGTAGTACCGACTAGCTCAATGCCCACGAAGGCGAACACCGCAATCTGGAAACCGGCAAAGAACCCGCTAATACCTTTCGGGAACCAGCCGCCGTCATTCCACAGATGCGCGAAAGACGCTTCAACGCCTGTCGGCGATTTAAAGTGCATCGCAATCATCACCAGCCCGACCACAATCAACGCTACGATGGCGACGATTTTGACCATAGCAAACCAAAATTCCATTTCACCAAACATTTTAACGGTGGCGAGGTTGAGGCTTAGCAGCAGGATCACTACCGCCAGCGAGGCGACCCAATCGGAAAGGCCGGGAAACCAGAACTGCGCGTAGGCGGTAATCGCCACCACGTCAGCCATACCGGTCACTACCCAGCAAAACCAGTACGTCCAGCCGGTGAAATATCCCGCCCAGGGGCCAAGCAGGTCGGAAGCAAAATCGCTAAACGATTTATATTCCAGATTCGAGAGCAGCAATTCCCCCATGGCGCGCATCACGAAAAAAAGCATAAAACCGATGATCATATACACAAAAATGATCGACGGTCCGGCGAGACTGATCGTTTTACCCGATCCCATAAACAGACCGGTACCAATAGCGCCGCCAATAGCGATAAGCTGTATATGACGGTTTGTAAGATTGCGCCGTAGCGACTGTTCAGCCGGAGCCTGTTCGTCGGCTGCGACTTTTACCTGATCTACCATGTTTTTCTTCCTGTACCTGTCTGTGTTGTGCGGGCTCTACGGCCTTTGGTCTATGATACGACGATCCTGTTATCAGGACTCATCGATATTAGGTAAGAATCGGCGGGATGAATACTCAGATTCAAATACAATGTTAATTTTATGTTTAAAATGAGTGTTATATCACTTTGATAATGCGAATTAGCTCACAAAAATACACGTAACGACGCCATTTGCAAAATAAAATATTGGCATCTGCTGAAGTCAGGGTTGCCGGATAAGGCGTTTACGCCGTCATCCGGCAAACCCGGGGCGCTTACAGAATTTCCAGCAGTTCCACTTCAAACACCAGGGTGCTGAATGGCGGAATAGAGGCCCCGGCCCCACGCTCGCCATAGGCCAGCTCCTGTGGGATAGTCAGTTCCCATTTGGAACCTACCGGCATCAGAGTCAGCGCTTCAATCCAGCCGGCGATCACGCCATTTACCGGGAATTCAGCCGGTTCGCCGCGCGCGACGGAGCTGTCAAATACGGTGCCATCAATAAGCTTACCGGTGTAATGCACGCGTACGCGGTCGGTACGCGCCGGAATCGCGCCTTCGCCCTGCGTCAGAACGCGGAACTGTAAACCAGATTCAGTACTGTTCACACCGTCTTTTTCGCGGTTTTCTTCCAGGTATTTCACGCCTTCGGCCGCCATCGCTTTGAAACGCTCACGACGCACCGCGTCCGCACGCTCATGAATTTCACGCAGCGCACGATGCACCACATCAACAGGAACCGCCGGGTGTTTACCTTCCAGCGCATCAGCAATGCCTGCAACCAGCGCTTCAGGCAACAGCCCTTCAAGACCGGATTCGCTGAGCTGCTGCCCTACCTGCAAACCAATGCCGTAGCTCGCTTGCGCTTCAATAGTGTCAAAAGTCGGGGTGACCATTATTTTTCCTTCATCGGATATCAAAAAAGTAGCGGGCAGCATAACAGCCACGCTTCTTCTGGTAAAACTTTGTCTCAGGGAGGATGACAAATCGCAGGGAAAAAGAAACAATAGATTATCCGTATTGATGTCACGAAAGCGGATAGCACTACCAGTATCATAGCGTTAGCCATCTATACTCTATGATTAAGGAACGAGATGCGGAGCAGGAGGTAAACCATGCCCGGGCGCTTTGAATTAAAACCAACCCTGGCGAAAATCTGGCACGCGCCGGATAATTTTCGCATCATGGAGCCGCTGCCGCCTATGCATCGTCGTGGCATTATCATTGCCGCTATCGTGCTGGTGATCGGTTTCCTGCTGCCCGCCAGCGAGACCAGCGACTCGCCTGTCGTCACGCGGGAAGCGCAATTGGATCTGCAATCGCAATCACAGCCGCCGACAGAGGCCCAGCTTCAGGCGCAGCTGGTCGCGCCGCAAAACGATCCGGATCAGGTGGCGCCCGTTGCGCCGGAACCTATTCAGGAAGGCCAGCCGGAAGAACAAAACCAGCCGCAGACGCAGCCTTTCCAGCAGGATAGCGGCATCGGTCAACAGTGGCGCTCGTACCGTGTAGAGCCTGGTAAAACTCTGGCGCAACTGTTCCGTGACCACGGACTGCCCCCGACAGACGTTTATGCAATGGCGCAGGTAGAAGGTGCTGGCAAGCCGCTGAGTAACCTCAAAAATGGTCAAATGATTAAAATTCGCCAGAATGCCAGCGGGGTGGTGACAGGTTTAACGATAGATGGCGATAACGGTCAACAGGTGCTGTTTACGCGTCAGCCTGACGGCAGTTTTATTCGCGCACAGTAACGCCGGCTACGCCTTATCCCGCCTGTACCCTATTCGTTCAGGTGAAGCATTACCGCTTCGCCTTATTCACCCACCAAATCCCCGAACATACCAGCACCAGCGCCATCATGTATTTCCACTCCAGAATATTCTCGCCGAGAAAAATAGCCGAAAGAGCCGCGCCAGAAACCGGGATCAGAAAGTTAAACGGCGCAATCATCCCCACGCGATTATATTTGAGTAAAATGCTCCATAGCGCAAAAGCGACCGACGAGAGCAGCGTCAGGTAGACTAAAATCGCCACCGACGAGAAGCCATGTATCGTCAGCGTACCGCCAAAAACGTAACCGCCAAAGACCAGTACCAGACCGCCAATCCCCAATTGATAGCCAGTCATGACCATCGGATCGACCGTCTGCGAGAGACGTTTGCCATACAACGTGGCCGCAGAAAGAATAAACGCCGCCAGCACCACGGAGCCTTCTCCCGGCAGATTAAAGCTGAAATCCAGGCCGTTGCTGACGTTCACCACCATGACGCCCGCAAAGCCCAGAATACAGCCGAGCGTTTTGTTGTAGCTCAATCGGTCGTTCTGATAAATAAAGTGCGCCAGCAATACGCTGAAGAATGTGCCTGTCGCGTTCATGATTGAGCCTTTCACGCCGGAGGTAAACGCAAGGCCGATATAGAAAAAGAGATATTGCAGCGACGTCTGGGTCAGCCCCAGTAACGTTAACTGAGCAAACTGGCGCGGACGAAACCGACCAATCGGTTTACGCTGAAGCAGCGCGAACAGTAGCAGCAACCCACCCGCAAACAAAAAACGATAACCAGCAAAAACAATTTTAGAAGGGATATCGTCGGTGGCTATCTGAAAGAGGTCATAACCGCTTTTGATGGCTGGATAAGCGCTGCCCCATAGCAGGCAACAAAATGCGGCACACACATAAACGACGTTTTTGCGGGCAAACGGGGAGGCCTGGCGTTGGGTATCCATTCTTTCACCAAGAAATTAAAATAATGTTTTATTTTTGATTATCGCGAAAAGAGGGGGAGATAGCCAGTCGAAAAGCGATGGGGTTAAAAAAGCAAAACGTCGGCGCTGGGCCGACGTTTCGTTGCTAGCAAAAACGAGAATGCCTGATTACTCAGCAACCACGTTGATGATAACTTTTGCGAATACTTCGCTGTGAACCTGGAAGTTCACTTCGTGTTCGCCAGTGGTACGCAGAACGCCGTTCGGCAGACGAACTTCGCTCTTAGCCACGTCAACGCCAGCCGCAGTAACAGCGTCAGCGATGTCGCGAGTACCGATGGAACCGAACAGTTTACCTTCGTCGCCTGCTTTAGACGCGATAGTAACGGTTTCCAGGGCGTTGATTTTCTCTGCGCGTGCATTTGCAGCAGCCAGAACGTCAGCCAGTTTAGCTTCCAGTTCAGCGCGACGTGCTTCGAAGTATTCAACGTTTTTCTTGGTAGCCGGAACAGCTTTACCCTGTGGTACCAGGAAGTTACGAGCATAGCCCGCTTTAACGTTAACCTGATCACCCAGGCTACCCAGGTTTGCTACTTTATCAAGCAGAATAACTTGCATTACCTTATCCTCTCAAAGTCGTATTAATGGACCGTGACCGATTACTGATGGCGATCAGTGTACGGCAGCAGAGACAGGTAGCGAGCGCGTTTGATAGCGCGAGCCAGCTGACGCTGGTATTTTGCACGGGTACCGGTGATACGGCTTGGGACAATCTTACCGCTTTCGGTGATGTAGTTTTTCAGCGTAGCGATATCTTTATAGTCGATCTCTTGAACGCCTTCCGCGGTGAAACGGCAGAACTTGCGACGACGGAAATAACGTGCCATATGGCTAGTCTCCAGAATCTATCAATTCAATCTGCTCGGCATGCAGAACCATTTTGCTCAGACCGTTCTTTGCCTTGTGGCAAGAAATAAACCCCTGAACGGTTATGCGGCTGCCGACCGTTATACTGTGAGTAATGGCCTGGTTTTCGTGTCCGCTAACAATAACGGGCATTTGGCACCACGCCTGCCGGTGAAAGCCGGCTTCCTCTTGCACAGAACGATGCTCAAGCACGAACTGGCAATGCGGAATTCCTGATGGACTGACCTTTCGAAGGGGGGCCCTGCACACGGTGCCGGACAACGCCAGACGGTTGGTCATCAGAAATTACTCTTCAGAATCCCCAGCTTCAGCATCATCTGCGGTTTCGTTAGCGAAATCATCGCGACGCTCACGGCGCTCGTCTTTCGCTTTAACCATCGGAGAAGCTTCGGTAACAGCGTGCTTAGTACGCATAACCATGCTGCGGATAACGGCATCGTTGAAGCGGAAGGTAGTTTCCAGCTCATCGATCACTTCCTGCGGCGCTTCAACGTTCATCAGAACGTAGTGCGCTTTGTGCAGTTTGTTGATCGGGTAAGCCAGCTGACGGCGGCCCCAGTCTTCCAGACGGTGGATCTTGCCTTCTGCGCCAGTGATGGCGGCAGAGTAACGCTCGATCATGCCCGGAACCTGTTCGCTCTGGTCAGGATGGACCATAAAAACGATTTCGTAATGACGCATCGAATTGCTCCTTACGGATTATTCAGCCTCCTGTCTGGGTCAGCCGCGGCCCATGGAGGCAAGGAACGTGTTAAAGGTCGGCTGAAAAATGACGCGTTATAATACTGGCGCCTGCGGGCAAACTCAAGGTGATTGTACAATTATTTATCGTGCCGAACGTAACGCCTGTCCCGTCGCATTTTGCTGCTGAGATATTAACTTCATATCGCACACCACTATAAACGGCCTGTTGCGGCAGAGAAATTGACACTGTGGTCAGCGCACTTTTTTGCCACACAGGGTTTCTTAAACATAGCGGCATACATCAATGGGTTGTTAATCAGGTAAAAAACGACAATACGATAATTTTTTGAACAACAGCATCAGAAAAGGTCGCCATCTCTGCGGCGGGTTATGGTTAAAATTAAACCAGAAGCGATTCACTAAAGGGGGATATCGCCAACCAGACCGCGCTGCTGAGGAGGTACTCTATGCGAGCCCGGATAATGTTATTTCTGGCTGCGCTTTTGCCTGGCATAACGGCAATGGCAGCCATCGAGTTAAATAATCATCAGGCCAGAAATATGGATGATGTGCGCAGCTTAGGCGTGATCTACATCAACCACAACTTCGCCACGGAAAGTGAAGCCAATCTGGCGCTGAATGAAGAGGCCGACGCGCGAAACGCAATGTATTATCACGTCATACTTATCCGGGAACCGGGTAACAACGGCAATATACACGCCAGCGCGAATATTTATCGCTAGCATCAGGAAAACCAACGAAAAAGCCATAGTTGATTTGCCCCCTGAACAGGGGGCTTTTTTCGCGGAAAGATGGCTCCGGAATTAGACCTGTGACATCCCGATAATATTCACATTCCGGAGCTCATACTTCACTTCTGCCCGTAATACGCATTCGGGCCATGCTTACGCATGAAGTGTTTATTCATCAGATAATCGTCGATGGGATTCAGCGCCGGGTTAATACCGCGCGCAATCCACGCCATTCGCGCCACTTCCTCCATGACGACCGCGTTATGTACCGCATCGTGCGCATCTTTCCCCCAGGCGAACGGCCCGTGTTGATACACGACAATGCCTGGCGTATGCAGCGGTTCCACCTCGCCCAGCGTTTCGATGATCACCTTACCGGTGTTCAGCTCGTACTCGCCCTGCACTTCTTCTTCGCTTAACGCTCTGGTACAAGGAATATCGCCAAAGAAATAGTCCGCGTGCGTGGTACCGAGCGCCGGAATAGCCATCCCCGCCTGCGCCCATGCCGTGGCGTGGGTGGAGTGGGTATGAACGACGCCGCCAAGCGACGGATAGCGTTGATACAGCGCCAGATGGGTAGCGGTATCGGAAGAAGGACGATAACGTCCCTCCACCACTTTGCCATCCATATCCACCACCACCATGTCATCTACCTTCATGGTTTCATAGGCGACACCGCTTGGCTTAATCACCACCAATCCGCGTTCGCGATCGATAGCGCTGACGTTGCCCCAGGTAAACGTCACCAGTCCATAACGGGGCAAATCCATGTTAGCGTCAAATACCTGCTGCTTGAGCTTTTGCATTAGGCTGCCTCCACCAGACCGGCGCTGGCCATGCGCGCTTTCACCCAGTCACGCGCTTTCGCTACCTCTGCCGCCGGGTTCTCTGCTGTTTCACTCCACATCTCAATCAGATAGGGCCCGCAATAGCCACTCTGTTTGAGCGTTTCGAAGCAGCGTTCGAAATCGACAACGCCTTCGCCAAACGGCACATTTTTGAACACGCCGGGTTTAGTATCTTTGACGTGTACCGCGACGATATGCCCGATTCCCGCCTGTAGCTCCATCTGTACGTCGTTATCCCAGGCAGACAGATTGCCGATATCCGGATAGAGCTGGAACCACGGGTTATTGAGGTAGTGAGCATAGCCCAGCGCTTTACTGATGGAATTCATCAATGGGTAATCCATGATCTCCATCGCCAGCGTCACCTGGGCGCGGCTGGCCATATCAACGCTCTCTTTTAACCCATCGCGGAAGCGGCAACGCGTTTCGTCGTTGGCCTGCTGATAGTAAACGTCGTACCCCGCCAGTTGAATGACGCGAATCCCGACGTCTTGCGCAAACTGAATCGCTTTACGCATAATCTCCAGCCCCTGCGCCCGTACCGCGTCATCTTCGCTACCGAGCGGAAAACGACGATGCGCGCTCAGACACATGGACGGCACGCGCACGCCGGTTTCAGCAACCGCGCTCACCAGCGCCAGGCGCTGCTCGCGACTCCAGTCGAGCCGCGCCAGTCGGGCGTCGGTCTCGTCCACCGACATTTCAACGAAGTCAAAACCCAGCGTTTTCGCCAGCCGCAGGCGCTCCAGCCAGCACTCCCCGGCAGGGAGCGCTTTTTCATAGATGCCGAGCGGAATTTGTTTCGACAGCATAGCCGCTCCTTAGCCCCACAGTTGGGCAATGGAGCGTTTGAACTGCCGTGCGGCTTCTACCGGCGATTCGGCATCGCGAATGCTACGCCCCGCGATAAAGACATGGATCGGAATGCCTTTGAACAGCGGCAGGTCTTCCAGCGCCAGTCCGCCGGTCACGGTCACTTTAAAGCCCATATCGGAGAGTCGCTTAATCGCGGTAATATCCGCCTCGCCCCACGCCACGCCTGCCGCCTGCGCATCGCGGCTGCGGTGATAAACCACTTGCTGAATGCCCGCATCGCGCCACTGCTGCGCCTGTTCCCAGGTCCAGTAACCGGTCAGTTCGATCTGCACGTCGCCGTTGAACTCTTTCGCCACATCCAGCGCGCCTTTTGCGGTGTTGATATCCGCACAGCAAATCACGGTCACCCAGTCCGCGTTGGCTTCGAAACACATACGGGAGAGGATTTTACCGGCATCGGCAATTTTGGCGTCCGCCAGCACGATTTTGTGCGGGTAAAGCGCTTTCAGATCGCGAACCGCACGCACGCCTTCGCCCACGCACAGAATGGTGCCCACTTCGATAATGTCGACTTCTTCGGCAATCAGGCGAGTGGTTTCATAGGCGCTATCCATAGTCTGGTTGTCCAGCGCGACCTGCAACATTGGTAATGACATTTTCAATTCCTTCTTAAGCTGCCGCGTTGGTGCGGTCAATGAGATCCAGGACTTCCTGCGCAGTACGGCAGGCGCGTAAACGGTCGAAATTGGCTTCGTCTTCAAACAGGTTGACGATCTGCATGATGCCCACTTCCTGGTGAGTGTTGGCATCAACCGCCGCCATGGTGATCAGAATATCGACCGGGTCGTTATCTTCGTGATTAAACTCCAGCGGCTTTTTCAGCGTCACCAGAGAAAAACCGGTTTTCTTGACCCCTTCTTCCGGGCGGCCATGCGGCATCGCCAGGCCGGGGGCAATCACAAAATAGGGGCCAAACTGCTCAACGCCATCCAGAATCGCCTGGTAATAGCGCGGCTCTACCACGTCGGCAGCCACCAGTAAATCGACGCCGATCTTGACGGCTTCCTGCCAGGTATTCGCTTCAGCCTGCAGGCGGATAGAATTATTCTCCGCCAGTGAATCACGTAATTTCATGTTGCATCCTTACTTCACGTCTTGCGGGAAATGTTCTTTGATCACTTCCAGCAGTTTCGGGCCAAAATCCGCAGGCGACAGCATGTTGCGCACGCCAACCACATATTTGTTGCCGGTCACGCTGATTTCGCCTGCAATATGGGTAGAAGCGATGATGATATCCGCGCCGCTCAACTCGCTTTTGTACTCGCCAACCGCGCAGCTGTTTACCGTGTGGTCAATGTTTGATTGGGTTAAAAACTGGTCCACTTTCATTTTCATGATCATGGAACTGCCCTGTCCGTTGCCACACACAGCCAGAATACGTACGGTCATAATCAAAACTCCTTATTAAGCAGACTGTTCTGCCAGTTGTTTTTCTGCATCTTCTTCTGCGCGCAGTGCGCGGCCAGCGAAGAACATATAAGCCAGTGCAATTACAATGATGACGGCCATAAAGGCGATACCGAGGGAGAAGAAGCCCTGCATCATCGGCGGTGCCAGAATCGACCAGTCCGCCATACCCATCCAGGCGCTCATCCCCGTGAGTTTCACCGCCCAGACGCAACCAAAGATTTCGATCATCCCCATCACCAGACAAATCTTCAGCGCCGCACGCCAGCCGCCGAAGTGGTTAGCGAACACACCGATAGTGGCGTTAGAGAAGAACATCGGGATAAAGCCAGGAATAATCAGGATCGAGGAGCCGCAGGCAACCAGGATGCCAACCGCAATCAGCTGGCCGATGGTGCCCCACATAAAGCCCCAGACCACCGCGTTCGGCGCGAAGCTATAAATAGCCGCACAGTCAATCGCCAGTACTGCGCCCGGAATCAGACGCTGGGAGATACCGTTAAAGGCCTCAGAGAGTTCGGCAACAAACATACGCACGCCCTGGGTGATGATGAAGATCGCCACCGCAAAGGAGAAACCGGTTTGCAGGATATAGATTGTCCAGTGGGTTTTACCCGCCATCGCCTGTACGGTATCGATACCAAAGGAGAGCAGAATGGCACCAAAGAAGATGGTCATTACAATCGCCGTGGAGACGATGTTGTCATGGAAAATGTTCAGCCAGCCCGGCAGTTTGAGGTCTTCAACGCTTTCCTCTTTTTTGCCCAGGAACGGCGCGACTTTATAGGCAATCCAGGAAGCAAACTGCTGCTGGTGACCGATGGAGAAACCGCAGCCGTCCGTCACTTCCTGAGTCGGCTTGTACATCATGTTGGAGGTAATACCCCAGTACAGGGAAACCAGTATCGCCGTGCAGATAATGGTGGTCCACATGGAATAGCCGAAGATATAGAAAGAGACCGCAATCAGCCCCGCCTGCTGGAACATGATGTGCCCGGTCAACATGATGGTGCGAATACCGGTAATGCGACGCAACAAGACGTAACAAATATTCAGCGCCAGCGCGAGCAACACCGCGTAGCCTACCCAACTATACGCATCACCCATCCGTTCGATCGTTGCCATCATCGAAGCATAGGTATCGGAAATCGCGCCGTTGATGCCGTAGACCTCAGACATTTTCGCCACCACCGGTTTAAAGGTGCTGGTCAGAATGCCGGACCCGGCCTGTAGCAGCATGAAGCCAATGATGGTTTTGATCGTCCCTTTGATGATCACGCTGACGCTTTTGCGCAGCAGGATATAGCCCAGGCAGGTCACAATACCCAGTAATAGCGGGGCATTGGTCATTACCTGATTAAAGAAAATGGTAAAGATGTTGTAGAGGATCTCCATAACGATCTCCGGTAGACGAGGTTGCTGAGTCACAGGCGCTCAGGATAATGTCCCTTCACTGTAATTTTCAAAAGTAATCACAACAAGATTGAATTTGATTAAATGTGACGTAGCGCGCAAATAATTAGCGCACTTAATACATGGTTTACTTATAGGTAACTCATTTTTTCATTAAATAAGTAAAATCATAAAGATGTCTACATCCCCATGACGCCAGGCAAGATTAAATTTTCTCCTGACTGCGTTATCTATTCCCCAAAAGTCAAAAAATAGCCCATTGCCTTCTTGAGAAAATAGTGTCAGGATTAATCAAAACGAATCACGTTTTGAACCATTTTGAACAAACATGAAGGTAAATGCGATGAGTAAAGTACAAAGCATCACGCGTGAATCATGGATTCTGAGCACGTTTCCGGAGTGGGGAAGCTGGCTGAACGAAGAGATTGAGCAAGAGCAGGTCGCGCCGGGTACGTTCGCTATGTGGTGGCTGGGCTGTACCGGTATCTGGCTAAAATCTGAAGGCGGCACTAACGTATGCGTCGATTTCTGGTGCGGTACCGGTAAACAGAGCCACGGTAATCCGTTGATGAAAACCGGCCATCAGATGCAGCGTATGGCTGGCGTCAAAAAATTACAGCCTAACCTGCGCACCACGCCGTTTGTTCTCGATCCTTTCGCTATCCGTCAGATTGACGCCGTACTGGCGACCCACGACCATAACGATCACATTGACGTCAATGTCGCGGCTGCCGTAATGCAGAATTGCGCCGATGATGTTCCGTTTATCGGCCCGCAGACCTGCGTGGATTTGTGGGTTGGCTGGGGCGTGCCGAAAGAACGCTGCATCGTGGTAAAACCGGGCGATGTCGTGAAAGTGAAAGATATTGAAATTCATGCGCTTGATGCCTTTGACCGCACCGCATTAATCACCCTGCCCGCCGATCAGAAAGCCGCTGGCGTACTGCCGGACGGCATGGATGTACGCGCGGTTAACTATCTGTTTAAAACGCCGGGCGGCAATCTCTATCACAGCGGCGATTCTCACTATTCCAACTACTACGCGAAACACGGCAACGAACATCAAATTGATGTCGCGCTCGGTTCTTACGGTGAAAACCCGCGCGGTATTACGGACAAAATGACCAGCGCGGATATTTTACGCATGGCGGAATCGCTGAATACCAAAGTGGTGATCCCGTTCCATCACGATATCTGGTCGAACTTCCAGGCCGATCCGCAAGAGATCCGCGTGCTATGGGAAATGAAGAAAGATCGCCTGAAGTATGGTTTTAAACCGTTTATCTGGCAGGTTGGCGGCAAGTTTACCTGGCCGCTGGATAAAGACAATTTCGAATACCACTATCCGCGTGGGTTTGACGATTGCTTTACCATTGAACCCGATCTACCGTTCAAATCCTTCCTGTGAGTCGATATCATGCCGGGATTACCCGGCATTTTTTCCATTTACTTTAGTATTTCCAGGCTATTTCAAATATCATCTTTTCAAATCAATTTGTATCGGAATAGCTCATGACTGAAGCACAAAGACATCAAATACTGCTGGATATGCTGGCACAGTTGGGCTTTGTTACCGTCGAAAACGTGATTGAGCGTCTGGGGATCTCCCCGGCGACAGCGCGCCGCGACATCAACAAGCTCGACGAAAGCGGGAAACTTAAAAAAGTGCGCAACGGCGCAGAGGCCATTACCCAACAGCGGCCCCGCTGGACGCCGATGAATCTGCACCAGGCGCAAAACCACGATGAAAAAGTACGCATCGCGAAAGCGGCGTCGCAGCTGGTGAACCCAGGTGAAAGCGTAGTGATTAACTGCGGTTCCACCGCTTTCCTGCTGGGGCGTGAAATGTGCGGGAAGCCGGTACAGATCATTACCAACTATCTGCCGCTGGCGAATTATCTGATCGATCAAGAGCATGACAGCGTGATTATCATGGGTGGTCAGTATAATAAAAGCCAGTCGATTACCCTGAGCCCGCAGGGAAGTGAAAACAGTCTCTATGCGGGCCACTGGATGTTTACCAGCGGAAAGGGCTTAACCGCGGATGGCCTGTACAAGACCGATATGCTAACCGCCATGGCGGAACAAAAAATGCTCAGCGTCGTCGGGAAACTGGTCGCGCTGGTCGATAGCAGTAAAATTGGCGAGCGCGCGGGAATGCTGTTCAGCCGCGCCGATCAGATCGCTATGCTGATTACCGGCAAAAATGCCAATCCGCAAGTTTTGCAACAGCTTGAAGCCCAGGGTGTAAGCATACTCCGCGTTTAAAGATGCTGTCGGAAAAACGCTACCGTCGCCGACAACGCTTCTGGCGTAATGCGATGCCGCACGCCTGCGGCCCATAAACAGGTCACATGCTTATCCAGCTTCGCCGCGGCGAGTGCCTGCTGGAGCCGGAAGGTTTCGATAGCAGGCACCACGTCATCCTCCTGACCATGCCACAACAGAAGCGGCCTGTCGGCCAGTCGCTCTAACTGGTGTGTGACTTCCCATTCACGTAGCGGCGCAATGATATTGTCGAATTCCGCCTGCTGTGCCGGGTTCTGCGGGGATAACGGCGGGAAAAGCGTCCGGGCAAGCCCGGTAAAATAGCCCGACCCCATTAAACTGGCCCCGCATTTTACCTCACGGTGACGCGTCATAATGCCCAGCGCCGTCATACCGCCCATGGATGCGCCGCCCACCGCCAAACGCCCGTCAAGTAGCCAGTTTTCCGCCTGAATCGCCGCACGTAACGTCGTAAATTCCTGCATGTTTTGGTGCAGAATCTGCCAGAATCGGTGTATCCGTCCCTGTGAGTCGCCGCCGAAGCGAGCGCCATGCTCCGGCGCATCCGGCATGACTACCCGGAATCCTGCCTGTGCCAGGGCAACGGCAAAATAACTATAAACCAGGCTGGAGGAGGTGAAGCCATGATAGAACACCACACAGGGAAGCGGCACGGCGCGTTTCCCTTCCGGGAAGGCATGTAGTACGACGCCTCCGGCTAATTGTCGTGTTTCAATCGCTATCATTATTCTCTCCTTTTTATCCGGTATGCCACGGAGAAATACTTAACGCAAGTTTATGGATAGCGCAATAATTCATAATGTTTGAGAACTGGGTTACGCTTTCGCAACGTTTTCATTCGAAAATCGCGTGACAGGTAACACTTCGGGAACATTCCCCCTAAAGGGAAATCAATAAGGCATTACACTATGATTATCAGGAAACGAGATAGAGTTATGCGTCGGTTTGCTTCATTGATAGCAGCGCTGTTATTAAGCGCGTGTAGCGTGCTGCAGGGTACGCCGCAACCTGCGCCGCCTGTCGCCGATCACCCGCAGGAAATCCGTCGCGATCAAACGCAAGGACTACAGCGGATGGGGACCGTAAGCGCGCTGGTTCGGGGCTCCCCGGATGATGCAATAGATGAAATCAGAGCGAAAGCCGTCGCTGCGAAAGCCGATTATTACGTTATCTTAATGGTTGATGAAACGGTTGTAACCGGCCAGTGGTATTCACAAGCCATTTTGTATCGTCAATAACAGTAGATTGATTTTTAGTCAGTTTTACATTGCTTTGCGTCCCTATGCGTTTACCTGTGCACAATAAACAAACAGGTTTACCGTGATGGAGCGTCCTGTTAAATGCGGGGTATGTAATAAGGAGCTGACGATGAAACAAGAACTTGCCTTATCCTCACTGCTGCTTTCTGCCGGACTGGTGAGTACGACGGCACAGTCTGCCGAATTCGCCAGTGCTGACTGCGTAACGGGTCTGAATGAAATCGGCCTGATCTCGGTCAGTAATGTTGCAGGAAACCCACAGGATGTAGAGCGGATTATCGCCCTCAAAGCCGATGAACAGGGTGCGTCCTGGTACAGAATTATTCAAATGTATGAAGAACAACAGTCGGATAACTGGCGCGTACAGGCGATACTCTATGCCTGATGCCGCGTGGCTCGCGCCGGATGGCATGTACTACAGGTCAAACGTTACCGCAGTCCCCCGGTCGCCCTTAACAGTAAATCATTTTGCACCTGGGCAGGCAGCGGCATTTCGCCGCGTGTATCCAGCATCATCTGACACCACGCTTGCGCCAGCGGCGGCGAGGCATGACGCAGCATTTCCGCTCCGCATCCCAGCAAGAAAAGCTGCTGCGTAATCTCTCTGCCCATTGCTTCGTCCGGTTTGCGTAAACGTTGCTGTAGCTGGCGTACCGCGCGGTCGTAATGGCGATCCTGACCTTTGACTTCCGCAAAAGCTTCACTCAATACGTCATAGACGCCGTGTTGTTTTGTCAGCACCCGAAGTACATCCAGACACATGATATTGCCGGAACCTTCCCAGATACTGTTCACCGGCATTTCACGGTACAGGCGCGGGAGTTCGCTCTCTTCGCAATACCCCATCCCGCCGAGAACCTCCATCGCCTCAGCCACAAAAGGGATTCCCTGCTTACAGATGGCGAATTTCGCCGCTGGCGTGAATAATCGCGCCCATAATGCCTCTTTCGCCTCGCGACGTTGCTCCCAGGCGCGCGCCAGCCGAAACAAAAGCGCCGTCTGCCCCTCCAGGCATAGCGCTATACGACTTAAGGTTTGTCGCATCAACGGTTGTTCGATCAGCGGCTTACCAAAAGCCTGACGCTGATGAGCATGGTAAATGGCGACTGAAAACGCACGCCGCATTAAGCCATGACTCCCGAGCGCGCAATCAAGACGCGTCATACCGCCCATCTTTAAGATATGCCGAATCCCTTCGCCCTCTTCTCCCAGCCGCCAGCCGACGGCATCCTGAAACTCGACTTCGGCGCTGGCATTAGATCGATTACCGAGTTTATCTTTCAGGCGCTCAAGACGAACAGAGTTCCGTTGCCCGTCTGGCAGGAAACGCGGCACAAAGAAACAGGATAGTCCTCCTTTTGCCTGCGCCAGCACGAGGTGCGCATCACTTTGCGGCACAGAGAAAAACCATTTATGTCCCACCAGCCGATATGAATCATCCGCCAGCCGCTCCGCGTGGGTCGTATTACTGAGTACGTCAGATCCGCCCTGCTTTTCCGTCATTCCCATGCCGATAAGCAGGCCCCGTTTTTGCCCGCCCGGCAGCAAATGCGAATCGTAGCGATCGCTGCGCAGCGGCGCCAGCCAGTCATGGAAAGTGGCGGGAAGCATCTGCAATAGCAACGGCGTCGCGGCAAAGGTCATCGTGACAGGACAGAGTGTTCCCGCTTCTACCTGAGCATGTAATACAAAACGCGCCGCCCGGGCGACAAAACTTCCCGCCCTTGCCTCTTCCTCCCAGGCCAGGTTATGTACCCGATTAGCGCAAAGCCCCTGCATCAACAGGTGCCAGGCGGGGTGAAAGCGAACGTCATCCAGACGCTGTCCCTGGGGATCGTAACGCAGCAACTCAGGAGGATGCGCGTTCGCCAGACGCCCCAGTTCCAGTGATTCCGCCGTTCCCAGTTGTTGGCCAATGCTGGCGAGAAGATCGCTATCCCATCCCGCGCCTTCCCGGGAAACCGCTTCACACAGCGCGCCATCAGACAGGAATAAGTTACTGTTATTGAGCGGAGCTGGTTGATTAAAAACGGTATGTGTTTGCCAGGACATGGTGTCTCCCTCCTTCAATGGCGCTGAAGTCAAGTATGGTCATGACTGCGCCATTGACGCCGGAGCAAGATCACAAAAGTATGATTAACCGGCAATATAATGTGGGACGAAACGGGAAGTGTCTTTGGTAATTAGCGTATTGTCCTCGCGAATCCCCATCCCGGAGGCTTCATCGTCAATGATCCAACTGCCAATCAGCGTATAGCTATCGCCAAAGCGCGGCAAAGGCTGAAACGCCTGGTAAATCATCGGCTCGTCAGCGTAGTCGCCGTCGGCATGATCGATAACATTTTGCCGCTCGTCGAAAATCGTGACGTTGCCGCCTTCACGTGAATAAATCGGCTTCCGCACGCTGCTTTCACCTGGCGCTGCGAGCGATTTTTCGCCCTCAAACCAGGCCGGCAGCAGATTCGGATGGCCAGGGAAAAAGCGCCACAATAACGGCAACAGCCCTTTGTTACTCAGAATACTTTTCCACAATGGCTCAATCCATTGCTCACGACGTTTTCGCAACAGCGGGCCGTTGTCGTCGCGCATCATCCACTCCAGCGGGTAGAGCTTAAAGGCGCGGCGAATCACGTTATCGTCCAGATCGGTCAGCACGCCGCCTACGCCAAGTCCCAGTTCTTCAATATAGATAAATCGCGTTTCCTGGCCCGCCTGCTGCGCGCAATCCTGAAGGTACAGCACCGTCGTGCGATCTTCGTCGGTATCTTCACAACAGCAAAAGTAGAGCGGTTCCCGACTGTACAGCTCGCTGAAGCGGGCGATCAGCCGCTCCTGTATCGCGTTGTATTGATCGGCATCACGCGGGATGGCGCCGCTACGACGGGCATCCTCCAGCCATAGCCATTGAAAGTAGGAGGACTCATAGAGCGACGTCGGCGTATCCGCGTTGTATTCCAGCAATTTAACCGGATCTTTGCCGCACCAGACGAAATCCATCCGCCCGTAAAGCGAAGGATCGCGGCTGCGCCAACTTTCGGCGATGACATCCCAGTACAATGGCGGGATCGCCAGCTGCTGCATGATCTGCTCATCCCGGACGGCCAGCTCGACAACCTCCAGACACATCTGATGAAGCTCTGCGGTCGGTTTTTCGATCTGTTCTTCAATTTGCCGTAATGTAAAACGGTAGGCCCGGCTTTCATCCCAGTAAATTTCGTTATCGATAACATGAAAGTCAAAACCGTGATCGCAGGCGATCTTATCCAGATCCCGGCGTACCGGTACGTTGTGTCGTAGCATGGTTAGCCTCCCCAGTGCCCGCGGGCGCTGGAAGAACGGCCATAGCCGCCGCGGGAGACGGTGGACGCTTTCCGTGTGATATAACCAGGGCTGGTCACGGTATCGCTTTTCCCTGTGCCGCTGCGCCACGCATAATCGCCGGATGTGGTGCGCCAGACGGGACGGGAGACGTAAGATGAACCGCCGCTGCTATAGATATATTGTTCGTCACGGTTCTGACGAATCGCGCGACTGAGTAAAAAGCCGCTTAATACCGGAACCCAGCTCCGCTCGGTGATATCAAAGTAGCAATCGCCAAACTGCGTCTGACAGCTCTCCTGCGTCAATTGCTTAGGCACATTCGCGTAAAATTCTGTTTTCGCATTATTCCAGCCGTCAGCGCAAACGCTGGCGCTATTGCCATCGTCAATACAGTCGTTCACCGTGGCGTAAAACGTCCCATCGCCGTCGTTGTCACTATTGCCGCCATCACCGCACCCTTTCAGGAGAAAAAAGGCCGCTCCGCCCATAATCGCCAGCGTCAGGCATTTTGGCGTGTAGCGATTTCGTTGCCGCTCAAAGGGATTGACCGGTTCGGCTATCCGTCTTATTGCCGAATGGCCTACGCCGGATGTGCTTCTGGATTTTCGTTTTTTTGCCATGATCTTCCGTTACCATGTCATACAGGCAGCGTTAAAAATACCGCCAGCCAGCGCTGCGGTTCCCATAAATAGCCCCGCCGCCACGTTGTGATGAATAATTTTTTCGCTCAGCGTAGGCATGTATAACCTTACGCAACCATAAATCAGCAGTTGAATCACCAGCGCAATGCCGCCCCAGGCAAAATAGTCCGGGATACTGACCGAGTTTATCGCCGCGCTGGATAAGGGGATGACATAGCCCAGCAACGTACCGCTAAAGGCCAGCGATGCCGCAGTATTGTTATTTTTTATCAGCTGCCATTCATTATGCGGCGTTATCTTTGAGTAAATAAAAAGAAATACAATGACCATTGCCGCGCCAATAAAAAAATAGGCGCAGAAAGCCAGTAATGCGTCCAGTATATGCATAATTTCCCTGTATGTGCTTAACCAATAACCGTCAGTGAAGTGAGCGGGATATCCACGCCGAGGGCGCGTGAAAACACCCATTCAGGCTCACCGCGCTCATTAAATGATTCTTCCCCGTTCAATAGAAGATACTCCCAGGCGTCATCCGTCACCTGGCGCTGGAAGCCCATCGTAAAATTGTGAACGTCCCATTTCTCTGCCTGCTGATTTTCAACCTTTTCCAGCATGTAGACAGGTTCAATATTGCCCGGCTCTTCATGGTTAAAAAAGCGCTGCCAGCGCCGTTCTTGCCAGTTGAGCGTCATCGGCCCTATTGCCGCTGGCGCAATGGCTGAACGCCAGTGACGTTCCTCGTTAATACCGAAACTTTCCTCATATACAAAAAGTTTGATGTCATCAATGTCGTCAACATCCGTGCCGCCAGTGGTGTTAATTTGCAAAAACTCATCGCCCGAGGTGTAGTAGCGAAAAATCTGACTGCCGCCGCCTAAATCTATGCGACTCGCTGCCGCGACAGTGTATTTTTCACCCGGTAGCTCCACCAGCAACGACGACTCCAGTAGCCGGAATGCCAGCGTATCCAGCGTGAAACCAGCGTTAAGATGTAATCCTAATGGTCCGCGAATCGGCGCTGGCGCGCTTGTTTTACCGAGCAAACGCTGAAAAAATTGCATCATAGGGGAACCTCTATCTCTTGCCATGCGACCTCTTCAGCCAGAATGCGATTATTACCGACCAGATGTAGCCACATACCGCCTCTGACTTCAGTTGAAATCACCGGATTCAATTCCATACCACGACCATTCTTGCAGTGACTGATCCCCAGCACCGTCGCGTCATGATGAAGCTTCATATAACGCATTAGCGCGCCGTATCGCATAGGCGCGACAGAAGCCGGGACAGGCAACGCGAATCCGGTATCGCCCAGCATCGGATTCATAATGGAAGCGACAGATTGCGATGATCCTGGGTCCTGAATGGAACGGGAAAGTTGTTCAGCGGAAAGGTTACGGACTATCTCCATGCGCGGGCAGTGGGTTTCCAGTAATCCGGCATAACGCTCGTCTTCCAGATAAACCACAATATGGCACTGCGTGGGTACATAGTCTGCCAGCGAGAGCGCCGCCGTGAAGGTCTGCTCATCGGTACGAGCGAAAATAATCACGCTCTGGCACTGCTCCAGCCCCATGCGCTGGTGTTCCTGCGGATCGTTAAAGTTGCTGATGCGGATAAAATCCACCCAGTTATTACCCGGCAGCGGATGCTGAATATCTTCCAGTTCGCACAGCAGAACCCGTTCAAAGGCACGCCGCTTGTCATATAGCAGCAATGAGATCATCTTTTCGGTTTGATGACCCCGCCAGCCAATCACCAGCATATGATGGTGTAAATGGCGATAATCGCCCATGCCCGTTATTCCTTTCGCTAACATTCCCTGTACCTGCGCAATCACTTTTCCCATTAACGCGCCGAACAACCCGACGCTAACCGGAATTTGCCACAGCGCGGTGAACAGACGTCCTGGCGCCGTCTGCGGGCTAAGATCGCCAAAACCTAATGTGGAACCCACCACCGAGCAGTAATAGATAAAATCGCTTAACTGGCTCACCAACGCGCTTTCGCGCAACAGGCGCAGCACCAGATAACAAAGCAGATACTGCCCGATAAACAGGCCCAGCAAAGCGGGCCAGGTCAGTCTGGACAAATGACGCTGGCAGGTTTTGACAATCCACGTAAAGAGCATTATTCGCCTTGTTGACGCTGTAAACGCGCCAACACATCCTGAGCATTGCTTTTATTGGTTGCGCCAATACCCGCCTGCGCCAGTTTTTCGTCCAGATCGCGTCCATCGGCGACTTTTTCCAGCTGCGCGGCAGCATCCAGCCGGGCCTGGCGTTCAGCCTGACGCGTTTGTAAACGTTTAAGCGACTCCGCCGCCGTAGACACATTCGACGCGGCTCCGACGGTCGAAGTCGTCACCGCCTGCTGCGCGCGCTGCATGGCTTCTGTCGCCTTAACCACTTCAAGTTGCTGCTCAAACTGCGCAATCCGCTGGCCTGTCGCCGTTACGGCCTTCTCCACCGCATCGCGAGAGGCTTCCAGATTAGTCAGCACCTGTTCTTCGGCAAGAATGGCATTTTCCAGACGGGCTATTTCTTCCGCCACTTCGTTGAGTAAAGCGGCATCGACATTCTTACTCATTGCCGCCAACGCCCGCGTTTCAAGGCTGGCTTTACGCTCACGTAAATCATTCAGCTTGTCATGGCTTAACTTCACCCGCGCCAATAAATCCACTCTGGATTTACCCGCTTTATCCAGCTCGGCTTTTGCGTCGCGAATATGCTGCTCCAGCATACGTACACCCTGTGCTTCATCAATGGCTTCTTCTGCCTGAGCAACGAATGATTTACCTAACGTGAACAAACTTTTTAAAATTCCCATGTAAGCCGCCTGTATTATTCCTGTGAATAGACTTGTGTTATTTCAGCGATATCCAACGCATTTTCTACAAGCGTGGTGATTTCCAGCGTCACGTCGGCAAGCGACGAATTTAACGACAGCGCGCCAAAAGCGACATAATATTCCTCCTGTTTTACCTGGGTAATACCGACCGAAGACAGTGGTAAAACCTTCTGATTTCTCAGTAAGAAAAGATTAAATTCCGCGGTATCTCTAATCGTATTTACCGGACAGATATAAGTCTCGATAACTATTTGTTGCGAGGTAAATAAAACCGCCAGTGGTAAATCGCCATAATCATTCATTTTTATTATTAATGAAGATTCATTATTTTCTATATCAATATCTAATTCGGCGATGTTGTTTAACGCATCCGCCAGCGTCCGTGGAGTCCATGCCATATTTTTATCTCTATCTCATTTTTTATAAATAAAAGAAATTACAGGGTAGGTTTTGCTTTTTATATTACCAGCCAAAGATAAAAAAAAACCATCCATAATCGGATGGTTTTTTCTTAAAAAATACTATTAGCGTCAGGTGCGCTGGCGAACGGCTTCAAACAGACAAATCCCGGTCGCAACAGAGACATTCAGCGACGACACGCTACCGGCCATAGGAATGCTGATCAGCTCATCGCAGTGCTCACGGGTCAAACGACGCATACCTTCACCTTCTGCGCCCATGACCAGCGCCATGCGGCCAGGCATTTTGCTCTGATACAGCGTATGGTCAGCCTCGCCCGCCGTCCCGACAATCCAGATATTCTCTTCCTGCAACATGCGCATCGTGCGCGCCAGGTTGGTGACGCGGATCAACGGCACGCTTTCCGCTGCGCCGCAGGCGACTTTCTTCGCCGTCGCGTTAAGTTGCGCGGAGCGGTCTTTCGGCACGATTACCGCATGTACGCCAGCGGCATCGGCGCTGCGCAGACAGGCGCCAAGATTATGCGGATCGGTGACGCCATCGAGGATCAACAAAAAAGGGCGATCGTGTAATGCGATCAGATCCGGCAGATCGTTTTCCTGATACTGCCGGCCTGGTTTCACACGAGCGATAATGCCCTGATGCACGGCACCGTCGCTTTTCTCGTCGAGATATTGACGGTTTGCCAGTTGGATAACCACGCCCTGGGACTCAAGGGCGTGAATCAGCGGCAACAGACGTTTATCTTCACGGCCTTTTAAAATAAAGACTTCCTGAAAACGTTCAGGGGCGCGCTCCAGCAGGGCCTGCACTGCGTGGATGCCGTAAATCATTTCGCTCATTAATGTACTCGTTATTTACGTTTTGCCGGGGGCGCTACGCTTGCCCGGCCTACAGATAATTCACCCTCTTCTGTTTGAAGAGGGTATTGCTCACTCTGCCGCTTTTTTCTTCGCCGCACGCTTCGCTTTGGTCGCTGCGGCTATTTTCTGCGTTTTAGCCGATGGCTTTTTTGCTTTTCTCGCGTCTTTTTTCGCTGCTTTCGGCTTCGCTTTTTTCTCGCCGCGGAAGGCGCTATCAGGCTCGAAGTTAACTTTTTTACCTACCTGACGACGTTTACCGGCGTTTTTACTTTCACCTTTTTTCGCTTTTTCACGCGCCGTTTTGCCGACGTTACGCGGTGCGCGCTCGCTGGAGATCAGGCTAAAGTCAATTTTCCGTTCGTCCATATTCACCGCTTCGACGCGTACCTCGACCCGGTCGCCCAGGCGATATGTCTGCCCGCCGGACTCGCCAATCAGACGTTGCCCTACCTGATCGAAGCGATAGTAATCGTTATCCAGTGAGGAAACGTGTACCAGCCCATCAATAAACAGTTCATCAAGACGGACAAAGAAGCCGAAACCGGTGACGCTGGCAATCACGCCCTTAAAGACGTTGCCTACCTGATCCAGCATAAAGTCACATTTCAGCCAGTCGGAGACATCACGCGTCGCTTCATCAGCGCGGCGTTCCGCCATCGAACAGTGTTGGCCGAGCTGCAACATCTCTTCCATCGAGTAGTGATAACCGCCCGTTTCTGTGGTGTTGCCCTTGTTCCCTTGCTCTTTCGCCAGCAGGTACTTAATGGCGCGGTGCAAAGAAAGATCCGGATAGCGGCGAATCGGCGAGGTAAAGTGCGCATAAGACTGCAACGCCAGGCCAAAGTGCCCGCGGTTTTCCGGATCGTAAATCGCCTGCTTCATTGAACGCAGCAGCATAGTTTGCAGCATTTCGGCGTCCGGCCGGTCGGCAATCGATTCAAGCAGTTCGGCATAATCGCGCGGTTCCGGTTTGTTTCCGCCCGGAAGCTCCAACCCCAGCTCCGCCAGTACGGAGCGGAATGAGGTGATCGCTTCGGTGGTGGGCTTATCATGAATACGGAATAACGCCGGCTCTTTAGCTTTTTCGACAAAGCGCGCCGCCGAGATATTCGCCATGATCATGCACTCTTCGATAAGCTTATGCGCGTCATTACGCTGGGTCTGTTCGATACGCTCAATGCGACGATCGGCATTAAAGATAAATTTCGCCTCTTCGCTCTCAAACGAGATCCCCCCGCGCTCTTCACGCGCTTTATCCAGCACTTTGTAGAGGTTGTGCAGCTCTTCAATATGCTTCACCAGCGGCGCATATTGTTCACGCAGATCCTGATCGCCCTGCAGCATATGCCAGACTTTGGTATAGGTCAGACGCGCATGGGAGCTCATCACCGCTTCATAGAATTTGTAGCCGGTCAGCCGACCTTTCGCCGAGATGGTCATTTCACAGACCATACACAGCCTGTCAACCTGCGGGTTTAGCGAACACAGGCCGTTGGAGAGCACCTCCGGCAACATTGGGACAACCTGTGACGGGAAGTAAACCGACGTGCCGCGATTGCGCGCCTCGCGATCCAACGGCGTTGGCGGCCGTACATAATAGCTCACGTCAGCAATAGCGACCCACAAACGCCAGCCGCCGCCGCGTTTTTTCTCACAGTAAACCGCGTCGTCAAAGTCACGGGCATCTTCGCCATCAATAGTGACCAGCGGCAAATCGCGCAGATCGACACGACCGACTTTCGCCTCTTCCGGCACCTCTTCTTTCAGCCCGGCGACCTGCTGCTCTACCGCCTGCGGCCAGATGTAAGGTATTTCATGGGTACGCAGCGCCATATCAACCGCCATACCGGTGCCCATATTGTCGCCCAGCACTTCGACGATTTTCCCTACTGCTTTAGTACGGCGAGTTGGACGTTGGGTCAGTTCAACCACGACCACGAACCCCATCCGCGCGCCCATGACGTCTTCTGGCGGGATAAGAATGTCGAAGCTTAGGCGGCTGTCGTCCGGCACCACAAAGCCGACGCCCGCATCGGTGAAATAACGCCCGACTATCTGACTGGTTTTCGGTACCAGTACACGGACGATACGCGCTTCGCGGCGACCTTTACGATCGGCGCCCAGCGGCTGCGCCAGCACCTGATCGCCATGAATACAGGTTTTCATCTGCTCGCTGGAAAGATACAGATCGTCTTTGCGGCCTTCGACACGTAAGAAACCGTAACCATCACGATGACCGATCACGGTGCCTTTCAGCAGGTCGAGGCGTTCCGGCAGCGCATAGCACTGGCGGCGGGTAAAGACCAGTTGTCCATCGCGCTCCATCGCGCGCAGGCGGCGACGCAAGGCTTCAAGCTGCTCTTCGCCTTCAATATTCAGTTCTACGGCCAGTTCTTCGCGACTGGCCGGTTTTTCACGTTTCGTTAAATGTTCGAGGATAAATTCCCGGCTCGGGATAGGATTCGCGTATTTTTCTGCTTCGCGTTCCTGGAAAGGATCTTGTGACATTGAGGTTCCTCCATTGTCATCTCTAATGAAGTTTACTTCACTCCACCAGTAATAATTTATAAAGCGGTTGATTCTCTTCAACCAAATCGGCAAGCGTGTAGTTATCCAGCTCCTTGAGAAAACTCTGCACGGCCTTAGAAAGCGCCTGTTTCAGACGACAGGCAGGGGTGATGTGGCAAAATTCGCTGCTACAGTTGACCAGTGATAAGGGTTCCAGCTCACGCACCACATCGCCAATACAAATAGTATTAGCCGGTTTACCCAGGCGGATACCGCCATTTTTTCCCCGAACGGCGGTGACAAAGCCCGCCCGGCTAAGCTGATTGATAATTTTGACCATATGATTACGGGACACGCCGTAGACTTCTGTCACCTCAGAAATGCTGGTCATTCGTCCATCTGGTAACGACGCCATATAGATTAGCGCACGTAAGCCGTAATCGGTGAAACTCGTTAACTGCACATCAACCTCAGGAAAAGGGAAAACGGGATATAACTTATCTGTATTGATGATAAACCAGCCACCTGTCAGGCTGCTAATTTATTTCGGTTCAGGAAGGAAAAAAGCGAGGATTTAGCACTGTGTCGGATAGCGTAATGGCTTACCCGACACAGCAATGTATCACACTGTTAGCCCGGCAAGCAAAATATCTGCCAGGCGTACCAGATTTACGCGTCGAACGGATCGCGCAGAATCATCGTCTCAGTACGATCGGGGCCGGTAGAAATAATATCAATCGGCACGCCGGTCAGTTCTTCGATACGTTTGATGTAGTTCAGCGCCGCCTGCGGCAGGCCGCTACGATCTTTCACGCCGAAGGTGGATTCAGACCAGCCCGGCATGGTTTCGTAAATCGGCTCTACACCTTTCCAGTCGTCAGCTGCCAGCGGAGTGGTAGTCACTTCGCGGCCATCCGGCATACGATAAGCCACGCAGAGTTTCACCTCTTTCAGGCCATCCAGCACGTCCAGTTTGGTCAGGCAGAAGCCAGACAGGGAGTTCAGCTGTACCGCACGACGAACGGCAACGGTGTCCAGCCAGCCGGTACGACGACGACGGCCGGTAGTGGCGCCGTATTCGTTACCCTGCTTGCAGAGGAACTCGCCGGTTTCATCAAACAGTTCGGTCGGGAACGGACCTGCACCTACACGAGTGGAGTAAGCTTTGAGGATACCCAGAACGTAATCAACATAACGCGGGCCCAGGCCGGAACCGGTCGCCACGCCACCTGCAGTGGTGTTAGAAGAAGTTACGTACGGATAAGTACCGTGGTCGATATCCAGCAGGGTACCCTGCGCACCTTCAAACATGACGAAATCGCCACGCTGACGCGCCTGGTCGAGCAGGTCCGAAACGTCAACAACCATAGAAGTCAGGATGTCGGCAACAGCCATCGTATCATCCAGAACTTTCTGGTAATCAACCGCTTCAGCTTTGTAGTAGTTAACCAACTGGAAGTTGTGATATTCCATCACTTCTTTCAGTTTTTCAGCGAAGGTTTCTTTGTCGAAAAGGTCACCAACACGCAGACCGCGACGTGCCACTTTATCTTCATAAGCAGGCCCGATTCCACGACCGGTGGTGCCGATCGCTTTCGCGCCACGCGCTTTCTCACGCGCGTTATCCAGCGCAACGTGATAATCAAGGATCAGCGGACAGGCTTCAGACAGCAGCAGACGCTCACGAACGGGGATGCCACGGTCTTCCAGTTCTTTCATCTCTTTCATCAGCGCGCTCGGAGACAGCACAACACCGTTACCGATGATGCTGGTTACATTCTCGCGAAGAATACCTGATGGAATAAGATGGAGAACGGTTTTTTCACCGTTGATTACGAGAGTATGGCCTGCGTTGTGACCGCCCTGGTAGCGTACAACATATTTAGCCCGTTCAGTCAGAAGATCGACGATCTTTCCTTTACCTTCGTCACCCCATTGGGTGCCCAGTACGACGACGTTGTTACCCATTTTTCAAAATCACCGTTTGCTTAAAAATGGATTCTACCATCGCTTTTTCAGATATACAGCACTTTTTGCACTCAATCTGCGGCAAATCCGACCACTTTTTGTTCAGCCAATCGTTTTCCTCAACATGTAGTAGACCACAACTCCCGCAACCACAAGTCCGCCGCCAAAACGTCGTAAAACATTTTCCGGCAGTTGCGCCAGTGCCGAAACCATTTTTTTCCATGCGCCGGGATACAGCATCGGTCCCAGCCCTTCGAGGACTAATACCAGAGCAAGCGCCAACCAGATTGTTGAATTCATTTATCGCCCTTATAAAAGAAAACCACCGGCATCCTTTGGATGCGGTGGTTTTGCTGGTCTAAAACCGCTGACGCTATTTTAGCGTGTCGTCGAACTCGGTGTCTTCATGTAGCGGAAGAAATCGCTGTCCGGGC
The DNA here is from genome assembly GCF_051702785.1 of Salmonella sp. NW722. Lineage (NCBI taxonomy): Bacteria > Pseudomonadati > Pseudomonadota > Gammaproteobacteria > Enterobacterales > Enterobacteriaceae > Salmonella > Salmonella sp. NW722. Next base: position 536,633 of record NZ_JAMMIN010000003.1, read on the forward strand.
TCAGTACCATCACGTCCTGATTACCTTCGAAGCTCTTCTCGTAAGCGCGCAGACTACGAATGAACGCGTAGAAATCAGGGTCCTGGCTGAACGCGTCGGCAAACAGCTTCGCGGCTTCAGCATCACCTTCACCACGCATGATACGCCCCTGACGCTCGGCTTCCGCCAGAGTTTTCGTCACCTCATAGTCAGCAGCCGCACGCAGTTTTTCCGCTTCTTCCTGACCTTGTGAGCGATGACGACGCGCGACCGCTTCACGCTCGGCGCGCATACGGTTGTAAATCGCCTCAGAAACCTCGGTCGGCAGGTTGATCTGCTTAATACGCACATCGACCACTTCGATACCCAACGCCGCCATACTGTTCGGGTTGATGACCGGTACTTTACCTTTGGTTTCCGCCGTAACGCGTTCCGCCGCTTCGGCAATCGCGTCATCCGCCGCCGGGGTCGCTACTTCATCATCGGTACCGGCTGAACCGGAGTTCAGCGCGTCGCGCACTTCCAGAGTCAGACGACCACGAGAATCGGTCACGATGTCTTTTACGTCCAGGCGACCAATCTCAGAACGCAAACGGTCCGAGAATTTACGTTTTAACAGCACTTCGGCTTGCGAAATATCGCCGCCGCCGGTCGCCAGATAGTAACGGCTAAAGTCGCTGATACGCCATTTGATGTAGGAGTCGACAATCAGGTCTTTCTTCTCTTTAGTCACAAAGCGATCGGCCTGGTTATCCATCGTCTGGATACGCGCATCAAGCATTTTCACTGATTCAATAAACGGGATCTTAAAGTGCAGACCCGGCGCGTAAACCAACGGTTTGTTCTCATCGTCACGCAGAACTTTACCAAAACGCAGCGTAATGCCGCGCTCGCCCTCTTTGACCACAAAGACGGACATGTAGAGCACTACCAGCACGATGATGATAATCGCAATAACTGACTTACGCATCGTTATTCCCCCTGACGCTGGTAGTCGTTACGCTGCGCATTCGCGCGGCGTTGGTCCATAATATCGCCCTGATTTGAGGACGACGTGTTGCTTGCTCCGCTGGCGTTAGACTTTGTGGACGGCGGCAGGCGCAGCAGGTTGCTGGCGCTATTGTCGCTCTTTGCCGCCGGCGCATTCCCGCCTTTCAGCATCTGATCTAACGGCAGCACCATTAAATTACCGCTCTTGTCGTTAACCAGTACTTTACGGGTATGGCTCAGCACTTTTTCCATCGTTTCAATATACAGACGCTCGCGTGTAATCTGCGGCGCGGCTTTATATTCCGGCAAAATCTTCGCAAACCGGGCGACTTCACCCTGCGCTTCCAGGATAGTCTGGGTTTTATAGGCGCGTGCCTCTTCCAGAATACGCTGCGCCTGACCGTTGGCGCGCGGCTGAACTTCGTTAGTATACGCTTCCGCTTCACGAATGTACTGCTGCTCGTTTTCACGTGCGGCAATCGCGTCGTCAAAGGCGGCTTTCACCTCTTCCGGCGGGCGCGCAGCCTGGAAGTTCACGTCCAGCAGGGTAATCCCCATGTTGTACGGTTTGATAGTCTCTTCCAGCTCGCGTTGGGTATCGCTACGAATAACGGTACGGCCTTCGGTCAGGATGCGATCCATTGTGTATTTACCAATGACGCCACGCAGCGCGCTGTCGGTGGCCTGACGTAGGCTATCGTCCGGGCTGGTCACGCTAAACAGATATTTCTGCGGATCGGTGACGCGGTATTGCACGTTCATTTCAACACGCACGACGTTTTCATCAGACGTCAGCATCACGCCTGACGCCGCCAGTTCGCGCACCGCTTCGACGTTCACCGGCGTGACGTCGTCAATAAATGTCGGCTTCCAGTTCAGACCTGGCTCTACCAGATGGCTGAATTTACCAAAACGCGTCACAACGCCACGCTCGGCTTCTTTAATGGTATAAAAACCGCTGGCCGCCCAGATAATGACTACTGCCGCCGCGGCGATGGCGACAATACGGCCTCCCAGTTGCGGACGCGGGCCTTGCGATGAGCTACCGCCGCCGGAACCGGTGCCTTTACCGCCCCCAAAACCACCGAGTTTTTTACTCAGCTTACGGAAGATATCATCCAGATCGGGAGGTCCCTGATCGCGGCCACCTTTGTTTCCATTTCCCCCAGAGTTGCTGCCAGGTTTGCTGCTTCCCCACGGGTCGCGGTCCTGTCCGTTATTACCGGGCTGATTCCACGCCATGTTTGTGCTCCATATTTGTTATGCGGTGATCCCCGTTGTCTTTCGACCTCAGAGGATAAGGCGAAATTACTCCATGCTTCAGACGAACCGCCGTTACAGACATCATCTTTCAGGCTGCGTCTTGAGTGGCGGCTTTTTTACCCCAGGTCACTTAGTTGTGAGCTCCTGAGATTCTCTCAGCTACCGCCTCAATACGACCTGAATGACTTCGCGTCTAGATCACGTATTCGATCAACGCCGGTTCTTGTTTACAGAGGCGACGCCAGTCGACAATCGGCATTCGTACCTGCAGACTGACGCTACCGTCTTCCTCCATCCACTCTTTTTCTATTGCCTGAAGCTGATAAAACCGGCTTCTCAGACGCCCTTCCTGCGGCGGCAAACGCAGCGTATGCTGCGCCACCTCGCCGGAAAGACGCTCCGTCAAAGCCTGAAAAAGCTGTGGTATCCCCACGCCGCTTTGCGCTGAAAGCCAAACGCGGATGGGTTTATTCTCTTCATCTCTGTCGATACGCGGTTCAAAGTCGTCCAGCATATCGATTTTGTTCATCACCATTAAGGTGGGGATTTCGTGAGCGTCAATCTCTTCGAGAACGGTGTTTACCGCCTCGATGTTTTCCTGCACACGAACATCCGCCGCATCGACCACATGCAGCAGCAGCGTCGCCTGACGCGTCTCTTGCAGGGTAGCTTTAAAGGCAGCCACCAGATCGTGCGGTAAATGGCGGATAAAGCCTACCGTATCCGCCAGAACGGTTTCACCGACATCCGCTACATCAATACGACGTAATGTGGGGTCCAGCGTCGCAAATAGCTGATCTGCCGCATAGACCCGCGCTTCAGTGATCTGATTAAAAAGGGTGGATTTTCCGGCGTTGGTATAGCCCACCAGCGATACCGTCGGAACGTCGGCCTTGATGCGCGACTGCCGCCCCTGCTCACGTTGCTTCTCAACTTTCTCCAGGCGCGACTGAATCTGCACAATGCGATTACGCAGTAAACGACGGTCGGTTTCGAGCTGGGTTTCACCCGGACCGCGCAAACCAATCCCGCCTTTCTGACGTTCAAGGTGGGTCCAGCCACGCACCAGACGCGTAGCCAGATGGCGTAGCTGCGCCAGCTCAACCTGCAACTTACCTTCGTGGGTTCGCGCACGTTGGGCAAAAATATCTAAGATAAGACCGGTGCGATCGATAACCCGGCACTCGCACAAACGCTCCAGGTTTCGCTCCTGGGCTGGACTCAATGCATGATCAAACAATACGACCGCTGCGCCAGTCGCTTTCACGGCTTCCGCAATTTCAACTGCCTTACCTTCACCTACAAAGTACTTCGGGTGCGGTGCTTTACGGCTACCGGTAATCACCTGCATTGCTTCGACACCGGCGGAAGAGACCAGAGATTCAAACTCCTGGAGGTCTTCCATATCTTTGTCTTGCGAAAAATAGATGTGTACCAGTACCGCCTGCTCACCGGCATCATAACGGTCAAACAAGCGTAAACCCTCTTAATAACCAGCGGGGGCGATTATCCGACGCCCCCGACATGGATAAACAGCGCGTGAACTTATTCAGTCTCTTCGCTGTCCTGTTGCGCAGTAGAACCCTGCGCGTTGCTACCGTGATGGTAGTTATTGCTGGCGCCGCCACCGGCATTGTTGCTGTGATGGGAAACCGGGCGAGACGGGACAACAGTAGAAATCGCGTGCTTATAAACCATCTGGCTGACCGTGTTTTTCAACAGGATCACGAACTGATCAAAGGACTCGATTTGACCTTGCAGCTTAATACCATTCACCAAATAAATAGAAACTGGAACACGTTCCCGACGCAATGCGTTCAGGAACGGATCTTGTAAAGATTGCCCCTTAGCCATTCTCTTTTCCTTATATGCTTATTTGTACTTTGAACCTTTCGATTCTGAAAAATTGCGCACGATACGTCTCAATTGTACACATTCAGTCTGCGATAGCACCAACAACCTGTAATACTTCTTTTCGCGCCCGATCGGGATTCTCACTGTCAAGCCAGCGCACCCCTTCCCAACCGCGCAACCAGGTCATCTGGCGCTTCGCCAACTGTCTCGTGGCGCAAACACCTCTATAAACCATTTCATCATATGAGATTTCGCCCTCAATGTATGACCACATCTGGCGGTATCCCACACAACGGATGGAAGGCAAGTCCGTATGCAAATCTCCTCGGGCAAAAAGCGCCCGGACTTCTGCTTCAAAACCTGAAGCCAACATCTGATGAAAACGCAGTTCAATGCGCTGATGGAGCAGTTCACGGCTCGCCGGGGCGATAGCGAACTGATGCACCTGGTACGGTAGCGCGTCTCCTGACGTTTGCGTTAGCTCCGTTAAAGTTTTACCCGAAATGAAAAAAACTTCCAGTGCCCGGGAAAGTCTTTGCGGATCATTTGGATGAATTCGCGCGGCGGCAACCGGATCTATCTCCTGAAGTTGCTGATGCAACGCCTCCCATCCAAGCTCCGCTGCTTGCTGCTCTATCCGGGATCTGACTTCCGGATCTGCTGAAGGCAGCGGCGATAACCCTTCCAGCAATGCCTTAAAATACAGCATGGTACCGCCCACTAACAGCGGGATACGCCCCGCAGCGGTGATCTCCGCCATTTGCGCTAACGCGTCGCGGCGAAAATCCGCCGCCGAATACGCCTGCGACGGGTCGCGTATATCCAGCAGTCGATGCGGCGCCGCTTTCAGCTCATCGGCATTCGGCTTAGCCGTGCCAATATCCATCCCCCGATAAATGAGGGCGGAATCAACGCTTATCAACTCTACTGGCAAAACTTTACGCAGTTCTATCGCCAGCGCCGTTTTGCCGGAGGCCGTCGGCCCCATCAAAAATATCGCCTTAGGCAGGCTCGCCTTGCTTACATCATTCATGCTTCAGGGCGTTCATCGCCGAATGTAAATCAACAGGTTGTAACAGGCCACCCGGCGGCGCTTTTACCAGCTGCGGACATAGCCGCTCAACATCCGCCAGCAGCGATATGGCCTGCGCCATCGACCACTGCGGATGTTCGCTCTGCACATTACGCGCTATCCATTGTGCAATATTGACCGTTGCAAATGTGGTCTGTTGCGCCAGGTAGCCTATCAGTTCAGGAATCAAGATTTGTAAATTTTGTTGTCGTAAGGGTAAAGGCACCGCCCGAATGGTCACATGCTGCGCATCTGACTGAAATTCAATACCCAATTCTCCCAACAAAGATTGGGCTTTTTGCAGCGCGGCTTTTTCATCGGCGCTCACTTTTAAACGCAGCGGAATCAGCAACGGCTGCGCGCAAACCGGACTTTGACCCGGTGTAAGCTGCGCCTGACGCAGCCAACGCTCCGCAACCGGCAGCGACAAGAGCTGGATAGTCCCCGCGTGTTCCAGCAACGCGCAGTCACCGCCGACTATTGTCAGTACGCGACCGAAACTCTGGCTATGTCCGTCAAGCGCAGGCGCAACCGGCTCCGGCGCGGGGCTCGTCGTCGGCGTCTGTAAAAGCGCGCGATAAACCTCGCCCTGCTGCTTCTGATAACCTGGCTGCGCGTGCGGCCAACCACCCGCGGACTGACGCCCGCCGTTACCGCCCGATGCGCCGCCGGAATAACGCGGTGTCGCGGGCTCGCGCGCCGCAGTTGGCTCGGCGGGTACAGCAAAATGGTTGCGCCCGGCGGCGATACGGTTTTCCGGGACATGCCGCGGCGCTGGCGCAATGTCCTCAAGCGGCAGCGTCGTTTCCGTCTGCTGTTGCAGAACGCTCAGCACCCCTTGATAGATGAAGTCGTGCACCAGCCGGGATTGATGAAAACGCACTTCGTGCTTGGCGGGATGAACATTGACATCCACCTGATGCGGGTCAATCTCCAGATACAGCACAAACGCAGGCTGTTGGTCCGCGCCCAGTTTATCTTCACAGGCCTGGCGAATGGCATGGTTGATCAAGCGGTCGCGCATCATGCGGCCATTCACATAGCAGTACTGGATCTCCGTTAACGCCGTGGTGGTGTGATTCGGATCGGCGACCCAGCCGCGCAGGGTCAGATCGCCATGCTGCCACTCGATCGCCAGTGCCTGTTCGAGAAACGGCGTCCCGCAGATGGCGCCTAACCGGCGCTCTTTTTGCCCGTCCTTTGCGACAGCGCGATACTGCCGTACCAATTTGCCGTTGTGCGACAGGTTAAGCGTGACGTCAAAACGGGCCAATGCAATACGACGGATGATCTCATCGATGTGATTAAATTCCGTTTTTTCGGTACGCATGAATTTGCGCCGGGCGGGCGTATTATAAAAGAGATCCAGAACTTCCAGGGTGGTGCCGACCGGGTGCGCGGCGGGTTTTACCGTCACGTCCATGTCGCGCCCTTCCGCATACGCCTGCCAGGCTTCCGCCTGCTCCGCCGTGCGCGACGTTAGCGTCAAACGCGAGACCGAACTGATACTGGCCAGCGCTTCGCCGCGAAATCCCAGACTGATAATCGCTTCCAGATCGTCAAGCGAGGCGATTTTACTGGTGGCATGACGGGCCAGCGCCAGCGCCAGCTCCTCTTTTTTAATGCCGCAGCCATTGTCGCGAATACGAATAAGCTTCGCGCCGCCACGCTCGATGTCGATATCAACGCGGGTGGCGCCTGCATCCAGACTATTCTCTACCAGCTCTTTAACAACCGACGCAGGGCGTTCCACCACTTCGCCAGCGGCGATTTGGTTCGCAAGCTGCGGCGGCAGAACCTGAATCGGCATGAAATCTCCTTAATTCGCGGCGGTTATGGCGCCAGGCTGGTTGGTACTGGCCGTCTGGCCTGGGCCGCCCTGCGGCGCAGACTGGATCGGATGCGCTGCAAAGTACTTACGCAACCCCCGGTATATAGCGTCAGCAATCTGCTGCTGATAGCGGTCGCTCGCCAGCAATCGCTCTTCGCCGTGATTACTGATAAAGCCCGTCTCCACCAAAATGGACGGGATATCCGGCGAACGCAACACGCCCAGGCTCGCGTGTTCCGGGCGGCGTTTATGCAGCGACCCCACGCCGTCGAGTTGGCTTAGTACGTTCGTCGCCACATCATACCCTACCCGCTGCGAATGACCGAATTGCAAATCCAGTACCGCCTGGCTCAGGTAAGGGTCTGACTGACTGTTCGCCAGCACATCGCCAGCGCCGCCTAACAGTTCGGATTGCTTCTCATGCTGCTCAAGCCAGTTTGCCATTTCGCTGTTCGCGCGACGATTGGACAATACCCAGACGGAGGCGCCGGTGGCGTCGCGATTTGGCGCGGCATCCGCATGAATAGAGACAAGAAAGTTGGCGTTTTGCTTACGCGCCACGTCAGACCGCCCCATCACCGAAATAAAATAGTCGCCGTCACGCGTCAGCACGCCTTTAAACATCGGATCGTTATTCAGTAATGTGCGTAACTTACGCGCGATGGCGATGGTGACATTTTTCTCGCGCGTACCGCCCGGGCCTATCGCGCCGGGGTCCTGGCCTCCATGTCCGGCATCAATAGCAATCACCACTTTATCGCCAGCGCCTGCCGACGCGCGCGCCGCAGGCCGCGTAACGGTATTGCTGCTGGTTACGCCGGTCAGGCGATCATCAGAAGATTTAAACGGATTACGGGCAGGCTCCGTCGGGCGGGGCGCGCTTTCAACCCGTTTCGCGACGACAGGCGGTGGTGGTGGCGGCGGAACATCGGCATTAATGGTGAAAATGACCGTATAGTTGCCGCCGTTTTGCCGCTTCACAGCCTCGGTTTTACCATTTTCCGTCAGATCGACAAGCAACCGTAAAGATTGCGCATCTTTCGGCGTTCCGGCACGGATCGTTTTTACCAGATTGTTACCGCTAAACTGAAGCGGCAGCCCCTGAATCACGCCGGTCTGCCTGATATCCAGCGCCACGGTCCGTTTACCGTCCTGTGAGTAAGCATATTCCGGCTCGCCGATAAAACTCAGCGTAATGCGCGCCTGCTGCTCGCCGTTGGACACCTGAATATCAGAGAGACTGGCGGCGCCCGCCTGCGCGCACAGCAGGATTAAGGCTGCTATTACGGCATTTTTGATGCGATAAATCATCCCGCCACCTTTATAGCTAATCGGCTAAACGCGCTAGTAACGAATGACCCGATGAGGATACCGCGCTTACGCGAGCCTCACGCCCCTGCGCCTGGTAATCAATATGGATTTCGACGTCCGGGTCGGGGAGAACGCCTTTACCTTGTTGCGGCCACTCCACCAGACAAATGGCGTCGTTGGCGAAATAATCGCGAATGCCCATAAACTCCAGCTCCTCCGGGTCCGCAAGACGGTATAAGTCGAAGTGATATACCATCATGTTATCAAGCGTATAAGGCTCTACCAGCGTATAGGTGGGGCTTTTTACATTACCGGTATGGCCTAACGCCTGTAAAAATCCCCGGCTAAACGTCGTTTTACCGGCACCTAAATCGCCATACAGATAAATAACGGTCGCGCCATTGCAGGCGTTGGCTACCCGTTGCCCCAGGTCTAGCGTCGCCTGTTCGTCAGGTAGCGGAATTACTCGATTCATCATGGTTTACGTCAATCACATCAGGGTTAACAATACGCCGCAGCGTAGTAAAAAGATCGGTCGCCAACATGCCGCGAGCGCCATAACGCGCTGCCAGTAAGTCCGCCGCCGCGCCGTGAGCCACACATCCCACACATGCCGCATCATACGGGGTAAACTTCTGTCCGAGCAATGCGCCGATGATGCCGGACAGGACATCGCCCATCCCGCCGCTCGCCATCCCCGCATTACCAGCGTCAATGATAGCCAGAGGGTGGTGTTCAGCGGCGATAATCGTTCCTGCGCCTTTTAACACGACCACGCCTCCGTACCGTTTTACCAGACGCTGCGCTGAAAGTAAGCGATCACTTTCAATTTCTGCCACAGAACATCCTAACAGGCGGGCTGCCTCTCCCGGATGCGGCGTAATCACGCGATTGTGACGTTTATCAGGATTGATTGCCAGTAGGTTCAACGCATCCGCATCCCACAGCATAGGTTTACGGACGTTTTCTACTTTCTGTAAGGCTTTTTTGCCCCATTCCTGCTGCCCAAGCCCCGGGCCGATCACCACAACGTCAGCCCAGGTCAGGCTCTCTTCCAGCGACTGAGGCGTGAGTTCATGTACCATCAGTTCCGGGCGGGCCGTCAGCAACGGCGCGATGTTTTCACCGCGAGTCAGAACTCTGACCAACCCAGCCCCCGTACGCAGCGCCGCCTCGCCAGCCATCCGAATCGCGCCCGCTGTTCCCTGGTCGCCGCCGATAATCGCCAGACGACCATGATCGCCCTTATGCGAGGTCGGTCGACGCGGCGTTAACCATTGCCCCAACTGCGTCGCGTCAAAACGCCGGAGCGGCGGCGTCTGGCTCGCCAGCCAACCTTCCAGTCCCAACGCGTCATAATGCAGTATGCCGGTAACGTCACGCGCTTTGCCGGTCAGCAGGCCTGGTTTCAGGGCGATAAACGTGACCGTATGCGCGGCGCTTATCACCGCGCCAGGCGTGGCGCCCGTTTGCGCCAGCAGACCTGACGGGATATCGACGGCGACAACCGGCGCAGGATGGGCGTTCGCCTGTTCAATCAGACCGGCTACCGGGTCGCGCGGCGCCTGGGCTATGCCGGTGCCAAGCAGCGCGTCGATAATTAGATCCGTCGCTTCCGGCCAGATAATATCGGCAGCATGGATAATGCCGCCGGCATTCAGCCAGGCATCGCGCGCCTGCGCCGCTTCTTCAGGTAACGGTTTGTCGCTCTCCTGCGCCAGCAACGTTACGCTAATGCCCGCCGCTTGCGCTAGTCGCGCCACGACGTAACCATCGCCGCCGTTGTTGCCATGACCACACAACACCAGCCAGTGTCGGGTGTCAGGATAACTGTCACGGGCTACCCGAAATGCCGCGTCGCCAGCGCGCAGCATCAATTCATAGAGTGTGAGTCCGAAGGCATCCGCCGCATCGCGTTCCAGCCGTTTGATGTCATCGGCGGGCCAAATGGAGTGTGGTATACTTACAGGGTTTTTCTTCATGTTATGGTCCATCATGTCAAAGCCCCTCGATCTCAATCAGTTAGCGCAAAATATTAAGCAGTGGGGGCTGGAGCTGGGCTTTCAGCAGGTCGGTATTACTGATACCGATCTGCGCGCATCCGAACCTGCGCTGCAGGCGTGGCTGGACAAACAATACCACGGCGAGATGGCATGGATGGCGCGCCACGGTATGATGCGCGCCCGGCCTCATGAACTCTTACCCGGTACGCTACGTGTCATCAGCGTGCGCATGAACTATCTGCCCGCCAACGCCGCGTTTGCCAGTACGTTGAAGGATCCCACGCTGGGCTACGTTAGCCGATATGCGCTGGGGCGTGATTATCACAAGCTGTTACGCAGCCGCCTTAAAAAACTGGGCGAGCAGATCCAGCAGTACTGCGGTTCGCTGAATTTTAGACCGTTTGTCGACTCTGCGCCTATTCTTGAACGCCCATTAGCGGAAAAAGCCGGACTTGGCTGGACGGGTAAGCACTCACTTATCCTTAATCGGGAGGCAGGCTCATTCTTTTTCCTGGGGGAATTGTTGATTGATTTACCGCTGCCGGTCGACCAGCCGGTCGAGGAAGGTTGCGGCAAATGCGTCGCCTGTATGACCATTTGCCCGACCGGGGCGATTGTCGAACCGTATACGGTGGACGCGCGGCGCTGTATTTCTTATCTCACCATTGAGCTGGAAGGCGCTATTCCGGAAGCATTTCGCCCACTGATAGGCAACCGTATTTACGGCTGCGATGACTGCCAGCTTATCTGTCCGTGGAATCGTTACTCTCAGTTGACCGACGAAGCAGATTTTAGCCCACGCAAGGCGCTGCATAATCCAGATTTGGTTGAGTTGTTTAGCTGGAGCGAAGCGCAGTTTCTGAAAGTCACTGAAGGTTCTGCGATTCGGCGCATTGGTCATTTACGCTGGCTGCGCAATGTTGCCGTCGCGCTGGGGAATGCGCCGTGGAGTAATGCCGTCATTACGGCGCTGGAAAGCCGCAAGGGTGAGCATCCACTTCTTGATGAGCATATCGAATGGGCGATTGCGCAACAAATTGAAAAGCGGAACGCCTGCATCATTGAAGTGCAGCTACCGAAAAAACAGCGTCTGGTCAGGGTGATTGAAAAAGGGCTGGTGCGCGATGCCTGAATTATTCACAGGCTGTGTATAAAAATAAAAACACATTGCGATTCAAGAGGGAAAAAAGGAATAGTCAATAACGCTAACGTTTTGAAATCTTATTTTTTCTATATTTTTCAGTAAATTATAGAAATTCTACGCGTCAGGTATGATTTTTTGCATTCCAGGAGTAATGGGCCAACCTGTGGATAAGTCTGTTTACAAGGATCTGACGAAAGCGGAACAAAACGTGCCCCAACGCGATATTCGTTGTGGATAATTTTACTGTAGATAAGAATTGGAGCGGGAAACGAGACTCGAACTCGCGACCCCGACCTTGGCAAGGTCGTGCTCTACCAACTGAGCTATTCCCGC